>NZ_JAPZLB010000004.1:0-456859 GCF_033804635.1 Mycobacterium sp. RTGN4 | reverse complement strand
GCTAGCGCGCCAGTAGACAACACCAAACCCACCCGGTAGACCTACACCGAGGCCCACCGGGTGGCGGAATTACGTGACGGACACCCCGGGGGAATTACGCGACGGTCGACATCCGCTTCCTGCGCGGCGTTCCCGACGAAGACATTGTCGTAGCCGTGGAGTTTGGTCAGCGAGTCGTAGCCAGGGACGTTCAGATCGGTGCCTGCCTCGATCGTCTTCCCCTGCGCGAGCATCAACGCGATCTGCAGCTGTGCTTCCCCGGCCATCGCCGGATCCCAGAAGAAGATCTTGTCGATCGAACCATCGGCGAGGTACTTGGATGCCACGGAGGGAACCGCCGTGCCCATCACGCATGTCTGGTTCTGCAAGCCCGCCTCTCGCACGGCACGTGCGATGCCCGGTAGATCGGTGCTGGCCGCGCCCTGGAAACCCTTGAGGTCAGGGTAGTTCGCGAGAACCTCCTTGGCCTTCTCGTACGCGGTCTGCTCGTCGTCGGCGGTCTCGATCGGGCCTTCGACGCGGGTCATGCCGGGAAACTCGGCGACCTGCATGTCATGTGCGGCGTCCACCCATTGCATGTGCGTCTGCGCGGTCAAGCTGCCGACGAACTGGACGTAGCCGCCCTGGCCGCCCATGCACTGGGCGAGGCTCTGGATGATCCGCCTTCCGAAGTCGGCGTTGTCGAACGCCTCGATGTCGACGTCGACGTTCTGAATTCCGTTGGCCTCGTGTGAGACGACTTTGATGCCCTGGGCGCGGGCTTGGCCGAGGACGTCCTCCAGCGCATCAGGCGAATTGGGCACCACGGTGATGGCAGTCGGGTGACGCGGGATCAGGTCCGCGACGAGCTGAACCTGCTTCTGCGGGCTGGTGTCGTCTCCGCCCTCCTGAGTCGTGTGGACGCCGGTGCGTTTCGCAAAGTTCTGGTCGCCCACGGCCATCCGATCGAACCAGGGGTTGCCCTTGACCTTGACGACGTTGACCATTGTCATGTCCTTGGGATCCGGGGACGCGTTAGCGACGCCGGTGGACCCGGCGATCAGCGTCATGGTCACGCCTACCGTGCCGAGAAGAGCATTTCGCCTGCGTCGCATTCGCTACTCCTTCGTGGGCCCCGCGGGGCTGAGGAATTCACACTCGCCTATTTGGTCCCTCTGAGAGGGGAATTGCCATCTTCGATATCGGTTGGGTTGCGGTCAGATTGGCGGCAGCATCTGCCCAGCGGCTCGCAGGTGACCGGCCTGCAAAGGTGTTTGCGCGCGGCGCGGTAGAGGTGACAGAGCCGCGACTACTTCCTGTGCATCGCTATGCCGGACAACGTCCAGCGCTTCCCGGACTGAGCACGTATGCGGGTCTGCCGGGCGAGTTGCGCCTGCCACTCGGCCTCGGTCTCAGGTAGAACGGCAGGACGTCTATACCGCGGCCTCGCCGCCGAGAGGCCCGGCCGCGGGGTGCATGGCTCGGGGTTCTAGCCGATGCCGACGTGCGTGTTCGGCCCCAGCGGCCGATCGAACTGCGGGTTGGTGTCATTGATGACGAAGCTCCCCGCCGGGCTAAGCACAAATCCCGATTGATCGAAGGTGTTCGTGCACGCCATCGTCGTTCCGTCGTATCCACAGGTGACGTTCTTGAAGGCGATCTTCGAATCCGGTGGCAATGGCTTGAATACGTCGACCCCGCGCACGATCGGTGCATCGTTGGTCGCGAACCCCACCTGACCAGTCTGAGAGCCTGTGACGATGTTGCCCGGTGCGGCAGGGAGGTTGCCGCTGCAGCCGTACCTCGCGCTGTTGCGGCTAATGATGCAGTCGATGTCGCCGTTCACGCTGAACGCGTATGTCGTGCCGTCCAGGACGGTGTACTCCAACGGATTGACCGAGGCGAAACTCATGATCGGCGGGGACCCAGGCGCCGGCTCCGGATCGGCAGCCGCGAAGCCAGGCACGCCGACGACGGCTGCGCAGGCGGTGACAACGCCGATCAGGATTCTGGTGAGCACGACCCCACCATAAGGGCTGCCCGTAACACATGCAGAGACAACTTCCCGAGACATCACTTGGCCAACGGGCTTCTGCCATCGGGCCGGTCGACCAGTGCGTTGATCGTGTTGAGCCCGAAACTCGCTCGCGGGCGGATGACGAAGCCCTTGATCGAAGCTGTTCTGATACGTCGCTATGGCCGCCATCCGTGCCACACATGACGTTTGGGCTTCCCTACATCACTAACGCCACTTTGGTTTCAGCCTTAGTGGGTTCGATCATGGTCTCGAGTCATCTTTTATTCATCGAAGATGAGCCGGAATCGATGAGAATCCACCGTAGCGACTAGGTACCGCTGAGACGCGAATTCAGTTGTATAGCAGAATGATTCACGATCATTCGGACATGTGTTGAGAACGCCAAAATTCGAATCCGTTGGTCGTGGGTTCGAGCCCCACCCGCCCTACGTTAGAGGCTGTTTTTCACGATCAGCCTGGTCGATTCGACGTTTATGGAGCGATCCAGGAGCTCCGCCACCTCAATGTAGGACGCGCTGGAGATGCCGCGACACCAGGTCACAAGACAATGGGCTGCGCCGTCGCCCTGTCGACCCCCGTAGTCGTGAAGGTACTTTGGCACTGACGGCCTCCAGCGCAATCGCCCCGAAAGGTCTGTGCAGCAACAAAATCGCCAGCATCTGACGGTAACGCCCGCCGCACACCTCCCGACAAAAACTCGCAGTGCGGCAAGTGTGCATCGACGCCACGTCGCGATCATGAGGGCGGAGGGGCAGGACCCGAGTCTTGGGCGACGAAGTGAAGGGTTGTAACAGAGCCTACGATCCGTAGCTAACTGTGACTGTGCCGTCGCGGTTCACGCCGGTGTTGGGCGCCGGGGTTTGGTGGACGACTTTGTTGCGGTTCTGATCGCCGGCTTGGATGTCGGCGCCTTTCAGGATTTGCCCGGTGAAGCCGTAGTTCTGGCGCAGTAGCGGCTCAAGATCGGTGTAGAAGAATCCGCTGAGGTCGGGCATCGAAAACTGGTTGCCGGTGGACACCTTCAGAGTGATTGCACCGTCGATGGGGAGGTCGGTCCCGGCCGGTGGGTCGGTGGCGGCCACCTGACCGGTGGGCAGGGTGCTGTCCATCGGCGCGGTGAGAATCGTCGTGAAGCCCACAATGGTGAGGTTTGTTTTGGCCAAATCGACTGTCTGCGTGATCACGTCGGGCACAAGGCGTGTCCCTGGACCTGAGCTGACCGCGATGGTGATCCTGTCCGTGACCGTCGACGAAGTGTCTGCCGGGGGACTGGTGCCGATCACCACCCCTTTGGGCATGGTGGGGGAAGCCACTTCGGTCTGGTCGACCTCGCGGAATCCGGCTGCCTTGAGTCTCTCCGTTGCGTCCGATGGACTCAGATTGGAGACATCGGGGACCTTGCGCTGTTCGGAACCGCTCGACACGTTGATCGTCACGGTGTCGTCCAAACGGGCCGTTGTGTCGGCGTCGGGATCAGTACTGATGACGAGACCGCGTCGCACCGTCGAATTCGGCTCCGCATTGATGACCGTCTTGAAGCCGAGGTTCTGCAGCGACACCTGGGCATCCGCCTGCGCTTGGCCGCGCACGTTTGGCACGCGTTGGCGATTGCCGATCGCCACGTTGACTGCGACGGTAACAGCGACCGCCAGCACGGCCAGTAACGCTGCCGCCATCAGCCAACGCCTTGTGGGCCCACCGTCAATGCGGCCGACCGTGCGGTGAATGAGTGACGACGACAATACATTGGTGCGGTCGGCGTCGGTGAATACCTTTGGCGCATCCGGTGCTTCACCTACGCGAACCCGTATCAGGTCGGTGCGCATTTCGGCGGCGCTCTGGTACCGGTTGTCGGGGTTCTTCGCAAGCGCCTTGAGTACCACGGCGTCCAGTTCGGGCGACAGATCAGCGTTCCGTCGCGATGGTGGCATTGGGACTTTTCGGACATGTTGGTAGGCCAACGACACTGGTGACTCGCCGACGAAAGGCGGTTCCCCGGTGAGGAGTTCGTAGAGGACGCAACCCAACGAGTAGACGTCGGAGCGGGCATCGACCGGGTCCCCGTTGGCCTGTTCCGGTGATAGGTACTGAGCGGTGCCAATGACGGCTGACGTTTGGGTGAGCTTGACGCCGTCGTCGTGCAGCGCGCGGGCGATGCCGAAGTCCATGACCTTCACCGCGCCGGCGGTGTTGATCATGATGTTGGCGGGTTTGACGTCGCGGTGAATGATTCGGTGCTGATGGCTGTAGTTCAGGGCCTGGCAGGCGTCGGCGACGATCTCGATGGCCCGCTGCGGTTCGATGGGGCCGCTGTCGTCCACGATGTCGCGCAGCGTGACGCCGTCGACGTACTCCATGACGATGTACGGCACCCGACCGTCGGGAGTCTCGGCCTCGCCGCTGTCATGTACCGCCACGATCGCGGGATGGTTCAGCGCGGCTGCGTTCTGTGCCTCTCGACGAAACCGAAGGTAGAAGCTTGGGTCACGAGCGAGGTCCGCGCGCAGCACCTTGACCGCGACGTCGCGGTGCAGCCGCACGTCACGGCCGAGATGAACCTCCGACATGCCGCCAAAACCAAGGATCTCTCCGAGTTCGTAGCGGTCGGACAATCGCTGAGGGGTTGCCATTGGACTATCTGCTCGGTGGGCCGCCAGAACGGATGCCTGGCGATCGAATCCTACGATGGCCGATCCCTAGGAATCAGTCCCAAGCAAGTTCGTTTGCTCAGCAGCCGCGAACTTGTTCGAGTAGTCGTCGGGTTGCGGCATGGACGCGGACCAACGGCGTCGATGACGTAGACCGTCCGTCGCCCCACATCACGCCGTGGGGTATTAGTGGCGGGAGTTGTTGGAAGTATGCCGTAGCGCGCCTCGTCGCCGAGGTCCGTCGAGTTGGGGCACAAAGTAATTGTGCCCCAGCAGCCACGCCAGGCGCCGGCAATATGGGGCGGCAGGTTGGCCGGTTAGGAGCGCCCGCGCCACGCGGGCTCCGCTGACGCCGAGGCGTGCTTGGATCCGGCGGCCGCCGCTGGCCTTCCGAGCGGCGCGCCAGGGCGCCGTGAGGTGCATGCTGGGGCTGCGTCCCGCCGGTTCCGCGTTAATCCGTGCGGGCGTAGTGACGGGCCGGCCCGGTCCTGTCGACTCGAAGGGCGGATCAGCTTGCGTCGCATCATCGCTTGTCTCAGCGCCGCGGTCCTCGTCGCCGGATGCACGACGCACCCACCCGCGCCACAGTCGCCCTCGGAGCCCGGGCTGCCCCTGTTCAGCGTCGGCGTGGCGCAGATGGAGTTCGTCGATCAAACCCCGGACGAGGGCCAACGCCACCTATCGATGAACGTCTTCTATCCGGCACAACCTCCGGCGCCTGATGCGACACTCCTGAGCTTGCCGTTCGCCACCGATCTCAATGTCTTCAACGACCTCGCGCCACTGACGAACGGGCGACGACATCCCTTGATCCTGTTCTCCCACGGCCGCGGGAGCAACGGCCTGCAGTACGCGTGGTTCGCGCAGACCCTCGCCAGCCACGGCTACATCGTGGCGGCGCTGGACCACTACCACGCCAATACCTACGAGTCCTCCATCATGTATCTCGCCAACAAGTTGTGGCAACGCCCTCGCGACATCACCCTGTCCGCCAACGTCCTGCTGGCCGACCCGCGGTGGGGTCCACTGATCGACCCGGCCCGCATCGGGGTGGCCGGGCACTCCCAAGGCGGATTCACCGCGTTGTGGCTCGGGGGTGCCCGGGTCAATCCCGACCTGTATGTGGCCTTCCAACGCGGCTGGAAGAATAACCCCACCCTGCCCGCCTACCTGCGCAACCAACTCCCGCTCGACGCCGGGCCGGCAGACGACGTCGCTGACGGGCGGATCAAGGCGGTCTTTGCCATGGCGCCCGGGATCATCAAGTCCTTCGGCATGGATGAAACGGGACTTCGACAGCTAACCGTGCCCACCTACATCACCGTCGGCGCACGCGACACCCAAACCCCACCCGCTCAGAACGCCGAATTCGCGGCCAACAACATTCCCGGCGCCGTGCTCGACGTGCTCCCCGGCAACGTCGATCACGAGATCTTCGTCAACGAATGCAACCAGGACGGTCGCGACGAGTTCCCCGAGGCCTGCATCGACGCACCCGGAGTGGACCGCGCGGCCGAACACCGTGCAATCGGCGAGGCCGCACTACAGTTCTTCAACGTTCATCTCGGCGGGTAGTCGACCTGGAACGAGGCAGAGTTCCGCGCTCCTCCGCGTGGTCTCCGATTATTCGGACTTCTACTGTCCAACAGGGGAAGTCACGATCCAGATCGAGCTCAGCTAGCTCGGAACGTTGGGGCGCAACCCATTACGGCAGGCTCAGCGGTTGGCTGTCAGCGCCCATCATGATGCGCTGCGTTTGCCGAAGACCCCATTACGAATTTCCTCATGAGGCCCGGTGCCCACTCGTCAGCGAATGGCAAGGGCATTCGCACCAGGTGTTCAATTATTCACCGCAACTAATTTAACGCAATAGTAAATTGTTGCTGCCTTCCCTCATCTACTATTCCTGCACTAGCCACCACAGACGATCGGACAAGTCGATGACGATTGAGAATGTGGCGGTCCCCGCCACAGCGGACGACGATTCCAGTCCGGAACTGAAGCGAACTCTCGGCCAGTTCCAGGTGTTCGCGATCTCGTTTGCGTTCATCTCGGTGGCGGTTGGCATCTTCGCGTCGTATGACGACCTGCTCGGGACCGCGGGACCGGTCGGAATCTGGCTGTGGGTCATCGCCTCAGTCGGGCAGACGCTGGTAGCCCTCGTGGTGGCTCAGTTCGCGGCGCGCATCGCGCTGAGCGGGTCCTCCTACCAGTGGGCATCCCGCCTGGCCAACCCGAAGATCGGCTGGCTGTTCGGGTGGCTGACCTTCTGGTACCTGGCCACGGGCGTGGTGGCGATGGACAACGCACTGGCCAGTCAGGCGTTCATGCCGTTGGCCGGTATGGCGGAAAGTGAAGACACCGCGCGAATGATCACGCTGGCGATCTTGGTCATTCAGGCCGTGCTGGTGATTGCCTCGACCCGACTGCTCGGCCTGATCAGTTCTGCCGCAGTGGGACTCGAGTTGACCATCGTCGTGGTGCTGGTGATCGCCCTGGTGGGTGTCATGCTGTTCACCGGTAGCGGCCACATCGAGAACCTCACCTCCCGTGGTATCACCGCCAATGCGCCCGACTACTTCGGCCTCGGCGGCGGGTTGATGGCAGGGATGCTCATGGGCTTGCTCACGCTCATCGGCTTCGACTCCGCGGCGAACCTCGCTGAGGAGGCCAAGGATCCGTTTCGCACCGTCCCACGTGCGATCGTGTCCTCGGTCGTCGCGGCCGCAGTGTTGGGGTTGGCGTTTCTGATCGCACTCACCGTGGCCATCAAGGACATCCCGGCAGTGAGCGCCAGCGAGTCACCGGTGGCCGCGATCATCCGCGGTCAGCTCGGACCGATAGCCGAGCGAATCCTGCTGGCGGGTCTGGTGTTTGCGATGTTTGGTGCCGGGATGGTGGTGATGGCCGCCTGTGCACGGCAGGTGTTCGCGATGGCCCGCGATCGACGCTTTCCTGCGCACGCGCTGATGAGGAGGGTCAACCCCAAGACGCAGACGCCGGTTCCGGCGACCATCCTGATCGTGGCCATCGGTGTCGTCTTGATGGTCGCGCTGCCCGGCCAGGCACTGCTGCAGCTCATCCTCGGGGGCACGATCCTGCCTGCACTGATCTACGGAGCCATCGTGATCCTCTACCTCGTGGTGCGGAAACGGTTGGAGCACAAGGAGGGCGGGTTCAGTCTGGGCCGTTTCGAGATTCCGGTCGCGATCGCCGCGCTCATCTGGGTGGGCGCCGCACTGGTCTTCCTCGTCACGCCTGGCGATGCCACCATCCCGACGCTGGTCGTCCTCGGCCTGATCCTGGCCGGCGGCGTGTACTTCGCCTACATGATGATCTTCCACCGCGAGGTCCTTGACGCCGAACCAGGGGACGAAACCCCGGTCGCCCCAACGCTTGCGGCGACCGAATGACTTCCACCAGTCCCGGCCTGACCGAGCTGACGGGACGAATCGTCCGTCCGGGCGGCAGTGACTACCCGGCGGCAAGCGCCTCCTGGAACCTGCTGTTCACCCACGACCCAGCGGTGATCGTATTCGCCCAAGAGACCCGGGACGTGGTCAACGCGTTGGCCTGGGCGCGACAGAACGGTGTCCCGCTTCGCGTGCGCAGCGGCGGCCACTGTCTCGAGGGTTGGTCCAGTGTCGATGACGGCATCGTGATCGACGTCAGCGAGATGAAGTCGGTGACGATTGAGCCGGCCTCCAACACCGCGACCGTGGGCGCCGGACTCAATCAGTTGGAGGCCGTAACCGCGCTCGGCAGGGCCGGATTGGCCGCACCGACGGGCACCGAGGGAACCGTAGGGCTCGTCGGAGCGACTCTCGGCGGCGGATTCGGACTGCTTACCCGCGCCTTCGGGATGGCGTCGGACAATCTGATCTCGGCAGAGGTGGTCGTCGCCTCAGGGGCCGACGGCGCCGAGGCGATCGTCGCCGACGAGTACGACAACGCGGACCTGCTCTGGGCGTTACGCGGGGCCGGTAACGGCAACTTCGGGATCGTCACCGCATTGACCTACCGGGTTCACCCGCTGACACAGACCATCTACCTGACCGCAACCTGGCCCGGCCTTGGTGACCTGCCCTCAGTGTTCGAGGCGTGGCAGCGTTCGGCACCCCATGTCGACGACCGACTCACCAGCCAACTCGAGATCCGCCGCGACGAGGTGCAGTTGGTCGGTGCACTCGCGTCCGGATCGGAGGCCGAGGCGATGAAACTGCTCGCGCCGATCCTGTCGGTCGGAACCCCCGAAGTCTTGGTGAAGAACGCCGACTGGGCCGACAACTACGCCGGGTTTCAGATACCCACACATGAAGAGCCGGAGAACTGGAAGTTCACCTCGCAGTTCATCTCTGATCCATTTCCCACCGCCGCGATCGGCATCGTGTGCTCGTTCATGTCGCGGGCCCCGGCGCCGGGCTGCAACTACTTCACCAACGCATTCGGCGGAGCGGTCACAGACAGTGAGCCTTCCGGCGGATCGGCGTTCGCCCACCGCAATGCGCTGTTCTACGCCGAGCCGGGTGCCGGCTGGGGCCCTCATCGTGGCGAGCGCCCGACTGGGTCAGGGAGCGCGGCTGATCCGCTGACTCCAAAGTGTCTGGCCTGGATCGCCGAGTTCAGCGAGGCGTTGGCTCCGTACGCGAACGGCGCCTACGTCAACGTGCCTCACGCGGGCCTGGCGGACTGGGAAACCGCCTATTGGGGAACGAATGTCGGGCGGCTGCGCACGATCAAGGGGAAGTACGACCCGGGCAACGTCTTCACCTTCGAACAGAGCATTCGGCCTCCGGACGGCCGTCGAGGTACCTGAGAAGCGGCTTCTCGCGGGCTGGACCGAAGGCGTCAAGACGCGCGTTCTACCGGAATCGCTTAATCATCGAGTTGCTCCGTCGCCTCGGACCGTGAGACCTCGACCAGCCTCGGCCCGGTGTCACGTCGGTGTCACGGCGCGGCTGTTGCTTCGGGACCGATCTGTGTTTGCCCCGCGTTCGTCGGCGCACCTTCATCGCCCCGCCACTTTCAGCAGGATCTTGCCGCCACGGAGGAGATGTTGCACCGCGTCCTGGATATGCTCAAGGGGGTACACGCCCGCCACGGGGACAACGAGGGCGCCGTCGGCCACCAGCGGTGCCGCCTCACGAACGACGGGCAGCACCTTCTCGCGGTAGTCGAAGTCGCCGACAAAGAATCCGCGGACGGTGAGGTGCTTGCCGACCAGTGTCGAGGTGTCGACCCACATGGGTTCGTCCCTGGCCCAGGAATAGCTGACCAACCATCCACCGTCGGAAAGCAATTCGAGCAGCCGCGCCACCCCCGGGCCACCGACGGCTTCCACTGCCAGCGCGACTCGCGCGTCGCCGATCACTGCTCGAACATCGCTGACCGCATCGGGGTTGTCAACGTGGACCACGTCGGCCCCGGCTGCTGTGAGTTCGGCGAACGTTGCGTCGTCACGGGCCAGGTTGATCGTCTTCAGTCCGCGACGTTTGGCTAGCGCGATCAATGACCGTCCCACCCCGGAGTTGGCGGCGTTCTGAACCACCCAGTCACCGGGCTGCAGGGGGGTGCATTCACTGAGCATCAATCCTGCGGTCGGGGGGTTGCTGCCCAGCATCGAGTACTGCTCGATGTTGTCGCCGGCGGGGAGTGCGAACAGGCCGTCGGCGGGCACGACGAGCCGCTCACGCCAAGCACCGGCGTACAGGGGTAGCACGACCAGATCGCCGACGTGAAGTCCATCGACCTCGGCGCCGGTGGCAAGCACGCGGGCGACCCCCTCTGCGCCTGGTATGTGGGGCAGGGGTGGTCGCGCCAGCATGCCGGCGACAACCAGTAGGTCGTGTTTGTTCAACGGCGAGACCTCAACGCTCACCAGAACCTCATGCGGACCCGGTGGCGGCGGCTCTTCGATGTCGACGACGCGGAGCACCTGCGCAGGATCGCCGAACTGTTCAATCTGGATGGTGCGCATGTCAATTCCTCTCCATCGAGGGTGGCGCCAATGTGCGAGCGGCTGCTCACAACCGTCGTGCGCCAAAGTAGACCTTTCTTTGTAGATGATAAGTCGGAATCGATGAGAATCGATGGCTACCGACGGATTGATTCAGCCGCGACTTCTGCTGTCTACCAGAGGAAGTCACGCTCGACCGTGTACGTCTCCGGAACGTCGAATACGTCAGCCACCCGATTTCTCCTCATGCCAGACGGGCGAGGGTTCCTCAGTTGACGGTGCCGCCCTGTGGTTTTGTGAGTGAGTGTGACCGGAGCTCGTCCAATGCGGTTGCGGATTTGCTGCCCGGTTTGGCGTGATAGATCAAGAGGTGCAGCGCATCTGAGTGAGGCACCGTGAGGCTGCTCCGGTACAGATCGAGCTCGGCCAGCTGCGGGTGGCGCATGGCGATGGCGCCGGTGTGGTAGCCGACATCTGCGCGCGCCCACAGTTGGCGGAAGCGTTCACTTGCTGCCGTCAGATCGTCGATGAGAGCCCGCAACTCCAGGTCACATAGGTCACCGCCGGCGACTTCGCGTGTCTCGCTCACCGCTATCGCGGTGACCGTGTCCCAATCGACGTATGACTCTCGGGCCGCCGGATCCAACAGGAGCCAGCGCAGGAAGTTTCGTCCCGGGACGAATCCAGGTGACAGCGCACGTGCGACCCCGTTGGACGCCAGGACCTCCGCGTACCTGTTCAAGACGACGGCCGGTAGCGGGATTTGGTCGATCAGTTGGCTCAGCCCAGCCACGCCGCTGTTAGTGGACTGAACTCGAGGCTTGGCGGTTGCTGTTGCCAGCCGATACAAGTAGTCGATTCCTTTGTCGTCGAGGCGTAATGCTCGTGCTAGCGCCTCGACGATTTGCGGGGACGGGTTCGTGTCCCGACCTTGCTCCAACCGTAGGTAGTAGGCGGGGCTCACGCCTGCCAACGTGGCAACTTCCTCGCGCCGCAACCCCGGCACCCGGCGCCGGGTCCCGGCAACGAGCCCGACGTCTTCCGGACGCAACTGCTCGCGTCGCGCGCGGAGATACTCACCCAGCGCATTCGATCTTGGCGCCACCAACTGATGCTACGGCTGGGACTGCCAATCCCACCCCCATTGGGGTCCGGATAACGAGCGGTGCGGCGGAATTCGCGATAAGTGCCGTGCGCTGATGTTCAGCGCAAGCACCGGTCGAGCGGCTCTTCAACCGGACGGCCGGATAAGTCAAGCAGCATCCACCGAAAGGAACCTTCCCATGGCCACCATCCGCCTTCACGAGACGACCACTGCAACACCCCAGCAGTTCATCGCCGGGCTCACCGACTTCGGCCCTGGCCGGTCGAAGCTGTTTCAGAACAGTGCCGATGCGAGCCTCGTCGTGCACAGCGTGGGCGCCCACGACGCCGATGTCACCGAGGGCTCAGGCGGCGTGTGGGAACGCCTGCACTACGACTGGACGGACCCCCACCACGTGAAGCTGATGACGACGGACTCCAACCTGTTCGGCCGCGCCTCGGGGCACACGTATACGTTGACGCCGCGGCCAGACGGAACCACGGACATTGACGCCGTGCTGGTCCGACAAGGCAAGAACTTCAAGGGCCGGATCGTCGCGGGATTTCTCGGCACCGTCGGAAGGCGCTCGTTGATCAAGGCGTTCGCCGCCAGTCTCAAGGCCATTGAGACCCGCAGCAAGACCAGCGGCGCGACGCTGTCGTAGTCACCAGACCGGAGCCGGCTCGATAGCCGCGCTGTGCAAGATATTTGGCGGATCCGCTCCGCCCGAGCGGTCATCGATGACGCACGGTGTAGGGGATCCGCGCCAAGCGTTTACACCCAACAACCCTGCCGCGGTGGCAGCATTTAACGCTGTTATCGCTGGACTTGGAGGCGCTGATTCGGCTCGTCGCCGTCGAACGCGACGCTATGTACACGAACAGTCGTGAGATCTGGATGTTCCGACCGAAGGAGCGTGAGGAAGATGAGAACTATGCGGTCCATCGTCGCCGACACGGTAGGCGAGCCGGCTGAGGTGCTGCACCTGCAGAACCGTCCGATTCCGGAGCCGGGTCCCGGCGAGGTCCGGATCCGGGTGACAGCTGCACCGATCGAGGCCAGCGATCTGCATACCGTCCGCGGTAGATACGGATTCACGCCGGAGTTCCCCACCGTGCCCGGAATCGAATCCGTCGGTGTGATCGACGAATTAGGCAGCGGCGCAGACGGTCTGAGTGTCGGGCAACGCGTCATCACGGTCGGTGTCAGGGGTACGTGGCAGGAGTATGTCGTTGCCGATGTCGGGCACGTCCTGGCTGTTCCTGCTGGCATGAGCGATTCCACGGCCGCCCAGCTGCTCAGCAATCCGCTCACCGCCGTGATCTTGACCGGTGATGAACTCGATGTTCGACCCGGTGAATGGCTTTTGCAGACCGCGGCCGGTTCGATCGTGGGCCAGTCGGTCATCCAGATCGGGGCGCACGTCGGCTTCAAGACCCTCAACGTGGTGCGCCGTCGCTCTGCTGTGGAGGACATCCTGGCGTTGGGGGGCACCGCGGTGATCTGCACGGAGGACGAGGACTTGGGTGAACGGTTGGCCGAGATTGCCGGCCACGACGGTGTGGCCAAGGCGATCGACTGCGTCAGCGGTCAGGTAGGTGCGGATGTATCGCGTGCGTTGGCACCGGGCGGTGAGATGGTCGTCTACGGCGCGTTGTCCACGCACCGCCAGACCGAGCCCGACAAACTCACCATCCCCATCTTTGCCCGCTCACTGATCTACGAAACCAAGACGGTTCGGGGGTTCTGGCTGTTCCGCTGGTTCACCGAGACCCCGAAGGATCGGATGACCGCAACGATCGACCGGACACTGCGACTCGTCGACAGCGGCGCGCTGCGAGTGCCCGAAGGCCAGCCCATCCCCGTCGAAAAGTTCAGCGAAGCCGTCTCTTTGGCCGAAGCTCCCGCACACGGGAACAAACCGCTGCTCGTATTCGACCCGTAGAAACAAATACGTCGGACGAACCCCGGGCCACGTCGTCGCATGTGTGGGAACGGATTTGTGAACGAAACGCAGTTGAGATCCAGCCGATCGGCTGCGACACCTCGCGATACTCACCAGCCCTGACCTGCGCGTTTGAGACGAGGAGGAACTGCCTCAACCAAAGTGGAACTGCTGTCGTCGGTAACGCTGTGACCAAGAAGCAGACCGCCGTGGGCTCAGTAGTTGATTTCCCGCCCGGTGCGCCCGCGTGGCCCGAACCACCTATAGATCTCATGGCGCCGTTCGTCGGCGCAACGAGGGCCGCGGTCGCCTATGAGGCGGAGGCTTAGGGTGCTGTCATGGCACAGCATGAGTGCAAGATCCGGGGTGATGCCGACGCGCTGGTGGCGCACCTAGACGCGCAGGTCATCCGCGGCAGCGTAACCGCGAACCTGGAGGAGCGTTCCGATCAACGAATCGGCGATGCCCGGATGTTGGTGCGGACCTACGAGCGGTACAGCGCGTTGGGCGGCAACCGGTTGAGTCTGAACGTGGCGGTCCTCGCGGTCGGTACCGAGCTTGCGATCTCTGCGATGACCGCCGGTGGCAGTCAGGCGATGTTCTGGAAAGTCAACACCTTCGGCGAGGAGGCGTTCCTCGCCAAGGCGGTCGAGGCGCTCGAGTCCTTCTCCTAGGCGTTCGTTGCACAGAATTAGTTCGGGCCGTTCTCGATTGTCGATGCCTCCACAGCCGCAATACTGAGTGACTGCCAACGCCTGCGATGCCATATCGCCCGACCCCGATGTCTTGCCCAGCAGGCAGGGTGCACCAGGCAGAGAGGAACGGCCGAATGACGTCCGCCACCGAAGAGTTTCGCTCCGAGAAGGGGCTGGCGCGGGTCGCCCAGTCGCTGGCCAGTTGGACGGAGAAGTGGTTTCCGGACGCGTATGTCGTTGCCCTCGCAGGCGTCGTCCTCGTCACCGTCGCCGCGCTGGCCAACGGGTCCTCTCCACAGACGGTCGTGAATGCCTTTGGCGACGGCTTCTGGGATCTAACGGCCTTCACCCTGCAGATGGCCATGGTGGTGCTGACCGGGTACGTCGTCGCCACATCTCCGCCAGTAGCCAAGCTGATTGATCGCCTCGCCACCATGCCCCAGACGGCGAGGAGCGCGGTGAGTTTCGTTGCGTTCCTGTCCATGTCGGTCTCCTTCCTGAATTGGGGGCTCAGCCTGATATTCGGTGGCCTGCTGGCCCGGGCGATCGCACGTCGGACCGATCTGCGGGTGGACTATCGCGCCCTCGGCGCCGCGGCCTTCATGGGACTGGGCGCGGTGTGGGCGCTCGGCATGTCCTCCTCGGCCGCACAACTGCAGGCAACCGCCAAGTCGCTGCCTCCGGAGCTACTGAAGATCACCGGGGTGCTCGACTTCGGCACCACGATCTTCACGTGGCAGTCCCTGCTGATGTGCGCCATCCTCATCGCGCTGACTGTGGTGATCGCTCACTTCTCCGCACCGAGGGGCGCGGCCATCGTGACCGCCGAGGATCTGGACGTGGACCTCGACGACCAGCACGAAGAGGTGCCGCCGCGCTCACGGCCTGGAGAGTGGCTCGAGTACAGCCGCATCCTGCCCGTGCTAGCGGGCCTGATGACGTTGGGCTGGCTGGTTTCCCAATTGTTCAGCAAGCCGGTGCTGTCCGTCGTCAGCAGCCTCAACGGTTATCTGCTGGTCTTCCTCATATTGGGACTCGTGCTGCACGGGACGCCACGCAGATTCCTACAAGCCGTCACCAAAGCCGTACCGGCCACAGGTGGCATCCTCGTCCAGTTTCCGCTGTACGCCGCTATGGCGGCGATCCTCACCAAGGCGAAAGGCAGTGGTGGCCAGACTGTTTCGGATCAGCTGGCGGCATTGCTCACGCACGCCGGCGGCGGGGCCTTCGCCATCGTCATCGCGCTCTATACCGTGGTGCTCGGTATCTTCATCCCTTCCGGCGGCGGAAAGTGGTTGGTCGAGGCCCCATACGTCATGCAATCGGCCACAGATGTCCAGATGAACCTGGGCTGGACGGTGCAGATCTATAATGTGGCCGAAGCACTGCCGAACCTGGTCAATCCCTTTTTCATGCTGCCCTTGCTGGCGGTGCTCGGGCTCAGGGCGCGCGATCTGGTCGGATTCACGTTCTTGCAGTTCATCTTTCACCTGCCAGTGGTCCTGGCGCTGGTGTGGCTGCTCGGAATGACGTTCGACTTCGTGCCACCGGCAACCTAACCCCGATCTACAGCGCGTACAACGCCGGTAGGTTGACGACGATCGCTTCCTGGCTGCTTCGCGCAATCACCAGTTCCGCCGGCGTGTTCGGGTCGGGGTTTTCCTCCCTGTGCGGCAGATGCGGCGGGACGAAGATGTAGTCACCGGGCCCGGTCCGGATGCGGACCTCGCTTACTCCGTCGAAGAATACGAACTCAGGGTGCCCGCTGCGGATGTAGATCGCGGTCTCCGAGTCACCATGGTGATGGTTGGCCGAAACGCTTCCCGGTGCGGCCAATGTCTCTCCCATCCACAACTTCTCGCTGCCCACGGTGGCTCCGCTCAGCGCGGCGAACCGCTGCATCCCATCGGACTGAGCCGTGTTCGCATCGAGGTCGGATGACTTGACGTGGCGCACACGATTGCGAGGCGCACTCGTCGAGGCATCGGAGGAGAAGTCCGGATGAAAGCCGTCGGGGCCAGCCATGCATTCCACCGTAGCCCCGGTGCAGGTTGGTCATCGTCCTCCGATGGCACGGCATGATGGAGCCATGAACGCGAGATCGATGAACCTGCCGCTACGTGCCCTCGGCGCGGTCCTAGCGGTGACGGTCGGGCTGCTGATGTGTGGACCGACCGCCGGCCTGGCGCATGCGTCGGTCGCGGCACCTGCCGGCGATGCCATCTCGATAGGCGACCCCGATGCGCTCGGGCAGATCGAGCTCTACGTGGATCCGCTGTGCCCGTACAGCGGCAAGATGGTGCGGGATAAAGGCGGCGAAATCGGCAAGCGCATCGAAGCCGGGAACCTCCGCGTCAATCTGCGGTTCGTAGACTTCCTCGACAAGTACTCCGCCAGCGGCACATACGACGACCGCGCGATCGCCGCGTCCTACGTGGTGGCCGACCAAGCGCGGTCCAGTGACATCACATGGCGATTCGTTCAGGCGATCTACTCGGCAGACCAGCAGCCCAAGGAGAAGGGGCCCACGGACCTGAGCAACGATCAGCTGGCCGACTTGGCCAATGGCGTCGGCGCGCCCCAGTCAGCTCAAGATCTCATCAGAACCGGCCTGGCGATCGGCTTCGACCCTCACGCCATCGCAGCCAACAATTTTGCTGCGCTGCATCGATACCCTGAGCCAGGAGTCCCACTCGTCGTGATCAACGGCCAGCCGGTCGACGGAGCATCGGACTGGCTTGCCCATGTCTGAATCCACTCGTTCCGTCGACCGAAGTCACGACGACACTGAGCACGACCCCATGGCGTTCACGCAGTCACTTCTGAATGCGTTCACCGCCAGCGACTCCGCCCGGTACTTTGCCCATTTCCACCCCGACGCGACGTTTCTCTTCTACGACACTCCACATCGCATCGAGTCGCGCAAGGACTACGAGGACATGTGGTCACGCTGGGAACGAGATGCTGCCTTCAGGGTGCTCGACTGCAAGTCCACCAACCAGCGCATGCAGTCGTACCCCAACGGCACCGCCATATTCACTCACGACGTCCGCACGACGCGCTCGCTCGACGGCGTCGAGGACGTCGTCTTGGAGCGCGAAACGATCGTCTTGGTGCGTGTGGACAATCAATGGACCTGCGTGCACGAGCATCTGTCTCCGTATCCGGCAACCTAAATCCGTGGTCTCCGAACGGACTTCGGATCGATGTTCAGCCCGTGAGCGGCATGTGTCGACGAGGCTCGATTCCCCTTCGCTGGTGGTCGCGACAGCCAAGTTTGGCGGCGCGGTAAGTTCCCAACGTGAGCGAAGACAGAGTTCAGGTGCAGATCGGTGCTGGCGGCGTGGCAACGGTGACGATGGTGCGCGCCGACAAGCACAACGCCCTTGATCAAGCCATGTTCGAGGGCTTGATGAATGCTGCAGCGCGACTGGCAGACGACACCTCGGTTCGCGCGGTAGTGCTGCACGGGGAGGGGAAGAGCTTCTGCTCGGGCCTGGACATTGCCAGCTTCATGTCCGGTGAGGGTGGCACCGGCGTGCTGTTGGACCGCGACGACGACCGGCTGGCCAACTTCGCTCAGCGCGTGACCTACGACTGGTCTTTGGTGCCTGCGCCGGTGATCGCCGCGATTCACGGGAATTGCTTCGGCGGCGGTCTACAGATCGCGTTGGGTGCCGATATCCGGATCGCAACGCCGGACGCAAAGCTGTCCATCATGGAGATCAAGTGGGGCCTCGTTCCCGACATGGGCATCACGCAGACGCTCCCGCGCCTAGTGCCCATCGACGTTGCGAAGGAGTTGACATTCAGCGGCCGCATCGTTTCTGGGAGCGAGGCGTTGGCGCTCGGGTTGGTCACGCGAAATAGTGACGATCCGCTCGCTTCGGCGCTGGCGCTGGCAGAGCAGATCGCGCAGAAGTCTCCTGATGCCGTCCGGGCTGCCAAGCGTCTCTACGACGAGACCTGGGTCAGTGACGACGCCGCCGCCGCGCTGAAACGCGAATCCGAGCTGCAAATCGGGTTGATCGGCAAGCCCAATCAGATTGCGGCGGTGGTGGCCGGAATGTCGGGGGAGCAGCCAGTCTTCGTCGAGCCGGAGCGCTGACGGCATGGGGGCGCTGGATGGCCGGGTCGCGTTCATCACCGGAGGAGCACGCGGGCAAGGACGCGCGCATGCCTTGGCCTTGGCTGGCGAAGGTGCAAACGTCGTCATCGCCGACGCGCCCCGTCCGATGAACCTGACGTATCCACTGGGCACCGAGGACGATCTGCTGCGCACGGCCAAGGAGGTCGAGGAGCTCGGCGGCCGCTGCCTTCCGATCGTGATGGACGTGCGGGACGCCGCCGCGGTCAGTGCCGCCGTCGACGAAACTGTAAGCAGCTTGGGAAGTCTCGATATTTTGGTGGCCAACGCTGGGGTGGTGAGTACCGGACCGCTGGAAGACGTGACCGACGAGATTTGGCACCAGCTGGTGGACACCAACCTGACGGGCGCGTTTCACACTCTGCGTGCCGTCATACCGGTGATGCGACGGCAGCGTTTCGGCCGGATCGTCGTCACCTCGTCGATGGGCGGCCGCATGGGCATCCCGGAGTTGGGCGCCTACAACGCCACCAAGTGGGCAGTCATCGGGCTCGCGAAGTCGTTGGCCCTGGAGGTCGCCAAGGAGGGCATCACCGTCAACGTCATCTGCCCGACCACGGTGCACACGCCGATGGTGCAGCCCGAGGGCGGCGACGACGTTCCCGACGAACTGGTCCAACGGATGATGAGGGCGAATCCGATTCCGCAGCCGTGGATCGAGCCCGAGGACGTCAGCCGCGGGCTGCTCTATCTCGTCACAGACCCAGGCGTCGTCACCGGCAGCGTGCTCGAGATCGCCCTGGGTGGCAGCGCCCGAATTCATTGACGAGGTACGGGCTTAAGTAGTAGCGCACCAATATCGGGCCAGATGGCAGTAGTGCGCTACTGGGTCCGTCGCAACCCACGCGGGTGACGATTGATCGATGACTTCGAACCGGACGTCGACGGTCGCTTCGGTGGCCGGCAAAACAAGTCGGCCTGCAGGTCGTGGAAGGCGTCGCGACCGGCACCAATTGGGACTCCTGGGGGGCGATTCGAGCGTCAAGCCGACATTGCAGATCAAGGGCGTCGGGAAGGCATACCTGCGGGGAGACGAGCAGGTGCAGGTCCTCGTCGATTTCGACTTCACCTTAGAAGCAGGCGAATTCGTCGTCGTGACCGGCCCGTCGGGAGCCGGCAAGTCAACCCTCCTGCACATCGCCGGCGGCCTGGACGCACCCGACAGTGGCACCGTTGCCGTGGATGGGCAGGACGTGTGGACGATGAGTGTCGGTGCGCGTGCCGCGTTCCGGCGGCGCAACCTCGGATTCGTGTTCCAGTTCTTCAACTTGGTGCCGATGTTGACCGCAGTGGAGAACGTGTCGCTCCCGCTGGTGCTCGACGGTGTCCCTGCCCGATTGGCCGACGCCCGCGCTGAGGAGCTACTTCAACGGGTCGGGCTTGGCGATCGGGTCCGATACCGCCCAGCGGAACTCTCGGGCGGACAGATGCAAAGGGTGGCGGTGGCGCGCGCGCTGGTGGCCCGGCCGTCCCTCGTCCTCGCCGACGAGCCGACCGGAAACCTGGACAGTCATTCGTCCATCGAGGTCCTGGATCTCCTACGTTCGCTGTCGGACGAAGACGGCGCGGCGGTCGTCATGGTCACCCACGACCAGGCCGCGGCGGAGTACGGCTCCCGCAAGTTGCACCTCGTTGACGGTCGTGCGTCCGCGAGCCACGCGTTCGCGCCCGTTGCGGGGCATTGATGCGAGGGTTGCGGGCCGGATTGCTGTCATTTCGACGCATCCACCTCGCGGCGTTGATCGCCGACTGGCGCCGCACACTGCTCAGCGTGATCGGCGTCGCGCTGGGAGTGACGGTGGTCCTTGGGACCTTGATCCTCAAGACGGAGCTCGCCCGCCCCTTTGACTCATTCGGCCCGTCGCTCACCCATGCTGCCCACACAGGGGTTGTCGAGGTCACCCCGAACGTCAGCGACCGGTTGCCGATCGAAACGGTCGACCGGCTGCGCTCCGACGTGACAGGCGCGGCGGCCGTCATCCCGATCGTCGCCAGCTTGACGCCGGTGGACGTCGCCGGTAGTAGGCACGGCTTCTTCCTGCTCGGCGGGTCGTGCCAGATCGAATTGCTGGTCGGCTCGTTCAACTGTGAGCAGCGTGCCCGCGACGAGAAGCCTGCAGCCGGTCCCGGTGTGCCACTGCAGGTTCCGGTAGCCATCGCCGATCGGCTCGGTCTCCATCTCGGCGACGAGTTGGGCATCCCCGGCCTGCCTCCGGGTGCGGCACACCTGGGTTGGACGTTCCCCGATTTCGACCGCGTCGCGGGCATCAACGGCGGCTACGTGCTGTTGGCGCCTTCGGTAGACGTCGCCGCAGGCATGCTCTCCTCGCCCAGTTACGCCACGGCCGCCTTCGTCGTGCCGAGACCGGGCGCCAAGATCCAGGCCGACATCGACCGCGTCATCGCCGGGGTCGCAACAGCGGGCCCGCCCAGGCCACACCAGCCGGCCGTGTTCGAGAACGCCACCCAAAGCTTCGACCTGACCGCGTTGGCGGGTGTTCTGATCGGGCTCCTCATCGCCGTGAACACCATCCTGCTGGCCGTCGAGGACCGGCGGGCCGTGATGGGGACCATCGGAGCGATCGGCGCCAAACCCATCGGGCTGTTGGGCGGAATGCTCTGCGAGGGAGCCATTGTCGGTGTGTTCGGCGGACTGCTCGGGGTGCCAGGCGGATTCCTACTTGGGACCTATCTCGTGAACCGATTCGGGCAATCCATGCTCGCCGGATCCGGCGGCACCATCGCAGCGCACTTCACACCGGACTTGATCGTGATCGGAGCCGCCGCGGGAATCGTCTGCGGAATCCTCGCGATGGTCGGACCTGCCGTCAGGTTGTTTCGCGAAGGGCCCTTGGCGTCAATGGCCAGTGTCGGCGGAATGCAGCGGGCCAGAAGGATTCCGATGTGGCCGCTGGTCGTGGGGACGGTCCTGTTGGCCGCCGCTCTCGTGTTGTTGAAGATCTTCGAGCGCGGGTCGCTGCCGCTGAGCATGGGCATCAACGGAATGACCGTGGGGTTGTGTGGGGTGGTGTTGGTGACGGTGTGGATCGCCCCGCGTGGCGCCGCGTTGTTGATCAAACTGATGACGATCGCGCGTCCCGCCGTCGGGCGTCTGCTGGGCGCCGATTTCCGGCGCTACACACTGCTATTCGCCATTTCTGCCGCGCTACTCGCCGAGGGCACCAGCTTCGCGATCGGCTCGCAAAGCATGCAACTGCTCGGCACCGACCAGGTTGCCGCGCAGAAGGCCGAGCGACTGCCCGACGCCTTGCTGATCGCCGCTCAGTCGGTGCTCGATCAGCGGGACGGCCGGATTTCCGACTCCGCGTTCGACTTGGTCGCGGGTACCGCTGACGGGCGGAACGTGTCGTCGCGGTGGCGATCGACGATCTCGTCGGGCACCTTGTCACGACTAGTCGTCGGCGTGACGCCGGGCGACTGGTACAGCCAAGGCCTCTATGAACCGACCGGCGCGCACGACAGCTTCTGGAAGGGCTTGGGGGAAGGGGAGCTCGGCCTGAGCGAGATTGCCGCTAGCCGGCTCGGCGTCGGACCCGGCGACACCGTCGAGTTGCCTACCGTCGAAGGCCCCAAGCATTACCGAGTGGCGGGAATCTTTCGTCCACGGATGATCGATGACACCGCCGTCGGCGACGTCGTCCTTGTCTCGGAGCGGTTGGCACGCAACGATTGGGCGGCCGTACGCGACCAGGTCGCCGTGGACTTTTCCTCGCCCACAGATGCCGCTGCCCACCGTGACGACTTCGTGAATCTTGGGGCCGGGCTGGCGGTGTACGACAACGAACAGTGGCGTGTGGAGGCGACAAGTGGGATCACGCGATTCCTGGAACCATTCACGATCGCGGGGTACATCGTGATGGCCGCCGCCGGCATCAGCGTGTTGAACGTGTTCGTGCTGGGACTCATGCAGCGCAAGCGTGAGCGAGCCGCATTGCGGGCGATCGGGGTAACTGCCGGGCAAGAACAGGCCGTGATCATCGCCAATGCCGTCCTGCTCGGCGTGCTCGTCGCCAGCGTCGCCGTGCTCGGGGGTATGGGCCTCACGTATCTCTGGTCGCTGGGCTCACCGGTGTACTACGGCATCAAGATCCAGTGGGGTGTGTTGCAGGAGTCGCTGCGAGCCGGAGTGGCAGCCGTGTTCGTCTTCGTCCTTGCGGCGGCGGTGTATCCGGTGATTCATGCGCGGCGGCTGGAGACCGTCGAGGTGCTGCGAACCAACTAGCCGTGAACCTCGCGGTGCACTCGCGGAATGTCGTCGTCCGGACACCGGAACCGGTGCACGTGTGCCTTGATCGCGGAGCCGGACATCACCTCGAACTCCCTGGGCGGCAATGACATCAGAAAGACCAGTCCGCGGCCGTCCGCTCCGTCCATCAGGGCGCCGAGTCCAGCAACGGGCAATTTCATCAATGGCGTGACGTAGCACGGGTAGGTGCCTTCGAAGTGGATGCGATAGACGCCGAACCCGCTCCAGTTCGAGACGAGCGCGTTCCACCGGACAGGATTGAAGGCAGTGGATACGCAGCGAGCGGCCCGCCATGCGCCGCCAGCGTCCAGGAACTGTTGGTTGACGCGCATGTCGCAGTGTTCGTCGCTGAAGTGGTCCACGTGGTGACGGATGCATTCGGCAATCGCACGGGCCGACGCTCCCCTTCTGAGCTCGAGGTTCAGCGTGGTGATGACATTGCCGACAATCATGGGATCGAGGCCACAACGGTTGCGCGCGTTCACGGCGATCGCCAGCGTGCGACGATCACCCGAGGGGTCCGCGTTCATGAGTGCTTCGGAAACATGAGCGCACACAACGTCATTCGCCGACAAGCGCATCGGACTACCGAAGGACTCGCGCATCCGGGCGATTTCGTCGTCACCGAAGTACAGGCTGAGGGTGCGCTGCCTCCGCGCATCCTTTGCCAGGTACAGCGCGCTGCGGGCAAGTTCGGCGATTCCGAGGCAGCGCACCCCGGGTTCCCGAGCGCCGTCGGCAGGGAGGTGCTCGTCGAGGTAGGCAGCGCGGTCTTCGACGATCAATGGCTCAGCGACTGGCTTGTCCGCAGCGGCGGCGGCCCATGCGTTCATGAAGTGCATCGCCGTCTGCATGTCGCCGATCACGTGGTGCCAAGAGAAGCCGATTGCGGTTGCGTCGTCGGCAAGATGCGTGAGCCGTACCTTGCACAGCGGCCCCCATCCCCATCGGGCCGTGGCGCCGTTCACCGCGTCGATGAGCCACAGCCCAGTGTCGTCCGACGCCGAAAGGATCGCATCGTCGAGCGTGCGATCCGACGACACCGACGTGAAGGGCACACCCCCTCCCTCGCAACGGATTCGCATCGAGCCGCCGGCGAGGACCGCTCGCCCCGCGAATATCGGAAAAGTGGTGAGCGCGTCCGCGAGTGCACGGGCGAGCGCGCTCGTGTCGAGCTTCCGCTCGAAGAAGAAGACGATGTGGACCGCCAAGTTCGCCACCATGGCGTCGCCGACGTTGCACCGGATTTCGAGCTTTCGTGCATGCGACGGACTGATCATCTGGGTCGACATGGCAGGCTACGTTCGGCGATTCAGCACTACGCGGCCGCCGAGTTTCGGGGTGTGGGCGACTCCTCGGAAATGCGACTTTTCGTCGGCGGTGGCATCGGTCTGGATCCGGAAGTTCTGCAGCACCGTCCGCAGCACGATGTCCATTTCGGCGATCGCGAAGTCGCCGCCGAGGCAACGCCGCGTTCCGCCACCGAACGCCAGCCATGCCGGTGCTGCCGGTCCGGTGCCCCGGAAGCGATTCGGATCGAATCGTTCGGGGTGAGCTAATATTTCCGGATTCTCGTGCAGATCGGTAACGCGTACGAGCACCGTGCGATGCTGCGGAATCCGCCATTCGTCGAGATCGAAATGGGGCGCCCTGACCCGGCGGCCGATCACGTCGATGACGGTGCGTACTCGAAGCACCTCGAAGATCGTGGCCCGACGGAAGTCGCCGCCGCCCTCGTCGACCTCTCGGACCAGTTCGGCTAGCACGTCCGGGTGGCGTCGCAGCCGCTCAAACGCCCAAGCCAGTGCGGTCGCTGTGGTTTCGTGGCCCGCGCAGGTGAGTGTCAACAGTTCGTCATGGATGTCCTGGCGCAGCATGCCGGTTCCGTCGGCGCGCCTGCTGCGCAGCATGCAGGCCAAGACGTCGGTCCGCTCATCGAGATTTGGTTCGGCATAGGCCTTTTCGATCAACGTACGCACGACGCGGTCGAACGCCTGGCGCAATTCGTCAAGCCTGCCCCACGGGCTGTGGCGTCCGGTTCGGAATGGTGGCGAAGGTACGAATGCCAAGACCTGCCCGAGTTTCATGTAGGGCGGGATGAGCGCGCGTAGTTCCTCAAGCTCGGCCCCGTTGGGGCCGAAGAGGACCTGCAGCATCACGTTCAAGGTGATCCGACTCATCGGTTCGAGGATCCGGAACTCCTCGTGCTCAGGCCAACTCGCACTTTCACGCAGTGTCTCGTCGACGATGGTCTGCTCGTAGTTCTTGAGGCTCTGCCCGTGAAATGGCGGCGCGAGTAGCCGGCGCCGATCGCGATGTCGACTGTCATCGAGCCCGAACATCGATCCAGGCCCGAACCAATTGCTGAGGTTAGGCTGCACGTTGACCAGCTGCTCGGCAGTCGCGGTACACACCGTCTTCACCAGCGCCGGGTCGGAGACCACCACGGATCGGCCAAAGAAGGGGACATCGATCTCGAAGACGTGTCCGTGCCGACTGATCCAATTCAGCATCGCCTTGCGACGGAAGAAGGCGAATCGAATGCCCTGCACAAGCTTGGGGGAGCGCACCGAGGGCGGAGACAACGTGATCGGGATCGACATTTCGCACGGATTGGCCGTGGCCGAATCGGTCATGCGGTCCCCAATCATCAGTGACGTGCTTCCGGAATCGTCGCTCGCGGGCGATGGGACGAGCTCGGTAGCGCGCTACTGCAATCTGGAGCGTTTCGGCGCGGAGTTACTTAGGCGTGGCGGGGCGCGCCGATCCCACGAGATGGGCCCTTACGCCGGAGTTCAACACATCGGTAGTGGGCACTTAGGTGCCCTTGGTGCGGGCGCCTGACGTGGCGCTGGAGCAGGTCGTGGCGCTGGAGCCTGGTGTGCGGGCGGTGCCTGTCGGACGGGCGCCTGCCGCGCGGGTGCCTGGGCAGGCGGCGCATGCCGGGCGGGCGCCTGCCGAACCGGGGCCTCAGGAGCGGGAGCCTGGGGCTTCGGATCGGGAGCGCGCTCCGCCGGTGCTTCAGGTGCGGGCCGCTGCTGCGGTGGCTCTTGCTGAATCGGCGGTGCTGGGCGCGTTCGCGGTTCCGATGCCGGCGCCTGAGGGACGGGATTGTCTTGGTGAGGCGCGGAGTCGTCGCGCGGAGGAGCCGCCTCAGGGTTGGGTGGGGTCACTGGCTTCGGTGCGGCTGGCGGCGCCACCGCAGGGTCCGGCGAGCCGGCCCTCGGCGGGACCGCAATCTGCCCCGACGAAGGATTGGGACCACTTCCCGGCGCATTGTTGCCCGGAATCTGCTCCGGCTTTCCCCGCGAGTGGGCGACCGTGGGCGGTGTGTAGGCGGGCACCGGTGAAAGCTTGGGTGCGGTAAACCCGGGTGACACCTTCGACGGCGGCGTAGTCGGTGCGGGTGCCGTCAATGCCGGTGGCGCAAAAGACTTTTGGTGGTTGTCTGTGCGCGTGTTGGCGGGTCGCGGCCCAAGCGCCGACGGTGGCAGCGGCGACCAGACGGGGGCGCTGGTCCGCGGGGCGAGCTCCTTGGTGAAGTCACGGGCGGATTTGTGCGCGAGGTCCTTGATCAGTGGCCCGGAGGCGCTTGTCGTGTTGTCGTTGGAGATGAACTGCGCCAGTGAGGCATTCAGGCTTACCACCGGCGACGAGGCGTGGAGGTTGACGGTGGTGACTGACTGGGTGCCGGCCAGCGGTGCCCAGTCGCGGTTGCGCGGATTGTGCCAATCCCGGTTCATGTTCCAGTTTTGGTACAGGTTCGGGTGGAATCCGTGGGTCTGGTCCCACTGCGTGCGGTGGTACACCGGGTCGTTGTTCTGGAACTTCCACTGGTAGTACTGCTCGTATGGGTGGTGGCGGTTATACCAGTCCTGATTGCGTGGGTCACCGGGGTGGTCGCGGCGTTGGCCCCAGTCGTTGCGGCCGTCGCGGTCCCAGCCGTTGCGGTCGTAGCCCGCCCAGTTGCAACCCGCCCAGTTGTAACCCCAGTGGTCATAGCCCCACCGGTCGTAGCCCCAGCGGTCGTACCCCCACCGATTGAATCCCAGGAAGTCGAATCCGTACTGGTTGTAGCCGCTGAGATCGTAGTTGTACCAGTCGGTTGGGTCGTAGCCGTAGAGCTGTCCCCACGACGGGTCGTAGTAACCCAGGTCGTCGAGGTTCGGTGTGAGCGGAGGATCGTAGGGCTGCGGCCAGTCGGCCGCAGGGTCGGCCGGAACATCGGGCGGCGGTGAGCCGACGTCGTCGGACGGATCCGCGTATCCCCAGGTTGGCGCAGTCGCGCTAGTGTCTGCGACGTCGTCGGGCGGCTGCGGCCGGTTGCCCGGATCGGCGGCCTGTGGTGCGGGCAGGGCGGGCAGTTGTTGCACCGAATCGGGCGTGTACTGCAGAAGTTGTTGTGTCAGTTGCAAATAGAGGTTTTGCAGACTTGTCCGCTCAGTTGATGGTGACAGGTAGTCCAAGTCCTGTTTGGCCTGATTGAGCGACGTGCGGGCGTCGGTCAGCTGATCGGGTGTGGGCTGCTGTCCGCTGCCGAGGACATCCTGTGCGTTCTTCAGATCGTTGACGACGGCGGTCAGGGCAACGTCTTGCGCGTGCTCGGGAAACACTGCCTTCTCGACACCCCACAGGGTGCCTCCGGGTGAGGTCTCGTACGTTGCGCCAACTAAGCCCGCGACGAGTAACACGACCAATCCGCCGGCAACGGCCGTCTTGCCCTTGCGCGTCCGAGGCACGAGCCTGCGCCACCGCGACGTGGGCTCGGCCGACTGCAGAACATTCTCGTGGACGGGCGGGGGGCTGAGCGTCGTCATGCCGACCTCCTCAACGACGGCCGGATGGCCGTGGTCGCATCGCCCCGGACTCCGCGATTTCGGATGTTTTGGTGCCTGTTGGTGCCAGCCGATCTGCACGCCTACCACGACTAATAAGCACAACTAAACTCTACGCAGATCCGCCATGGGCGCCACATTCCCGGCGGAATTCTCATCAACTCACAGCCCTTGCAAAAGGACGCACAGGAAGCGTCCGTCAGGGCCGCGACCAGAGTCGCCGGACGTGCGACTACTCCTCCTCGCCCGGAGTCACGACGATCGGGATTTCCAGGAATCGGAGGATCCTGGCGGCAGTAGAGCCGATGAAGAGGCGGCGGGGCGGCGCGAGTCGGCTGGAGCCGAGCATCAGGAGATCGCCGTCCTCCCAGTCGAGCCCTTCCACGGCTTCTTCAACCGTGGCGCCGTCGGCGACGACGGCCGTGACTTCAGAACCTTCGGGAAGTGCCGCCTTCACGGATTCGAGTGTGGCGTAGGCATGTTCGCGGGCCGCCGCGACACCCTGTTCACCGTGCTTGTCGAGCGCGACGAGCGAAACCAACCGGAGTGGCGCCCCAGTCGCCTTGCTCGCCCGCACCGCGGTGTCGAGCAGCCGGGCCGCGCCCGGGCGGTCACCGATGGCGCACGTGACGGTTCGGACGCGTTCCACGTCGGAATCTCGGGTGCCTCGCGGAGCAACTGCGACCGGAACCGGCGCGAAATGCAGCAGGTCGTCGACGAGCGAGCCGAGCGACAAGCTTCCGATGAGCCCGCCGCCTGACCCACCGACCACGATGGCCTCGGCCTCGAGCCGAAGTGCTTCCGCACTGAGTGCGCCGGCGACCGAATCGTCGACGAGGACCCCCCCTTGAGCGGTGACGTCGTCGGGCACCAGGCGCATCGCCTCGTCGAGCCACTCCGAACCCTGCTCGGCGAGCACATCGTGAAACTTGCCGGACGTCACCCGAGGGGTGGTCACGTCATCTGGGGCAAGGACCAACCGCAGTTCCAGCTCCGCGCCGAGAGTTCTGGCGAGCCGAACGCCGAGTGCAACGGCGTCCGAACCACCCGGCGTGGCGAGATAGCCGACGACCAGCTTCACTTGGACTCACCTGCCTTGCCGTGCTCGACGTGGGGGATGGGCGTGCCCTCCTCGGCGAGGGTCTCCTCTTCGATCTTCATCGTCAGCGGCTTGCGCAACCCGCGCGTGACATAGACGAGCAGTATCAGCCCGACGACGAACCAGATCGCGCCGTAGAGCAGGGCGTCGAAGTGCAGGTTGATCCACAAGATCGCCGTCAGAATCATGCCGATTACCGGCAGCACGATGTTGGTGAGGATCTCCTTGGGCGTCTTTCGCTTCTTCAAGCGGACGGCGTAGTAGAGAAGCACGGTCAGGTTGACGACGGTGAACGCGATGAGGGCGCCGAAGTTGATCATCGCCGAGACGAATTCGAGCGTGAACTTGAAGGCGAGCAGGGACACCGCGCCGACGATGAGCACGGCGTGCAGCGGCGTCAGGAACTTCGGGTGGATGTAGGACAAGTACCGCGGAATCCGGCCCGTGCCATTGCGGGCCATGACGTAGATCATGCGAGAGACGCTCGCGTGCGAGGACAGGCTCGACGCGAACATGGCGGCGAGGGCGGCTGACACGAACAGAATCTTGAAGAACTCGCCGCCCACCTTCAGCGCGAGTTCGGGCAGTGTGTCGTCGGTGACCTCGAAGCCGTCGAGTGTGGGGAAGGCGGCCTGGGCGAACCATGCGCCGAGGAAGAAGATGGCGCCGCCGATCAGCAACGCGAGGACGATGGCCTTCGGCACCGTGCTCGGCGTCTTCGCCTCCTCGCTGTACATCGTGATCGCGTCGAAGCCGATGAACGAGAAGCACACCACCGTGGCACCGGCGATGACGGCGCCCATGTCGACGCCCGCGTGATACAGCGGTTCGAGCGTGAATATGGTGCCCTGGCCCAGGCCGTTGCGTATCGAGTTGTAGGCGAGCACGATGAACACGCCGATGAGCACAACCTGGAAGACGACGAGTACGCCGTTGATGTTCGACGTGCCCTTGATGCTCCAGGCGTTGAGTGCGGTGACGATGGCGACGTAGATGAGGACGAATATCCACGACGGGGCGTCGGGGAAGAACGACTCGAAGTAGATCCGGCCGATGACGGCGTTGACCATCGGTAGTAGCAGATAGTCGAGCAGCGACGACCAGCCGACGAGGAATCCGATGTTGGGGTGGATGACCTCCGAGGCGTAGGTGTACGCCGATCCTGCAGAGGGAAAGACGCGCGTCATCCGGCCGTAGCTGATCGCGGTGAACACCATGGCGACCAAGGCCACGATGTAGGCGAGCGGGACGACGGCGTCCGTCTCGTCCGACACGATGCCGAACGTGTCGAACACGGTCATCGGGGTCATGTAGCCGAGGCCGAGGCCGACGATCGCCCACAGTCCTAGCGAACGCCCGAGATGTGGCGTGGTGGATGTTGAGGTCTGTTGCACGCGAGTGCCTTTCAGCCGACCATTCGTTCGAGTCACTGGGTGCACAGCATGCGGCGTCGTGACCCGGACGCTTACGTTATCCGTCGGACGACGGCCGCCGTGGCAAATTGACGAGCGTGGTCACATGATCGCATCGCCGGGCAGGGCAACCTATCCGACTGGATCCGCGATGCCGGGGAACACGCCGAGATTGACCACATCGACGCCCATCTCGGTATACCGCTCCATGAAGGCCGCGGGATCGCTGTATGGCTCAGTGAATACGTCGATGATTAACTCTGTCTCCTCATCGTTTCAGTACTGGCACACGGATCCTGGGGTTCGGCGATGTCGTGCGTAGGTGCGGTGTGCCCAGCACGCGAAGTCCTGCGGCGCCGCAGTAGGCGCTGCGGCGCGACGATCGGGTCGAGAGCCAGAGCGATCACACCGATTGCGCTGACGCCGACCAGGATCCAACCGATCACGTGCAGGCCGTGATCGTCGACCGAGGTGTGGAACACCAGCGAGATCACCGCCGATGACGCGATCGACCCGAGGTAGCCGCACGATCTCAGTAGGCCCGACGCCGTGGCGATCTGCTCGGCCGGAACTTGGTTGTACAGCGCGGTCTGGTTCGCCGTCGCCGTGGTGCCGAGCGTGATCCCGAAGACGAGGGTGACGCCCACGATCCAGACAACCGGGGTGCCGGAGTGAATCAGCAGCACCCCGATCGATCCGACCAGGCACGAGACTCCAGCGGCGATCAGCGGCGCGCGCACCAGGTTGCGGGTGGCAACGGGTTGCGCGATGAGTGCGGCCAACCCGGTCATCGGCAGCAGGAGCAAACCCGCGGTCCTGGCGGAAAGGCCCTGTCCGGCCTGCAACCATTGAGTCACGCCATAGAGCACGGTGTACATGCACATCGTTGTCACGGCGAAGCGCACGTAGGTGCGGATCAGCGCGGCATGGGTGATCAGCATGCGCACATCGATGAAGGGAGTGCGGGCGTGCAATTCCCACCACATCAGGCCGACCCCAAGCCCGACCGCGAGGACCAACACGATCCACGCCGGGTGCGGCAATGACAGCAAGAACACCAGCAGGGCGGCCAGTGCGCCGCCGAAACCGACGATGCCGACCACGTCGAGTTCGGATAGCGTGCGCCGAAACATCCTGTTTTCTACCGCCTTTGGGTCGGCGGGTACCCACGCCAGCGTCAAGACCAGGGCCACCACGGCGACCGGAATGTTGATCAAGAAGGTGGTCCGCCAACCCCACGCGTCGACGAGTGCACCACCGATGGGCAACCCCGCCGCCGCGGTCACCGTCCCGGCGATCACCAAACCGCCCAGGATGCGTCCAGGTGGCGCTTCCAGACCAGCCTCGGTGGCGCGACGGCGGATGAGCAGCATTGCCGAGGGATAGGCGCACGAGGTTCCGACACCGATCAGCACCCGCGCGACCACGAGCACGGCCAGGCTAGTACCGACGCCGCCGATGAGACCGCCGAGGACCACGCCCGCAATCCCCGTCAGGAGGATCCGACGCGCCCCGAAGACTTCGGCCAACTTGCCCGCAGTCGGTTGGGCAATCGCCGTCGCCAGGTAGAGCGCCGAGATGAGCACTGCGGTACGCCCGACCGAAACACCAACCGCGGCAGCGATCGGCACGATTGCGGTCGCCATGAGCGAGCTGTTGATGGGGTTTAGGGTCGCGCTCACGAACAGCGGCGCACTGAACCGCCAGCCGAAGGCGGTGGCCGGTTCGGCGCCGCGACGCGTTTCAGTGGCTCGCATCAGAAACGCGCACCCAACCGTTCGATCAGCGGCGCCGCCTGAGTCAGGGTCCGCAACTCGGCGGTGCTGAACTCCTCGGCGAGGACCGTGGCGAATCGTCGGGCACGCGCGTCGCGGTCGTGCCGCACGTGCTCGACGCCTGCGGGGGTCAACGACATCACCTGCCGCCTGCCGTCTGTCGGATCGAGCTCCCGCTGCACCAAGCCCTGCGACTCCAGGGACCCGAGCGTGACCCTCATCGCCTGCGGGCTGATCTGCTCGACCCGCGACATGTCCGCCGCTGAGGACGGACCACCTCGGTCCAACCTTGCCAGCGCTACCCGTTCCGGCAAAGTCAATTCACCTGAAGTCTGCATTTGCTTGGCGCGCCGCGAAATAAGCGAGAACGCCTGGTACACAACCGCAGCCAACGCATCGATATCCGGCTCACCACTCATGATTGACAATCTAGATTGCGCAATCTAGATTGTCAATCACCGCGGTGGTGACGGCTGTCGCGATGCACCCGAGACCGTCGGTGACGGAGAGAATGAGGTGATCACCATGGCATCGGCGAAGACTGCGTCGCGACTGGTCCTGATCAATCTGCTGATTGTTCTGACTGTTGCCGCATGCGCTCGCACGGCGCCCGCCCCGAATCCGGCTGCTACGGTCACGAACACCACCGGTCCGTCCCGGCTCCAGGCGGTCGATCCGGCTCATACCGCGCTGTTGGTGATGGACATGCAACGAGGCTTGACGTCGCAGACCGGCTCTGCGGGGAACGCGTTGGCGGCGCGGATCGCGGCAGCGGAGCGGGCCAGCCGCAACGCAGGGGTCATGGTCGGCTTCGTGATGACGGAGTTCGCGCCCGGCTACCCCGATGTGTCGCCAAACAACAAGGAATTCGCCCCAGCGGTGGGAAGCGGAAAGATGATCCGAGGTGACCCCGACACCCAACTCGATCCACGCATCGCGCCGGTCGGGACCGAACACGTGATCGTCAAGCACAGGATCGGCGCGTTCAGCACGGACTCACTCGAACAGGTGCTGCGCGCGAGAAATATCAACACACTGGTGTTGGCCGGCATCGCGACCAGCGGCGTGGTGTTGTCGACGGTGCGGGTCGCCGCTGATCTCGACTACCGAGTCATCGTGCTATCGGACTGCGTGACCGACCCGGACCCCGAGATCAATCGGCTGTTGCTGGAGAAGGTGTTCCCACCCCAGGCTGATGTGACCGACTCCGACAGGTATGTGGCCGCGCTCGCCCATTAGCACCCGACGAAAAAAGTCCGCAAAAAACTGTCCCCGATGCGCGTGGTGCGGGCCCTTACCTGTATCCGTGGCCCGCCCCGGGCTGCGACCAGAGAAAGGGGACCGGGTGCACCGGAGGGGTGCTCGAAGCCCTCGATGGCGAGTGCTAGCCGCGGCGCGCCAACTCAACGGTCGGCCCGTACACCTGCTTGGTTGGCGGGCCGGCCGCGACAGGCTAAGCAAAGGGCATTCCCGTACGTCGGCCCGGCGAGCGGGCGCGATGAACGAACCACCACGCAGATAGCAAACTCGTGCCGTAGTATTCGCCGCGGATCGGGACGTGCAAATCCTGAAGGGGAGTATCGGTGGGGAAATCCGGTGGCAGGCATCGTGCTGTACAGGTCAAGAAGGCAGCGCCAATGGCCGGTGCGGTGGGGGTGGTCGCTGCGGCGGGCGCGGCAGTCGTGGGTCTGACACCGACGATCGCGGCCAGCCCGCAGCTAATGGCGGAGGTGTACTACCTACCCGGCACGAAGATCGGCACCGTCCGCACTCCCGCGCAGTCCGAAGACTTTGCGCTAGCAATTTCCACAGCGGCAGGTCAACCCCACACCGAAGGGGAGTACCAGGAGGTGCCTTATCCGGCCTCCATCTGGCCGTTCTCCACTGGTGGCCTGAGTGACCCGAAGTGGAACGACTCAGTGGCCGCGGGCTTGGCGGCACTGACGGCCGATCAGCCAGGCTCAGGGGACACCATCATCGGGTACTCGCAGGGTGCCGTCGTTGCGACGGAGTACAAGCGCGCTCATCCGGACAGCGGCGTCGACTACGTGCTCGTCGAGAATCCCAATCGGCCCAACGGCGGTTTGCTCGAACGCTTCAACGGGCTGAACGTGCCGATCCTCGATATTTCGTTCAACGGCGCGACGCCCGTCAACCCCAACCCGACGGATACCAGCGGTAAGACGGTCGACATCTCCCGCCAGTACGACGGGTGGTCGGACTTTCCGGCCTATCCGCTCAATGTGCTGGCCGACGCCAACGCGATTGCGGGTATCTACTATCTGCACGGCAGCACCCAGGACCTTGGCTCCGATGCGCTCGACGGTGTCGACACCACTCACGGCAACACCATGTACTACCAGGTGCACGGCGACACCACGTACTACCTGATCAAAACCGATCAGCTGCCAATCCTGATGCCGTTCAACGGTATCGTGCCCAAGCCCGTGCTGGACGCGCTCGACCCTCCACTGCGCTACCTCGTCGAACTCGGTTATGACAGAGCCGATTACAGCACTCCAACCCCGGCCGGCCTGGTGCCAAACCTCAATCCGGTGACGGTCGCGACCGGGTTTGCCGAGGCGACCGGGCAGGGCGTCCAAGCCGGCTTGGGTCAGAGCACCCCGACAATCGCCGACGCCCGCCGGGCGCCGATTTCAACCCCAGCCGAACTCAACACGCCGAAGCTCAAGGCGCCAAAGTTGGACCTGCCCAAGCTCGACGTGCCGAAACTTGAGTTGCCGAAGCTGAATCCGCCGAAGCCGCGGAATACCGTCTCAACGGTTTCGAACAGCGTGACCAAGCCGAACACGAAGGCCGGCAACGGCAATCCGGTCAAGTCGATCCAGTCGGCGCTGAAGTCCATTGCGAAGAACCTGGCGCCCAAGGCCAAACCCGCGAAGGCGGACAAGGACTCATCGGGCGAGTCCTGACAGCGACGGCTATCCGCCGAATCCGTTGTCGAGACCGAGATGCGTCCCGAAATACCAAGGGACGCCGAACTTCGCGCCGATTGCGATGAGGACGAACGTAAGCACGGCGACGAGCGTTCCGAAAGTGCGCGCTCGCGTGCCGTTCTGCAGGAACGCGAGCACCAGAAACAGGAACCCGAAACCTGTCTCCACCCACGCGAGAATTGTGAGCGGCGTGTCGATCGCTTTCCCGTAGTCGGTGACGTGCCCGTCGGGAAAGCCGTTCATGGACAAGTCCATCCAAGTCACGAAAGCCAGCCCAAACGCGGCGCACCCACAGACCACGCAAGCGAGTATTGCGACGGGGCGCATCCGTGACACATCGACCACGGTAGCTACTGAGGGTGAGAAGCCAAATAGTCGGCGACGGGTATCGGCGACGCCGCGACGTAACCGATCGGCAGCAGGACGTCACCGGCGGTCGTGTAGTAGTAGACATCCCACCGGTAATAGCCGGCGAACGCGGCGGGATCGGCCGCGAGTATCGCCGCGTAGTCGTTGACCGCTTGCACGTATTCGTTGGCGTTGTTGTACCGGTAGATCGCGTGGTCATGATCGTCGACGAAGCCGTTCGCGGCCAGGTAGCGGCCGGCGGCCATGATGCTGTCGTGCGGCGAGTGGATGTCGCCACCCTCGGCGTAGCCGGCGAACGTCGACGGCAGGAACTGCATGGGGCCTTGCGCTCCCGCGGTGCTCACCCCGTTGACGCTCCCGAAGCGAGTCTCGATCAGGTTGATCGCGGCCAGGTAGTTCCATCCGACCCCGGTCGCCGACTCGGCCTCGCGGTAGTAACCCAGCAGTTCCTCGGCCGGGGCCGGAGCGTCGATGCGCCAAGCGGGCAACGTGTCCTTGCGGTGTGCCATCGCGGTGAGCTGCCGACGGGCGTCGACATTGCGGTCGTAGGCCTCGAGAAGGTCTTGCGGGATGCGAGGTCGGGTGATCGCATCCCACTCGGGGTGGTGCCCGATAGAACGGTAGGCGGCCTGCTGCCGGCGCGCTGCCGTCACCAACGCCGGCCCCGCCGTCGAGGGGTCGCGCACAGCGTGCTCGTCGGCGACGAGGTCGTCGGCCAATTGTGCTGGGTCCGATGCCAGCTGGGGCTGCGCACCGGTGGGAGCATTCCCTGGGGCGGCGACCGTCGGATCGTCCAACACAGTCACGTGGGACGGCCCGGGGGCGGCCGCCGGGGGAGTGATTCGCGGAGGCGGTGACTCCGAACAACCGACGAGTGCGAAGACGCACGCGGTGAGCAACAGCAGATCGGTTCGCCGAACGGCGACTATCCGGTTGCGGCGCATTATCAGAGCCTATGCGTCGACGTCCCGTGTGGCGCAGACCCAATCTGCTGGCAGGCAACGCGAGTGCCTCTTATGGTTAGCCGGTGGAGGGGACACCGTTCGGCCGGTATCGGCTGGTATCGCTGCTGGGCCGCGGCGGCATGGGCGAAGTGTGGAAGGCCTACGACACCTCCATGAACCGGGTGGTCGCGTTGAAGGTGCTACCCGCAAACCTCGCCGACGACGAGCAGTACCAGGTGCGGTTCCGGCGCGAGGCACAGATGGCCGCCGGGCTGGACGAGCCTCACGTCGTCCCGATCCACGACTTCGGCGAGATCGACGGCCGGCTCTACGTGACGATGCGGCTGATCGACGGCAAGACAATCGACGAGCTGCTCGTCAACGGCCCGCTCGCGCCTTCACGGGCCGTCGTGATCACCGAACAGATCGCCGCTGCCCTCAATGCAGCCCACCGCGTTGGGTTGGTGCACCGCGACGTCAAGCCGTCCAACATCCTGGTCACCGAGGACGACTTCGCCTACCTCATCGACTTCGGCATTGCGCGAGCGGCCGACGCTACCAAGCTGACAAGCACGGGTACGACGATCGGCACGTTGGCGTACATGGCGCCCGAGCGATTCACCACCGACCAGGTCGGCACTCGCGCTGACGTTTACGCCCTGACGTGCGTCTTGTGCGAGTGTCTGACGGGGACCCAGCCATTCCCCGGCGACAGTGCCGAACGCCAGATCACCGGGCATCTCACCTTGCCGCCACCGCGTCCATCGACCATGGTGCCCGGGGTGTCGCCACAGATGGACCAGGTCGTCGCGACCGGCATGGCCAAGAGCCCCGCTGACCGCTACGCCTCGACCAAGGAGCTGGCAGCTGCGGCCCGCGCCGCGCTCGGCGCGCCGAGCCCACACGACCAGCCCCCTCCACCAATGAACTGGGCACCCTCTGCGCCGAATTGGCCTGCGCACCCGCCGTTCTCGTATCCGGGTACGTCTCCGAATGCGCCGTCGACCCGCATTGCCACGCAAGGCCGCGGGGCTGACGAACTCGCGCCGTGGCCTCCGATCCCGATGCCGATGATGGACGCCCAACCACCGCAGCCCGGGCGCCCGTGGTGGCAGGGTCCGGCCATCTTGATCCCGGCCGCGCTACTGGCCGTCGTCGTTGTCGTCGTCATCGCCGCGGTCGTCGTGCTAGGTAGGCAAGGCGACACCGCGACCACTAGCCCCCAAGGCCGCCCGTCCGCACCGAGCTCGAGTTCGCGTGCGTCGGTGACCATTTCGTCTGCGCCGGGCAGTTCGTCCGCCACGGCTCCGACGGCCTCCGCCCCGCAGGGGCCGACCCAAATTCAGACCTCCGACGGGCTGACCGGCCTGCTGGACAGCATGCGAACCAAGTTCGGGGACACGATGGGCTACCGGCTGGTCGTCTACCCCGATTACGCGATCACCGATCGTGCCGACGCCAAGAACAGTCACGTCAAGCAGAGCTACATGTACCGCGACGGCGACTGGAAGTCTTGGGCCCCCGCGCTGTCGACCACTCCGTTCGACATTCTCGCCGATCTCAGCGCCATCAACGTGGCCGCCGTGACGGCGACCCTGGCGGGTTCGGCCCAACCGATGGGTGCGCCTGAAGGCACGTCGGCCTACATGATCATCGAAGGGGCAGAGGGCGGCGGCCTCGAATTGGCGATTCATTCCACCGCGCCCGGTACCGGCTTCATGGAAGTCAACGCGGATGGCAGCGTCAAGCAGATTCATCCGCCGTAGAGGCGATCGTGCTGACGGTTGGCTGGTCGCGGATGCCCCGGCATTCGGAGCAGGGTCAAATTCCGCGCTGACCTTCGACAAGCTGCGAACGGCGCGACGATTATTGTCGGATTCGATGATTTGCTGCTCGGCTGTCGTGGGTGGGGTCTATGGTTCGCACACCTCGCAACGAAAGGGCTGCACATGGCAGCAGACAGCATGGTGCCCGCACAGCCCGCGGATGAGGACGCTCGGGTCGCTGGCCACGAGCCGGAGCTGAAACGAACGCTCGGCTCCTTTCAGGTGTTCGCGGTCTCGTTCGCGTTCATCTCAGTGGCGGTCGGCATCTTCGCCACGTACGACGAACTCCTGCTGAGTGCGGGGCCCGTGGGGGTTTGGCTGTGGGTGCTCGCAGCGATAGGGCAGACCTTGGTGGCGCTGGTGGTAGCGCAGTTTGCTGCCCGGATCGCGCTGAGCGGGTCGTCCTACCAGTGGGCCTCGCTGTTGGCCAGTCCAAAGATCGGCTGGCTGTTCGGGTGGCTGACCTTCTGATACCTGGCGATCGGCTTGGTGGCACTCGACAACGCGTTGGCGAGCCAAGCGCTCATGCCGTTGCTTGGCATGCAGGAAAGCGAGCACTCAGCGCGGCTGATCACGGTAGTCGTGTTGCTCGTTCAGGCGGTGCTCGTGATCGCCTCGACGCGCCTGCTCGGGTGGATGACGTCGGCTGCGGTCGGGATCGAACTCGTGATCGTCGTCGTGCTGGTGATCGCGCTAGTGATCGCCTTGATGGTTAGGGACAGTGGAACCGTCGGGAATCTGACTTCGCGCGGAGTCACCGCAGGCGATCCCAGTTACCTTGCCATCGGCGGTGGGTTGATGGCCGGGATGGTGATGGGCCTGACCACGCTCGTCGGATTCGACTCCGCGGCGAATCTTGCTGAGGAGGCCAAGGATCCATTCCGCAGCGTGCCGCGCGCGATCGTGTCCTCGGTCGTGGCAGCCGGAGTGCTTGGGCTGATCTTCCTGATTACGCTCACCGTTGCGATCAGGGACATTCCCGGCATCACCGCCAGCGGCTCGCCGGTCGCATCGATCATCCGCGATCAGCTGGGTCCGGTGCCGGAGCGGCTGCTGCTCACCGGCATCTCCTTCGCAATGTTCGGCGCAGGGATGGTCGTGATGACTGCGTGCTCGCGTCAGGTCTTCGCGATGGCGCGCGATTCACGTTTCCCCGCGCACGCACTGATGCGGCGAGTCAACCCACGCACCCAGACACCAGTGCCCGCAACGATTTTGATCCTGGTGGTAGGCGCCGTACTGATGCTGGCGCTGCCAGGAGCGGCCCTGCTGCAGCTCATCATCGGATCGACGATTCTGCCCGCCATCATCTATGGCTCGACCGTGATCCTGTACCTCGCCGTGCGGAAACGACTGGAACACAAGGAGGGTGGATTCAGCCTCGGACGATTCGAACTGCCGGTGGCGATCGCCGCGCTGATATGGATTGCGTTCGCGCTGTTCGTCCTCGTGACGCCTGGCGATGCGTTGGTGCCCAACCTGATCGTCGTCGGCCTGGTCCTCGCAGGCGGCGTGTACTTCGCGAAGATGTGGATCTTCGACCGTTCGGTTCTGGACACCGAGCCCGCGCAGGCACCGCCTTCACACGGCTAAGCTGCACACATGGTCGTTCCTCGACTCCACCGTCCAGGCCGGCCGCTGGCTGCGCACGTCGAGTACTTCGGGCATTCGGACGGACCAGGCCGGCCGCTGCGAGACCGCGCCCTGCCGCGAGGGGCCGCGACCGTGATCTTCGACCTCAGCCCACGGCAGCGTCTCGAGGTCTACGCCGCTGATGGTCACACCCCGCTTCCCGTGCCTCCGGCAGTCGTCATGGGCCCTCACGTCAGCTCCTACGTATGCGACGTCGACCCGCACGCAACCACGCTTGCCATCCATTTCCTGCCAGGCGGCGCCGCACCATTTTTGCCGATGCCGTTGCAGGACTTGGAAAGTGACTTCCTCGGTGTCGACGAGGTATGGGGAGCCGACGGGCGGCGGCTTCACGAGCAATTGATCGAGACGCCAGGTGCGGCAGGGCGATTCGCGCTGCTCGAGCAGTTCCTGGTGGCACGTGCGCGACCGTCGGCGCGGTACGCCGACGTCGCGACGGCGTTGGACGCGGTCGAGCGCTCACCGGAACTCAGGATCGCCGATGTCGGTGCGCTCACCGGCCTGTCACCGAAACGACTGATCGCGCGCTTCCGCACCGAGGTCGGGTTGACGCCGAAGGCCTATGCGCGGGTCCGGCGATTTCAGGCTGCGTTGCGTCGCCTGCGGGCCGGCGATGCTCGCGGCGCTGAAATCGCGGCAGATGTTGGCTATTTCGACCAGGCCCACTTCGTCCGCGAATTCCGGTCGTTCACCGCGATGACGCCGTCGCAGTACGCGCAACGGCGAATCCGGTTGCCCAGCCATGTTCCGATCGCCGGGTAAAAATATCCAATCCCGGCCCTGCCGCGCTCGGCATGCTGAGTCCATGAACACCACGAAACACGCAGTAGCGTCGACAGGGCTCTTGGTGGCGGCGATGCGAGCCGCCGAGACTCGCCGGGAGGACGCGCTCTTCACCGATCCGTTCGCCGACGAACTCGCGGGTCCGGAAGGGCAACGCCTCCTTGGCGATTACCTCACGGCAACGGGTTCGGCCGCTCCGGACATCATCGAGATCCGCACGAGGTTCTGGGACGACGCCCTGATGCGAGCACAAGCCACCCCGGCGACGCAGTTCGTCATCGTGGCGGCCGGGCGGGACGCGCGCGCCCATCGCCTTTCCTGGCGGCCGGGTACCACGGTGTACGAAGTCGACCAAACGAACGTGATCGCAGCGAAGGAGCACGTGCTCGCAGGACGGGCCACGTCCTGCAGACGAGTTCCGATCGGCGTAGACCTGGCCGACGACTGGCCGACACATCTTCTTGCCGAAGGCTTTTCGGCTGACTCGCGAACCGTATGGCTGATCGAGGGGTTGCTTCAGTACCTCGACGCCGAGGCCGTGAACCTGTTGTTCGAGCGCATCGATGCGCTGTCGTCATCGGGTTCGACGGTGTGCTACGACGTAGTCGGAAGGCTGCTGCTCGGTGCGAGCTACCTGAGCCCCGTGCTGACCTACATGGCCGACCTCGGCGCACCGTGGACCTTCGGAACCGACCGGCCTGCCGAACTCGTAGAGCGGCTGGGTTGGTCCGCGTCGGTGACCGACGTCGCAGAAGTCGGCAATCGATGGGGCCGCTGGCCCGGTCCGGCCGTGCCGCTCGAGGTCCCCGACGTTGCCCGCGGATACTTCGTCGAGGGGATCAAGGGCTAGCTTCCGGTTCACGCAACCGCCCGCCTCCGCTACCGCCGGCCGTTGAGACGAGTAGCGGCTACCCGACGTTGCAGCCCGTGTCGCCGTGGTGGCAGTGCTCGCCGCCACCGCAGGGGTTGCAGTGGCAACTGCAGACGCCGACTGCCCGGGGGTGCTGCAGGTGCGCGGCGGCGGCCTGTTCCCAGTCGGGCTTGTCGGGCTCGTCTGGTCGGCGATGTCGTCCACCCATGGTTGGGCCTCCTTCGGCTTGGTCAGGCAGAGCCAAGGTCTGGAGCTCAAACGCGACGAATCCAAAACAATGGCACAGTTTCATGGAGGGACAAACCCGAACGCGCACCTGGGTGTGCTGTGTCACCACGGCGCGACGGCGGTGGAATGCGACTCAGCGCAGGGAAGGACGATTGTTTTGATGTACATCCCCACCCACTTTGCGCCCGACGACGAGGCCGTGCACGAAATGCTGGCTCAGCACGGCGCCGCGGATCTGATCACCGCAGGTCCGGACGGTCTGCAGGCCACGATGCTGCCCTTCCTGTACGACCGCGACCGCGGCGTGCTGCAAGGCCATTTCGCGCGCAACAACGATCATTGGCGTCACATCCAGGGCGCGGAGGCCCTGGTGATCGCGCGTGGCCCGGACTCTTACATCACGCCGACGTGGTACGCCTCCAAGGCGGAGCACGGGCGAGTGGTTCCGACCTGGAACTACGCGGTCGTGCACGTTCACGGCACCGTGACGATCCACGACGACACCGACTGGCTTGCCGACCTGGTCCGGCGGCTGACCGATCACCACGAGCGGCGCCGGCCGGTTCCTTGGTCGGTCGACGATGCCCCTGAGCGCTTCATCGCGGGACAGCTGCGTGCGATCGTTGGCGTCGAGCTGGCGATACGGCGAATCGACGCCAAGTTCAAACTCAGCCAGAACCGACCCGAGGCTGACATCGACGGCGTCATCGCGGGGTTGCGATCCGACGGCGACGAACGTGGCGCGGCTGCCGTGGAGGCTCATCGGCCCGAGCGGCGATAGCTCGAACACCCAGCGCGTAGGCCTACACTCGCCGGAGTTCGTCGAAGGAGGACGTGGGTGAGTGTGCTGTTGCGCGGCAACGTGTTCGTCCTGGGGGTGCTGGCCGCCGGATTGGCCGTGAGCGCCATGGCCTACGGCAGCACCGCCTCCGCCGAACCATGCTCTGAGACCACGTATTACGGTTGTGTCGTCGATCCGCACGCGCCGCTGCCCGAGCCGCCTCCCGGGGTGTCCCGCGACTACGGGGTACCCGCCTGGACGCCGGGGGTCGAGGTTTGTCCGCCGATCGGCGGTCACGGGCTCGGGGTTGACCCGCCCTGTATCTGACGGTCAGTCGATTTCGTTCAGTCGGTCCAATATCGACCAGATCAGGTGATCGTCGGTGGTGGTGCGGAGCGGTACGGGTTCCAGCCAAACGTCGTCGAGGCCACGGGCCACGTTGGCTCGGAGTTCCTCGAAGCGCACCAACACGCCGTCGATGAAGTCGCCGAAATCCCGGAGCGGCACGTTCATTAGCTGTGCGCATTCGCGAAGCAGTTCGGCGTATCGGGTCGGGACGGAACAGTCTCGGCACTGCTCGGCGAGTTCGAGCAGCCGCTCGTAGAAGTCCATGAGCCGATGTGCTACGCGCACGATGCCGTCGGCGTCGGCGGTGCTCTCGTCGGATGGGTCGCCGAAGACTCCCATGAACGTCGGAGCTCGCATGAAGACGTCGACTTCCTTGACGAGGTTATCGCCTGCCCGAAGGTATTCGAGGACGACCAGTGCGACCTGGCGGTGGGTGCCAAGCCGCTGGCTCGGGTCCGCACGGCATCCGAGCACCACTCTGACCCGACGCTCCTCGACGGCGGCCCACCGTTGAAACAACACCGACGCGAAGGCCGCAAACCGCCAGCAGGCCGGTTTTTCGTTCAGCATCTGGGTGAGTGCCGCGGAGGTGGGAACGATGTTTGCGGTCGGCACCTCATCGCTGCTTCTCATGCGCACGAGGTTAGGGACGGGCACCGACATGTCCGCATCCCGACCGAAAATCGGTTGCGGTGATCGAGGTCGGAGGAATTCAATTCACACATGGGCAGGGTCGGCGAGTTCGCCGGAAAGAGTTGGCAACGCTTGTGGTGCGTACCTCAAGCGGCCCGTGAGCGCGCCCGCGACACCGACTGGAACCGTTTGGAGCTCAACGCAATCGGCTCGACGTGGGGCCGAGACCGGTTCGGATCGCAGATGTCGGGCGTGGACGGTTGGTCGGCAACCATCGTCGCCGAACTCACGCGTTGAGCCTCGCCGAGCGCGTAGGGTCCGACGCTATGACTGGTGACGTAGCCGGACCGTCAGTCCCACGCATCGACGACTGGAATCGGCTACTCGACGGCAGGGTGGCAGTCGTCACCGGGGGTGGCGACGGCATCGGCGCAGGCATCGCGCGGCTATTCGCCAGGCACGGAGCGCTCGTCGAGGTCGCCGAGGTCGATCCGGATCGTGCGAATCGAATCCGCGACGAGGTGACCGACGCGGGCGGAGCCATCCGCAGTCACGTCGTCGACGTCACCGTCGACGACGACGTGGCCCGACTTGCCGATGTGGTGCTCAGCGAACACGGCCGGGTCGACGTGCTGGTGAACAACGTCGGCGACTACCGGCCGCTGGTGCCGTTCGATCAGTCCACGCCGGATTCGTGGCAGCAGATGTACGACGTCAACCTTCGGCACGTCTTCGCGGTCACCAGAGCGTTCGTGCCGTCGATGATCGATGCGGGGCGTGGCAACATCGTCACCGTGCACTCGGTGGAGGGTATGCGTGGATATCCGAAGGATCCGGTGTACGGCGCCATGAAGGCGGCCGCCGCGCACTTCACCACGTGCCTCGCCGTTGACCTTGGCCGCCACGGGATCCGCGTCAACGGCATCGGCACCGACCTGGCTCAGACCCCGCAGGTCGACTACCTGACCGGCTATGAGGACGTCGCCGACTTGTGGGCGTCCTGGGCGCCGGTGGGGCGAGTCGGCTGGCCCGAGGACCAAGCGCGGGTCGCGCTGTTCCTCGCCTCCGACCAGTCCGCGTTCGTCACGGGCCACAACATCCCGGTCGACGGTGGTACGAAAGCCGGTGGCGGGTGGCTCTTCTCGCCGCGCGAGGAGCGGTTCGTCAACCGCTCGAGGCACCTGTGAAGTCGCTCGACGAGACGGTCGACGTCCTGGTCGTCGGGTCGGGCGGGGGAGTGGCGGGCGCTTACACCGCTGCGCGCGAAGGACTTTCGGTTGCGCTGGTGGAGGCCACCGACCAGTTCGGCGGCACCACCGCATACTCCGGTGGTGGCGGAATGTGGTTCCCGTGCAACCCGGTACTCGTCCGTGCAGGTTGCGACGACACCATCGAGACGGCGTGGGAGTACTTCCACGCCGTGGTGGGCGACCGCACCCCGGTCGAGCTCCAAGAGGCGTACGTGCGCGGCGGCGCGGCGTTCATCGAATACGTGGAACGTGACGAGCGCTTTGCCTTCAAGATTCTGCCGTGGCCGGACTACTACGGCGCGGCCCCAGGCGCACGATCCGACGGCATGCGCCACATCGTCTCGAAGGCATTGCCGGACAGTCGACTCGGACGATTTCAGGGCTTGATTCGCGGACCGCTGGACCACGAACGGCTCGGCGCGCCGAAGCCGGACTTGCTCACCGGCGGACGGGCGCTCGTCGGCCGGTTCCTCGCCGCGATGGCCGACAATCCCGCCGTCGCGGCTTACCTGAACACCAGGCTCGTCGAATTGATCGTCGCCGACGGCCGCGTCATCGGCGGCGTGGTGGAACACGACGGTGAGCGGCGGGTGATTCGGGCGCGGCACGGAGTCCTACTGGCCGCGGGTGGCTTCGAACAGAATGTCGAGATGAGAGCCGAATACGGTGTTCCTGGAACGGCATCCGACACCATGGGGGCACCAGGCAGTATGGGGCTTGCACATCGCGCGGGTATGGCGGCGGGAGCGAGCACCGATCTGATGGACCAGGCCTGGTGGTCGCCGGGACTGATCCATCCCGATGGCCGGGCCGCCTTCGCGCTGTGCTTCACCGGCGGCATCTTCGTGGACCGGAACGGCCAGCGGTTCGTCAACGAATCGGCCGCCTACGACAGGGCGGGCCGCGACATCCTTCGCGCCATGGACGAAGGGACGGTCGGGTCGCCGTTCTGGATGGTCTACGACAGTAGGGCCGGTGAGCAGCCACCCGTCATGGCGACCAACGTCTCGTTCTCACCGACCAGCGAGTATCGGGCCGCCGAATTGTGGCAGGAGGCCGAAACGTTGGCCGACCTCGCACAACGGATCGGCGTGCCCGCCGACAACCTCGAGGACACCGTGCGCCGATTCAACGAGCTTGCCGAGCGGGGCCGGGACGAGGACTTCGGTCGCGGGGCCGAGCCCTTCGACCGCGCATTCGCAGGCGGAGCCTCGCCGCTGGTGCCGATCGACACCCCGCCGTATCGCGCAGCGGCCTTTGGGGTTTCGGACCTCGGCACCAAGGGCGGCCTGCGCACCGACGTCGACGGTCGCGTGCTCGACGCTGCCGCGACGCCGATCCCCGGGCTCTACGCCGCGGGTAACACCATGGCGGCCGTGTCCGGCACGACCTATCCAGGCGGCGGGAATCCGATCGGGGCCTCGTTGCTGTTCAGCCACGCGGCCGCCCTGCACATGGCGCGATCGGTCCGCTGAGCTTCGCGAGATCTACACCATGGTCGCTTGGCGGCTCGCTTCACAGCTCTGGTGTAGGACTCGCGAACTAGGAAGGGGCGCTAGTCGATCGCTCAGCAGGAGCGTGAGGAGCAGCGGCCGGCCACGGAACGGGCACCGGGCGGGTGCGGACCACCTGCGGCCACCAGAACCAACGGCCCAGCAACGCCGCGATCGATGGCGTCATGAAAGCGCGAATGACCAACGTGTCGAACAGCAGTCCGAGCCCGATGGTGCTGCCGATCTGAGCGACCACGGTCATCTCGCTGACCACCATCGCCATCATCGTGAACGCGAACACCAGACCTGCGGCGGTCACCACCGACCCGGTGCCGCCCATCGCCCGGATGATGGCGGTGTTGACGCCCGCCGGAAGCTCCTCCTTGAGACGTGCCACCAACAGCAGGTTGTAGTCCGCGCCGACGGCCAACAGGATGATGACGGCCATGGCCATCACCATGAAGTGAACGGGGATGCCGAGGATGTGTTGCCACACCAGCACCGACAGCCCGAAGGACGCGCCGAGTGACAACACGACGGTGCCCACGATGACGGCTGCCGCGACGACGCTGCGGGTGATCAGCAGCATGATGATGAAGATGAGCGTCAGCGCGGAGATGCCGGCGATGATCAGGTCGTAGTTGTTGCCGTCCTCCATGTCTTTGTAGACGGACGCGGTTCCGCCGACGTAGATCGTGGATCCCTCTAGGGGCGTGCCCTTTACGGCTTGGGCGGCGGCCTGCTTGATGGCGTCGATACGGTTGATGCCGTCTGCGGAGAGCGGATCGCCCTCATGGCTGATGATGAACCGGACCGCATGACCGTCCGGTGAGATGAAGCTCTTCATGCCACGTTTGAAGTCGGCATTCTCGAAGATCTCGGGCGGCAGGTAGAACGTGTCGCCGTTCATGGAGTCGTTGAACGCGTCACCCATGGCGCTGGAGTTCTCCGACGCCGCGGCCTGCTGATCCTGCTGCCCCTTCTGCGTGGCGTACTGCGTGAGCATCATCTGCTTCATCGACTTCATCGTCTCGATCTGCGGCGGCAGTAGCTCCTGCAACTGCGGAAGCAAGGCATCGAGTTGCAGCAGGTCCGGGAGCAGCTCTTGAACGTCGTCAGTGGTGGTGTCGACACCGTCGAGCGTGTCGAACACCGAACGGATCGACCAACACACCGGAATGTCGTAGCAGTGCGGCTCCCAGTACAGGTAGTTACGCAACGGCCGGAGGAAGTCGTCGAAATCGGCGATGTTGTCCCGTAATACGGCGATGTCGACGACGGTGTCCTTGAACTTGGCAACCATCGAGTGGGTGGTGGCCGTCATCTGGCCCATCAACGCCGACATCTTCGTCATCGTGTCGATGGTGGTCTGCATGTCGTCGGCCTGCTTGAGCATGTCGGCCATCATGTTTTCGTTGTACTTGCGGTTCAGGTCCTGGCTGGTGTTGCCGAGGCTCATCTGAGCGGGGATGGTGCTGAACTTGATCGGCTTGCCGTTCGGGCGGGTGATCGCCTGAACGCTTCCGATGCCGGGCACCGCGAAGACGGCCTTGGCGATCTTGTCGATCACCAAGAAGTCGGCCGAATTGCGTAGGTCGTGGTCGCTTTCGATGAGCAGCAGTTCGGGGTTGAGCCGTGCCGCTGAGAAGTGCCGTTCGGCCGCCGCGAAGCCCTGTTGGGCGGGTAGGTCCTGTGGCAGGTAGTTGCGGTCGTTGTAGTTGGGCTTGTAGCCCGGCAGCGTCAGCAGCCCGATCAGCGCGACGGCAATGGTCGCCAACAGCACCGGACCGGGCCACCGCACGATCCCGGCGCCGATCTTGCGCCACCCGCGAATGCGCATGGCGCGCCTGGGTTCCAAAATCTTGCCGAAACGGGTGACGACGGTGATCAGCGCGGGCCCCAGGGTCAGCGCGACGAACACCGTCACGGCCATGCCGACCGAGAGCGGCACCCCGAGCGTCTGGAAATAGGGGAGCCGGGCGAAGGACAGGCAGAACGTCGCGCCCGCGATCGTCATGCCCGAGCCGAGCACCACGTGCGCGGTGCCGCGAAACATCGTGTAGTAGGCCGTCTCCCGGTCCTCGCCGAGCGTGCGTGCCTCCTGGTAGCGCCCGATGAGGAAGATCGCATAGTCGGTGGCGGCCGCTATCCCGAGCGTCACCAACAACTGGGTGGCGAACGTCGAAAGGCCGATCAGTTCGTGGTATCCGAGGAACGCCACCACGCCGCGGGCAGCCGACAGCCCGATGACGACCATGAACAGCGTGAGCAGCACCGTGATGATGGAGCGATAGACGAACAGCAGCATGGAGATGATCACGGCCATCGTGGCGAACTCGATGATCTGCACGCTTCGGTCGCCGGCCTGTTGCTGATCGGCGGCCAGCGCGGAACCTCCGGTCACGAAGACCTTGATGCGAGGCGGCGGACTGAGGCCCTTGACGACCTTTTGCACCGCCTCGACCGATTCGTTGGCCAGGGCCTCACCCTGATTGCCCGCGAGGTAGACCTGAACGTATGCGGCCTTGCCGTCGTCGCTCTGCGCACCGGCCTCGGTGAGCGGGTCGCCCCAGAAGTCCTGCACGTGCTCGACGTACTTGGTGTCGGCTTCGAGTTTGGCGATCAGTTCGTTGTAGTAGCGGTGCGCATCTGGGCCGAGGCGCTGCTCGCCCTCCAGCACGATCATCACCGCGCTGTCGGACTTGAACTCTTGGAAGTCCGTGCCGACGCGCTTCATCGCGATCACCGAAGGCGCCTCGTCGGGGCTCATCGATACCGAACGCATCTGGCCGACGACCTGCAGTTGCGGCACCGTGACGTTCAGGACGACGACGACGGCGAGCCAGCCGAGAATGATCGGGATCGCCAACCGACGTATCCACTTGGCCAAGCCGGTGTGCTTGGCCGGGCTGGCGGCGGCCTCGGGGTCAGTGGTCGGAGCAACGTGCGGGTCGGGCACCTTCGACCGAGCTCCTCCCTGCGTCGCTGTGTCCGGCTCAATTCTTAGTCCGGCTCATATTCTTACCAGAGCGTACCGCTGAACGGGCCCGTCCCTCGCGCCGTCAGCGCCCGCTCGGGCACCTAGAAAAGGTTGCCGGTGGCTCCGAGCATGGCCTTGCGGATGAGCGGAAGCGGCAGTGGCCCCATCTTGACGAACGCGTCGTGGAAGCCCTCCAGCGTGTACGCGTCGCCGACCTTGCTTCTGTAGTCATCCCGCAGCTTCAAGATCATCAGCTTGCCCATCGTGTAGTAGCCGTAGGTGGCGTCGGCCGTCCCGCGCTTGGCCTCCGACTCCGCAACGGCGTCGGGCTGGTAGCTGTCGTGCGCGAACATGTCCTTGGCCTGCGCCACCGTCATGCCTTGCGTATGCATCTTGATGCCGACGACGAAACGGACGTCGCGGAGCAGGGCGTCCTGGAGTTGCGCCAACCGATAGCGCGGATCATCGGAGTGAAAGCCCTCGTCGATCATCATCTGTTCGGAATAGTGTGCCCAGCCTTCGGAATTGCTTGCGGCGCCGAAGACCTTGCGCACGTCGGATGGATAGTCCTTGGCGTACAGGAACTGTAGGTAGTGGCCCGGCCACACTTCATGCACCGACACGTTGGAGATGGCGGGAAAGTACCACTGGGTCATGAAGTCGTCCTGCTCCTCCTTCGGCCAACTCGGGTCGGGCAGCGTCATGTTGAAGTACGCCTCGGTAGCCACCTTTTCGAAGGGACCTGGGATGTCCATCGACGCCGATGTCGTCGCCGCCAAGAACGGTGGGGTCTCCTTTACCCGAGCAGGTGGAGCCGGCGGAACGGTGACGATTCGCCGGTCCTTGATGAACACCGCCAGCGCATCGAGCTCGCCCTGCGTCTTGGACAGGAGTTGATCGGCTGGCGGATGATCCTTCGCCATGTCGGCCATCACCTGCTCCGGCGATTTCGACGGGTCGACCTTGCGCGCGGTCTCGACGAACGCCCGCCGATTGCGCTCGAGGTCCGCTTGGGCGATCGCCAACAGTTCCGGAAGCGGGGTGGTCACCAATTCGTCGGCGGCAAGCACCTTTTGGTAGGTGTCCGCGCCGTACGCGAACGAGCCGTTCGACTTCGGAAGCAGGTCGTTCTGCAGCCACCGCTTGTACTCGTCGAGGGCCGCGACGACTGCCGCGTTGGCCGTTCGGAAGTCGGCGAGAAGGGCGGCGTCGGTCACTTCGCGGAACGCCTCGGCAACCGATGTGGTGAAGAAATCGCGGTTGCCGTCGACCTGCTCGATGGCGATCTCGGTGTAGACCTTGGGTGGGTCGACGAGGTTCCTGCGCGCATCGGCCAAGACGTTCGGCATCGACTTCAGGCGCGCGACAAGCGACTTGAGCCGTTGCTCTGGCGGCGCGAAGTTGCGCTTGATCATCACGTAGGCGGTATTGGTGATTCCGCTGCTGTAGAGATCCGGGTCCTTGGTCCATCCGCGTACGACGTCGTCACGCAACACGGAGCCGTCCATGATGTGCTGGAGGAACTCGCGGTCGAGCTTCGCATCGGGGGTGAGTCGTGCCGGGTCGATTGCGTCGAGTCGGGTGCGGAAGCCCTTGGCGGCCGCGACGTTCGCTTGCACCGCGGCGGCCGAGTAGTCCTCGAGCTTGTCGTCGTAGGTGTGGATGCCGAGGTCGGTCGCCGTGGTCGGGTTTCGTTGGTAGTACTCGCCGAGAATCTCCCCTGCGAGTTGCCGGAACGCCGCGTCACCGGCACCGGGTTCAGAGGCTGTCGGCGCGCTTGGCCGACTACAACCTCCGATGAGCGTCGCAAGCAACGTCATCGCGGTCGCCAAAGCTAGGGCCGTGCGCTTCATCTGGCCAACGTAGATCAACGCCGCGACAGGGTGCGGCGAATCACGCAGTGCGGCGAAACAACAGCGCGGTTACGCGATGACCAGCCAGATCGCGATGTAGTGGCAGATCGCTGCGGCGGCGGTAAAGGCATGGAAGAACTCGTGATAGCCGAACGTCCGCGGCCAGGGATTCGGCCAGCGGAACCCGTAGAGGATTGCGCCGACGTTGTACAGCACCGCACCGGCGATGAGCATGGCGACGGCCGCGACGCCCGCTCCGTTGAGCAGTGTGGGGGCAAACCCTATCGCCACATATCCGAGCAGGAGATACAGCGGCACGCCGACCGCCCTCGGGGCCGACGGCCACAGCATCTTGAGCGCGACCCCCGCCGCCGCTCCGGCATAGACGATCAGGAGCACCAACCGACCGGTGGAGTCCGGCATCGCCAAGAGCGCGAACGGGGTGTAGCTGCCTGCGATGAACACGAAGATCATCGAGTGGTCGGCCCGCTTCATCCATTGCTCGGTCGTACGGGAACGCCACTGCACGCGGTGATAGACGGCGCTGACGCTGAACATCGCGACGATGGTGGCGGAGTAGATCAGTGTCGCCCAGCCGGCCTTCGGCGACGTGGCGATCCACGCGACGGGCACGAGGGCGGCGCCGGCAAAGACGAACAGTGCCGTCAGACAGACGTGAATCCAGCCGCGTGCCCGAGGTGCCCCCAGGAACTCCGTGACGGTGTCGACCAGCACCTGAGGGAGGTCGTCGTCGAAGCTAGCGTCGGGCAACCAGACATCTGTCTTGGCGTCGGCCATGGGGCGCTTATCGCTGAGGGAGCGATCGCGCGGCCGGTCTGGAGGCTCAACCGTGGGCATGCGGATACCGCACCCTAGCGCTCCCGCGCCGAACGCGACGCCCGTCGACATGCCAGAAAACCGCTACCGCGGCGTAATCGTGACCTTGGCCTGCGGTTCTTCGGCCCGGTCACAGCTTCAGTGAACGCGTGGTTGCGCAGGTGGCACCGCGGCGAGCAGCGTCCTGGTGTACTCGTCCCGAGGTGATGCGAACAGCTCGGCAGCCGGACGGTATTCGACTGCCTCGCCCGACTTCACGACCAGCACGTCATGGCTCATCCGTTGTATGACCGCCAGGTCGTGACCAATGAAGAGGTAGGTCAGTCCGAGGTCGCGCTGCAAGTCCGCCAGCAGGTCGAGCACCCGCGCCTGCACGGATACGTCGAGCGACGCAGTGGACTCGTCGAGGATCAGCAATTCGGGTTCGATCGCCAACGCCCGCGCGATGGCCACCCGCTGTCGTTGGCCGCCGGACAGTTCGTGTGGGTAGCGCGATGCGAAGTCGTCCGAAAGTCCGACCAATTGCAGCAGTTCGGCGATGCGTGCCCGGCGCCCCGCCCTGCCCCCGGCCAACCGATGCACGATCAGCGGTTCGCCGATTGCCGATCCCGCCGGGATGCGGGGGTCCAGGGACGAGAACGGATCCTGGAACACCAGGCCGATGCGGCGCCGCAACGCCTTCGCGGCCCGGCCTCGGACCCCAAGGACGTCGGTGCCGTCGAGCGTCACCCGGCCCGCATCCGGCGTGACCAACCCGGTCAGTGCGGCCGCCACCGTCGACTTGCCAGAGCCGGACTCGCCGACCAAGCCCAGGGTGGTGCCGCGGCGGATGCGGAAGGACACCTCCTTGACGGCGTGGACGACGGTCCGGCCACTCGGTGCGACGACCGGGAAACTGACGTCGAGGCCGTCGACGGTCAGCAGCACGGGCGCATCCTCGGGAGGAGCAGGCGGCCCCGCGACCCCGACGAGCGGCCGCGCGGCCAGCAGCTCCCGGGTGTAATCCGCTCGCGGATGGTCGAATACGTCGAGGATCGGGGCCTGCTCGACCACGGTTCCCTCGCGCAGCACGGTGACGTCGTCCGCGACCTGGCCGATGACGCCGAGGTCGTGGCTGATCCAGATCACCGCGGTGCCGAAGTCGCGCTGCAGGGTACGCACGAGGTCGATGATCTGGGCCTGCGTGGTGACGTCTAGGGACGTGGTCGGCTCGTCGGCGACCAGCAATTCGGGGTCGCAGGCCAGCGCGATCGCCACCATCACCCGCTGGCGCTGGCCACCCGAGAGTTGATGGGGGTAGGAGCGGAGCCGAGTTTCGGGGTCCGACAGGCCAACGGCATCGAGGAGGTCCAGCGCCCGCCCCCGGGCGTCGCGACGCGTGAGCCGGCGGTGCGCCTCAAGGGATTCAGTGAGCTGCCGCTCCAGCGTCAGCAGCGGATTGAGCGACGTGCCCGGATCCTGGAACACGAAGCCGATGCGGCCACCGTGCACACCGCGAAGGGTGCGCGGGGTTGCGCCGACGAGTTCCGTCGGGCCAGCAGCTCCCGCTCCGGCAAGGGTGCTGGAACCGGTGACGACGGCACCGGGCGCGTCGAGCAGTCCGGTGGCGCCGAGCACCGTCATCGACTTGCCGGATCCGGATTCGCCGACGATGCCGAGGGTCTGCTCGCGCTCGACGCTCAGGGAAACCCCGCGCACGATGTCGCGTGATCCGATCCGGACGCCAAGGTCGGAGACGGCGAGTACGGGATCCGTCACTGCGTCCTCCTGGCTTCGGCCATGGTGCGCTGCTTGGGGTCAAGCACGTCCCGCAACCCGTCGCCGAAGAGGTTGAACGCCAGCACGATCACGAAGATCGCCGCGCCGGGAAACACCGCCATCCACCAGGCGAGCGTGACGAACCCCTGAGCATCGAAGATCATCCGGCCGAGCGACGGTCGCGGAGGCTGAATTCCCAAGCCCAGGAACGACAGTGCCGCTTCGGACAGCAGGGCGAAGGCCAGCGACAGTGAGGTCTGCACGATCAACGGCCCGGCGATGTTGGGCAGCACGTGACGGGCCAGGATGTACCCGTGCCCCGTGCCCATCGTGCGGGACACCGCGACGTAGGGCTCCACGCGGACCGACAGCGTGCTGGCCCGCGCCACGCGCGCGAATATCGGCGTGTAGACCACGCCGATGGCGAGCATGGTGGTGGTCACGCCCGGCCCGAGGATCGCCACGATCGCCAACGCGAGCAGCAGCACGGGGAACGCGAACATGACGTCGACGACGCGCATGAACACCGTGTCGACCCAGCCACCGCGGTATCCGGCGACGACACCGATCGTCACACCGACCACCAGGGCGAAGGCCACGCTGACGACGGCAACTTCCAACGACGCCTGCACGGCGACCAACACCCGAGACAGCACGTCGCGGCCGAGTTCATCGGTGCCGAACCAGTGCGCGCCGCTGGGACCCTGCAACGCGCTCGGCACGTCGACGTCATTGATGCCATCGGGCACCAGCCAATTCGCTGCCACCGCAATGACGGCGACCGCGGCCAGCACCGCGGCGCTGATCGCCGTGACCGGATTGCCGAGCAGCAATCGCCAAGAGCGGACCCGCGTTTCGCTGGTGGTCATGACAGCCGGATCCTCGGATCGATCACCGCGTACAGCAGGTCCACGATCAGGTTGATCAGCAGGAACAGCACCGCAATCAGCAGCACCGCGCCCTGGATGACCGGGTAGTCCCTGGCAGCCACCGCGTTGTAGACCAGGCGGCCAAGGCCGGGCCACGCGAACACCACTTCGACGACGATCACGCCGCCGAGAATGGTGGCGAGTTGGATTCCCGTGATGGTCAGGATCGGGACCAGCGCGTTGCGGACGGTGTGGCGGAAGGTGACGACGGCGGGCGAGAGCCCCTTCGATCGTGCGGTGCGCACGTAACCCATTGCGGCGACGTCGAGTACCGCCGAACGAACATAGCGGGTGAGGATGGCGCCCGCCACCAACCCGACGGTGAGTCCGGGCAGCACGATGTGCGAGAGCCAGCCCGCGGGATCGGAGAGCAACGGCCGGTAGCCCGAGGTGGGCAGCCAGCCCAATGTCGTGGCGAACAACGCGATGAGCAGGATGCCCATCCAGAAGTCGGGTATCGCCACCCCGAACTGGCTTGTCACGCGGACGATTACGTCGCTGATCCGACCTTCGCGCAGCGCCGACCAGATTCCCGCGGGCAGCGCTATCAGCAGGGCGATCGCGATGCCCACCAGGGCCAGGGACGCCGTCGCGGGCAGCCGTTCGATCAGAATCTGAGCGACGGGATCACCGTTGCGGAAGCTGACGCCGAGATCGCCGCGCGCTGCCGATGCGACGTAGCCGAAGAACTGCGCGACGATCGGCCGGTCGAGGCCACTCGCGGACCGCAGCGCGTCGTAGGCCTGGGGGTTGTATCGGGTGCCCAGCGCGATGCGGACCGGATCGCCGGGCACCAGATGTACCAGCGCGAACACCGCAACCAGCACCCCGATCAGTACGACCAGCGAATAGCCGACCCGCCGGGCCAGGAAGCGGGTCAGCGGATGAGTCATGAACGCGGGCATGCTCATTGGCGTTCCGCTCCGCCCAGGCTGGCAGTGCGGAACCTGATCGCGCCGTCGCGGCGGGCCTGGTAGCCGGTGAGTGCAGGGGTCCACCCCTGGACTACCGAGGGGTTGTAGAGGAAGAGGTAGCTGACCTGATCGGCGATCAGCGTGGCCGCCTTGGCGTAGTCGTCGTGACGTGCGCGCTGGTCGGTTTCGACCCTTCCGGCCTCCAGCAGGTGGTCGACCTCGGGGTTGGAGTACTTCTGCGCGTTGCTCGAGCCTCCGGTGTGGTGCTGGGCGTAGTAGAAGTCATCGGGGTCGATGTTGCCGAGCCAGCCCATCATGAGCATGTCGAAGTGGCCGCTGTTCTGCTCGTCGAGCCAGGTGGCCATGTCGACGGTGCGAATCTTGACCGTGATGCCAAGGGGCGCAAGGTTGTCGGCGATCACCTGAGCCGCGGTGACCGTCTCGGGGTACTCGCTGGTGACCAGCATGTCCATGGTGGTGGGCCTGGCCCCAGCCTCGGCGAGTCGGCGTTTGGCCGTGTCGATGTCGTAGCGGTAGGCGTCGTAACGGGTGTACCAGGGGTTCCCGGTCGGGATGGCGAGTTGGTTGGCGACGGCGGTGCCGTAGCTGGTGGCCTGGACGATGGCGTCGCGGTCGATGGCGTACGCGATGGCTTGGCGCACCCGCACGTCATTCCACGGGGGCTTGGCCTCGTTGAGCGCGAGGTACCAGTAGTCGTTGCTCGGTGTCACGGCCAGGTGAATGGAATCGTCGTTCTTCAGCTGCGCGACGCGTTGCGGGGGAATGGAGTCGGTCCAGTCGATTTCACCGGCCTGCAACGCCGACAGCGCGGTCGACGGTTCGGCGATGAACTGGAACGTCACTCCCGGCACCTTCGGGGCGCCACCCCAGTACGCGGGGTTGGCCTTGAGCGTGATCGAGTCGCCGCTGCGCTGGGATACGAACGAGAATGGACCCGTGCCAACGGGATGCGTGGAGATCTGGCCGCTTTCGACGTTGCCGCGCTGGACGATTGCCATGCCCTTGAAGCCGCCGAGGTTGGTCAGCAGATTGGGGGTCGGCTGCTTGACCCGGATGACGACGGTGTCCGGGTCGGGTGCCCGGATGTCGGTGATGGCGCTGAATTTGTCTGCGTTGGTGAGCTTCTCGTCGATGATGCGGCGATAGGAGTACACGACGTCGGAAGCGGTGAAGGGTGATCCGTCGTGGAATGTCACCCCGCGGCGGAGGTGGAACGTCCACTCGAGTTGATCCGGGGATACCTGCCACGACTCGGCGAGTGCTGGACGCATTTCCAAGTTCTCGTCGGGCTCGACCAGCGTGTCGAAGACGTTCTCCAACACCTCGAACGAAAAGTACGCGCTGGTCTTCTGGGGATCGAGCTGGTCCGGTTCGCCTGCGATCGCCGCGACGAGGTTGCCCGCAGAACCGCCGAGGTCCACCCGATGCGCCGGCGCGCACGACATAGCCGTCAGCAGTGCGACCACGGCGGCGATGGCGGCCGCTGCTCGTCGCATGTTGCATCACTCCGTTGTCGGCGGCACGCACTGACCCCGCGTCAGCGTCGCCGTCGCATACCCCCTGTGTGCCGTCCGCACACCTGGCATTCGTCGGCTACTTGTGCGCGGACCCGGTCACGGGTCGCTCGTCGACCCCTTGGATCAGGCAGATGACGGTGCTCGGGAGCGGATTGTCGGAGGTTCGGTCCTGCCGCGAATCGATGAGGTACGTCACGGCGAAGGCGCTTGCGGGTTGTCCCGTATAGGCCGCCACCCCGGCGGTGCACACGTGGTTGGCGACGTCGGTGACCGCCGCGTTCACGGCAATCGGCGCGAGCAGATAGACCTCCGCCCGGTGCGGCATGGCGCAGTCCACCAGGTCGACCGTCACCGCGCCGAGGTCGACCGCAGGCACCTCGGCGACGCAATCGCCGACCTGCAGATCCACCCACTTCTCGGTACGGGGACCCTGCGTTGGGGGTGCGGCGACGGGTGAAGGCGGATTTGGGGTTGGGGTGGCCGATTCCGTCGACGTGGAACTGGCCGACGGCGAGGCTTCGGGAGCCGCCTGCTGGCCGCAGCCCGCGAGCACGAGGAGCAGGATCATGACGGCCGGAAGGTGACGCGACACTCGCCCCTCCTCGACCCGTATCCAATCGAACTGGCGGGTGAAGTCTAAGCGCGCCTCTGTCGAATTCGGTGTACCGGTGACCATTCGGCTGACGGCCGCGTCAATGTTTTCGGGCGCTGTAACGCTTTTCGTGGGCCGACGATGAAGGTACAGAAGCAAACGAACCAAGGCGAAGTACTACTAGCTGGTCCCGGATCAGCGTCGGGGGAGCGGACTCCGCTCGGCAGCAGTGGCAGCACACGCCACGCTCCTAGAGATCGAAGGAGTCGATGCACGATGGGTGCACCGCGTAAGAACAACCCCCGGAGAGCGGCCGCGGCCGTGGTGGCAGCGGGGGTCGTGAGCTCGCTGACCGCGCTCACGGTCGGACTGGCTCCTGCCGGCGCCAAACCGGCCGATCCGGTGGTGCCTCCGACGCCTGTGGTGGTGGCCCCCGCGGCACCGGCAGAGGTCGCCGAGGCACCCGCGCGTGAAGCACCCCCTCGCGAAGCGCCTTCGGCACCGATTGCGCCGTCCGAAGTCGTCGCACCTGTGATACCCGTTGCACCCCAAGCACCCGCGGAGCCGGTTGCCCCACCAGTCGTGGTCGCCCCATCAGCCCCGCAGACCGAGGAACCCGCACCCGAGCCGACTGCGCCTTCGACTATCGTCGCACCTGCACCGAAACCGGTGGTGGTGGATCCGCCAGTCGCGCCGTCGAGCGCATCCGTCCCGGCGCCACGTTCAGTGACGCCCAGCGTTGCGCCCGCTCCACCCGTCGAGAGTTCCGAGCAGCCGACCGTCGAGCGCAAGCCAGACCGCAAGCCTGCGGAGACTCCGGACTCGGCCGCACCCGTCGCGTCTACGGCGCCCGAGGCGCCGGCGCCGGTGTTGCCCGGGCTCGTCGCGCCGAGTGTCGAGCCGAGTATCGAGGCCGCACCGCCGTCGGCCGCCGGGGACGGGCCATCCGCCCCCGCCGAGCAGGACAAGTCCGACGCGGCCCAGGCCACGTCGCGGCCAAGCGGCGGCGAAACGAGCGCCGCCCCGTCGACGCCTGCCGTAGCGGAGGCACGTCCGGCCATCAAGACCGAAGCGCCGAAGACGCTCGAAGCACCCACGGAGGACGTCCAGGTCGCCTTGTCGGCGAAAGTCGTTGAAGAGAAGCCACTTCCGGCCGCAAAGGTGGATGTCGACGCGTTCGCCAGCGTGGTCAAGTCGTCGGCCAGTAGTCGGGACGGCTGGGATGGAAACGGTCCGCGCGACAAGGGCGGACCATTCGATATCGCCAACCGGGATGGCAATCGGGGCAACGACTTCGATCGCGACCGGGGCGACGACCGTCACGACGGAAACCACCGGGTGCGGCAGTGGGACCCACATTGGGTGTCCTACGACGACTACTACCGCCCGGTGATCTGCAACCCGTACCGGCAGCCCGTGCGGATCGTGTACATCTACCAGAACACGCCGCGGATCGTCATCATCAATCCGCTCGCCCGGGTGGTCCTAGACGTCGCCCAGTATGCCGCGTACAGCTTCACGGCCGTCGTGGCCAACGCTGCCAACCAGGCCACCAACGTGGCCGTCGGCAGCTTCTTCGGCGGTGGCTACTACCCGGGGTACGGCGCGCCGCTCCCGCCGCCTCCGCCACCGGTGCTGCGCTACGACAACGTGCCCGTCCAGGTGCGCTACCCCCAGGCGACCTACCAGCCGTTCCGGGTTCAGCGGATCGTCGACGTCGGTGACGACGCACAGTACGGAGAGCGGAAGGTCCTCCTCGACGGCGTGACGCCGGCCTGGGGTGAGTGGACTCAGACGCCAGCGGGCGAAAGACAATTCGAGGTCCACAAGACCCAGCAGTTCCCGGGTCTGGATGAACCAGGAACTGGTCCGCTGCCCGGTGACTATCAGCTGCGGCTGGCATCGGACGAAGCGCGGCCCGGCATGGACCCCAAGTCCATCTATCTCGGGGTGGTCGCCGGGGCGCTCGCGGTGATGAGTCTTGGGGCGGTCGCCTGGAGCGTCATGCTCGGCCGGAGGCGGTCGCAGAGCTAGGGGCGGCGCGTGTTCGGCACCGAAATAATGAGGGGTTCGGTGCCGGACACGTGGCCGGCCACGAAAGTGCCCTGGCTGACCCAAACACCGAATGTACGTTTGTTTGCAGGGCTACTCGGGCGGTTTACGTGCAACAACGGTACTTTCGGCGAGGTGAGCCGCACACGAAAATGGCCGCCGAGTTCGTACTCGGCGGCCATCTTTCGTTGAAGAGCTTTAGGGGGTGACTTCCCAGTCCCACACGGACATGTCGCCGCGCGGGTAGTTCATGCAGACGTCGGTGGCCTTGGCGACCACGCCCTTGTTGTTGAAGAAGAGTTTCGCCCAGTTGCCCCAGTGCGTCGCCACGTTTTCGTAGTACACGTTGGTGGCGGTGTCCTCTGAGTACTGGCGGCGCGCGACGGAATCGAGCGAGAAGAACCAGTGGATGCGGTCCTCAGCCTGTTGCTGGACGTCGGCCGGACGGTTGCTCCGGTCGATCATGTACCGCTCGAAGTACACCGGGCTGGTGTCACGCGCGGCCGCCATGTACTGCTCGGTGTCGCACGTCGTGATGATGATCCGGTGGGGGATCGGATAGTCGTCCGTCGCGTCCGCGGACGCAGGACCGGCGAGCGTCGTCACCGCCGCACCGAAGGCGGCAGCCAGAAGACCGCCGCGGAAGGCCAGATTGCGCATGTGCTTAACCATATAACTTCTCCTCGTCAGGCGCTGTGGATCGGTTCGGTATTCGGTTGTCTTGCCGTTTGCGACGGCCACGGCACGGGGATTGGTCGTTGCCGCACACGCTGCGGCCACCAGAACCATTTACCCATCAGCGCGGCGATCGACGGCGTCATCAAAGAGCGGACGATTAGCGTGTCGAACAGCAGGCCCAACCCGATGGTCGTGCCGACCTGTCCGATGACTGTGAGTTCGCTGACCGCCATCGACATCATGGTGAATGCGAACACCAGGCCGGCCGATGTCACCACCGATCCGGTTCCACCCATGGCGCGGATGATGCCGGTGTTCAGCCCGGCGTGGATCTCCTCCTTGAACCGGGAGACCAGCAGCAGGTTGTAGTCGGCGCCAACGGCCAGCAGAATGATGACCGCCATCGGAAGCACCATCCAGTGCAGTTCGGTGCCGACGAGGTGCTGCCAGATGAGCACCGAGAGCCCGAACGACGCACCGAGCGACAACACCACCGTGCCCACGATGACCGCGGAGGCCACCACGCTGCGGGTGATGATCAGCATGATGATGAAAATCAGCGCCAGCGCCGCGATACCCGCGATCAGCAGGTCGTAGTCCGACCCGTCCTGCATGTCCTTGAACGTGCTCGCAGTGCCCGCCAGGTAGATCTTGGAACCCTCGAACGGGGTGCCCTTCACCGCCTCCTTGGCGGCCTGCTTGATGGCGTCGATCCGCTGGATGCCCTCAGGGGTGAACGGGTCACCGTCGTGGCTGATGATGAACCGGACCGACTTGCCGTCCGGCGAGACGAAGTTCTTCATGCCGCGTTTGAAGTCGGCGTTGTCGAAGACCTCGGGCGGGAGATAGAACGAGTCGTCGTTCATCGAGGCGTCGAACGCCTCGCCCATGGCGCTGGCATTCTCCTGCTGCGCCGCCATCTGGTCCTGCATGCCCTTCTGCGTCTGATACTGCGTCAGCATCATCTGCTTCATGGACTTCATGGTCTCGATCATCTTCGGCATGAGCGCGACCAGCTGCGGCATCAGCGCGTCGAGGCGCTCCATGTCCGGCATCAGATTCTGGATGTCGTCGGTCAACGTGTCGATGCCGTCGAGCGTGTCGAATATCGATCGGATGGACCAGCACATCGGGACGTCGTAGCAGTGCGGTTCCCAGTACAGGTAGTTGCGGAGCGGCCGGAGGAAGTCGTCGAAATTGGCGATGTTGTCGCGCAATTCGGCGACGTCGACCGTCATGCCCTTCATCTTCTGGACCATGCTGTGGGTGGTGGCGGCCATCTGCTTGGTCAGCGCCGACATCTTCGTCATCATGTCGACGTTCTTCTGCATGTCGTTGGCCTGGACCAGCATGTCGGCCATCCGGTCCATCATGTACTTCCGATTCATGGTCTGGCTGGTGCCTTGCATGCTGATCTGGAAGGGGATGGAGGTGTGCTCGATGGGCTTGCCCTCGGGCCGGGTGATCGTCTGGACCCTGGAGATGCCGGGCACCCTGAAGATGGCCTTGGCGATCTTGTCGATCACCAGGAAGTCGGCGGAGTTGCGCAGATCGTGGTCGCTCTCGATGAGCATCAGCTCGGGGTTCATCCTGGCGGCGGTGAAGTGCCGGTCGGCCGCCGCGTAACCCTCGTTCGCCGGGAGGTCGGTGGGTAGATAGTTGCGATCGTTGTAGTTGGTTCGGTACCCCGGCAGCGTCAACAGTCCGACGAGCGACAGTGCGATGGTGCCGACGAGAATGGGGCCGGGCCAACGGGTGACGGCCGCGCCCACCTTGCGCCAGCCCCGAACTCTCATGGCCCGCTTGGGTTCGAGCGTCTTGCCGAACCTGCTGGCGATCGACACGACCGCCGGGCCGAGCGTCAGCGCCGCGAACACGCAGATCACCATGCCGATGGCCAGCGGGATGCCCAGCGACTGGAAGTACGGCAGGTTCGTGAAGTGCAGGCAGAACGTCGCGCCCGCGATGGTCAGCCCGGACCCAAGCACGACGTGGGCCGTTCCCCCGAACATGGTGTAGTAGGCGGACTCTCGATCTTCGCCCGCTCCGCGGGCCTCCTGATAACGGCCTATCAGGAAGATCGCGTAGTCCGTTGCCGCGGCTATCGCGAGCGTGACAAGGAGGTTGGTCGCGAACGTCGAGAGTCCGATGATGTTGTGAAAGCCGAGGAACGCCACCACTCCTCGGGCGGCGGCCAACTCCAGCACGACCATCACCAGCACCAGCACCAGCGTGACGAATGATCGGTAGACCAACAGCAGCATGATGATGATGACCGTGAACGTCACACCCTCGATCAACTGCATGCTTCGGTCACCGGCGATGTGCTGGTCGGCCGTCAGCGCCGCCGGGCCGGTGACGTAGGCCTTCATGCCGTCGGGCGGGTGCAAGCCTGCGACGATCTCCTGGACGGCTTCGACGGAATCGTTGGCCAGCGACTCGCCCTGGTTGCCACGCAGGTAGACCTGGACGTAGGCGGACTTACCGTCGTTGCTCTGTGAACCCGCCGCGGTGAGTGGGTCGCTCCAGAAGTCCTGCACGTGTTCGACGTGCTTGGTGTCGGCCTGGAGCTTCTGGACCATCTGGTCGTAGAAGGCGTGCGCCTCGGCGCCCAGCGGCTTGTCGCCTTCCAGCACGATCATCGCCGAACTGTTGGAGTCGAACTCCTTGAACGTCGTCCCGACGCGCTGCATGGCGATCACCGAAGGCGCGGTGTCGGGCGCCATCGAGACCGAACGCATCTTGCCGACTTCTTCGAGCTGGGGCACCACCGTGTTGACGACGATGATGAGCAGGATCCAGCCGAGGATGATCGGCAGCGCGAGCGTGCGGATCATCCTCGGAATCAAGGGCCGAGCTGAGTGCCTTGGAGGCGGGTTTGCTTCGGTAGTGGCGTCCGTTGGGGGCGCACTCATGCCGATTTCACCAGGCAGAAGGTCTGGGCGTTCACGCCGTTGGAGGTCCGCTCGTCCTTGACGACGTCATCGACCGTGACACGACAGGAAATGCTGCTGCCGTTGCCCTGCGCGACGATGTTGGGCGACGCGGCCGGCGCAGTGGTGCTCAGCACCAACGACCATGGCAAGGTGGCACCGTCGATGCGCTGCGGTTTCGCGTCGAGGTCCAGGTAGTTGATGTCCGCATAGGCGCCTGGTTCGCCGAATATCTCGTACTTGACGACCTTGGGCTTGAACGGCTCGGGGTCGTCGGCGAAGTTCTTGGGCGTGACGATGATGCCCTCGGCGCCAAAGAAGGTACGAATCCGCTGTACGGAGAACCCCGCGATGACAACAACTACTACGATGAGTAGTGGTATCCACGCCCTCTTGAGCAGGCTTGTCACCCCGACACCTCACACTTCTCGTTCGATCGGCAGCTTAGCCAATGCAACTGATAGATTAGCCTAGTTAAGTTAATCACGGCGACCCTACCTTGTCGTAACTGAGTGCCAGACCTGCACGTCACGTAGAGTGCTCAAGCAATTGGGTTGCGTCGCAAGTGAATCACGTAGACGAATGAATGGGGTGAATGACCTTATGGCCACGAGTGCGATGCGCTGGATCAGGCCAGTGATATTGGCAACACTGGGTGCCGCCGCGATCACCCTGGCGGCGCCGGCAAACGCCGACCCAGACACCGATTTTGCCAATCAACTGCATACCTACGGCATCTACGGCCCGAAGGACTTCAACGCGTGGATCGGCAAGATCCAGTGCAAGCGATTGCGTACCGGGTTGGACGCCAACGCGGGCGAAGCGGCGGTATTCCTCAAGAAGAATCTGGCGAAGACCACCACCGAACAGCAGGCTTACCAGTTCCTCAACGCCGGGATCGACACCTACTGCCCCGATCAGCGGCCGGTCATCGACAGCCTCGCGGGAATTCGGGCGCCAGCGCCTGCGCCCGCTGGCGAGCCGCTGCCCGCCGAGCAGGGCTGATTCGCCGGCCACTGAGCCGGTGACGGTGCTCGTCCAGCCAAGGCGGCACGGCCCGTTCCCCGGATTGTTGGATCGCGAGCGCATCGCGGCGTATGCGGACGCGACGGGCGATCACACCCCCGCCGTGCGAGCCGGCGTGGCCGTGCCCGCGGTGTTCCCCATCATCGTGGGCTTTGACGCCCTGGAAGCGGCCAGGGCGGATCTCCCCGACGCAATCTGGGAGCGCGTGCGCGGTGGTGTGCACGGCGAACACGACATCGTGCTGCACCGCCCGCTGCGCCCGGGCGAAGCGCTCGATACCTGGGCGGGACTGTCCGCGGTGCGCACGTCGCGCGCGGGCACGCATGTGGTGGTCCACTTCGAGCAGGTGGGCTCCGACGGCCGAATGGCCGTCGAACAGTGGTGGACGATGGTGCTGCTCGGCCTTGATGGCGTCGCCGACCTCGGAGCCATGCCCGCCGAACACCGCTTCCCCGAGTCGGCACTCGTCAACCCACGCGGCACGGCGCTCCAGCACGTCGCCGAGGACACTGCCCGGCGCTACGCCGAGGTGTCCGGAGACTGGTCGGCCCATCACTTCGACATCGACGTCGCCCGGTCGGCCGGCTTCGACTTCTTGTTCGCGCACGGGCTGTGCACGATGGCGATGTGCACTCACCGACTGCTCGACGTCATCGGGGTCGGTGATCCTGGCCGGGTACGCCGGGTCGCAGTACGGTTCGCGTCGCCGACCCGCCTGGGTGGTGACCTGACCGTCCGTGCGTACGGCGCGGGCGACGGCGTCATCGCGTTCGACGCCGCCTGTGCCGACGCCACCGTCGTCACCAACGGAAGGTTGGAGCTCTGTTCATGAAAGACCTCTGTCCATGAAAGACGAAGCGCTGTGACCGGACTCGACGTCGGCGTGTACGTGCCGCAAATGGGATTCTCGTACTCCGATGTGCTGCACCGCGCCAAGCGCTGCGAGGAACTTGGCATCGGCTCGTTGTGGCTGTACGACCACCTGTACGGGCCAGGCATGCCCAACATCGCGTCGCTCGAGGCGTGGACGCTGGCGACCGCGCTGCTGAGTCGGACTGAGCGCCTTCGCGTCGGACACATGGTGCTGTGCAACCAGTTTCGTCATCCGGCCGTGCTGGCGAAGATGGCGACCACGCTCGACCAGATCTCGGACGGGCGACTGGAACTCGGCCTCGGCAGCGGTTCGATATCCGACGAGCATCTGCGTATGGGATTGCCGTGGGGGACGTTTCGCGAACGCTCGGAACGACTCGGTGAGGCATTGGAAATGCTCACCCAGGCCTTCGCGACGGAGTCCATCGACTTCACCGGCAAGCACTACACCGTCCGGGACATGCCGATCGTGCCAGGGCCGGTGCAGCGGCCACGCCCGCCGATCACCGTCGGGGGAGTTGGCGAGAAGTTCACGCTGCCGCTGGTCGCGCGGTACGCCGACGTGTGGAACGTGCCCACCTACGCGCTGGGAGAGTTGGAACACAAGGTGACGGTGCTGCGATCCATCTGCGCGGACATCGGCCGGGACCCGTCGACCATCGTGCTGTCGGTCGAAGCGGTGCTGGCACTGGCACCCGACGACGCTGCGCTGCCCAAGGTCCGCGAACTCGCCGAGAAGCGGTTCGGCGGGCCCGGCTTCGGGCTGCGCGAAGGCGGCCTGGTCGGCACCGCGCCGCAGATCATCGACCGGCTCAAGCAATGGGAAGCGCTTGGCTTCGGTCAGATCGTGCTGTTCACCCACGATCGGGCGTCCGACCAGACGCTCGACTTGCTGGCGTCGAAGGTGATCAGCGAGCTCTGAGCCTCAGAGCTTGACTGTCACGGGGCCCACGTTCCAGATGTCGTCGCAGTACTGCGCGATCGCCCGGTCCGACGAGAACTTGCCGCTGCGGGCGGAGTTCAGGATGGACATCCGCGACCATGCATCCCTGTCCTGCCACGCTGCGGCAACGGTGTCCTGGCACGCCACGTACGCCGCGTAGTCGGCGACCACAAGGAACGGATCGTCGTGTCGCAGGTTGTCCACCAGCGGCCTGAACACCTCGATGTCGCCGTGGGAGAACTGGCCATTGGCGATGAGGTCCAGCACGGCCTTCAACTCGTCGTTTCCGTCGATGTAGTCGGACGGGCGGTAGCCGTCGCGCTTGACCTGTTCGACCTCGGACTCGGTCAATCCGAAGAGGAAGAAGTTCTCGGGCCCGGCCTCTTCGCGGATCTCGACGTTCGCGCCGTCCAACGTGCCGATCGTGAGCGCGCCGTTGAGCATGAACTTCATGTTTCCCGTGCCCGAGGCCTCCTTGCCCGCGGTGGAGATCTGCTCGGACAAATTGGCCGCTGGGTAGATGAGATGCGCGTTCTGCACGTTGAAGTTCGGCACGAACACGACCTTCATGTGCCCGTTGACGTCGGGGTCGTTGTTGATCGTCTCGCCGACGGCGTTGATGAGCTTGATGATCCGCTTGGCCATGAAGTACCCGGGCGCCGCCTTGCCGCCGAACACGTAGGCGCGCGGGGCGAGGTCGAGGCCAGGGTTCATCTTCAACCGCAGGTACTGCCGAATGATGTGCAGCACGGACAGGTGCTGGCGCTTGTACTCATGGATGCGCTTGACCTGAATGTCGAACATCCAGGTGGGGTCCAACTCCACGCCAACCGTCGATTGGAGGTAGTCGGCCAGCCGACGCTTGTTGGCGCGCTTGACGTCTCGCCACTCCCTGCGGAAGTCGGGGTCGTCGACGTAGGCCTCCAACCCGCGCAGCCGGTCCAGGTCGGTCAGCCAGCCATCGCCGATCGTGCGGTCGAGCAGTCCGCGCAGTCCCGGGTTGGACAGCGCCAGGAAGCGCCGCGGGGTGACGCCGTTTGTCTTGTTGGAGAAGCGTTCCGGCCACAGCTCGTAGAAGTCCTTGAGCACGCTGGCCTTCAGCAGATCCGAGTGCAGGGCGGCCACGCCGTTGATCGCGTGGCTGCCCACGGTAGCGAGATGCGCCATGCGGACGGTCTGGCCGCCGTCCTCTCCGATCAGCGACATGCGGCGCACCCGCTCGACGTCACCGGGGAAGTGCGCCCGCACCTCGTCGAGGAAGCGGTTGTTGATCTCGTAGATGATCTCGAGGTGGCGTGGCAGGGAGTCCCGGAACAGCCCGAGCGGCCACTTCTCCAAAGCCTCTGGGAGCAGCGTGTGGTTGGTGTAGCCGAACGTCGCCACGGTGATGGCCCAGGCGTCGTCCCATGCCAGTCGACGTTCGTCGATGAGGATCCGCATCAGCTCGGCGACGCCGATCGACGGGTGAGTATCGTTGAGTTGCAACGCAAACCGCTGCGGGAGTTCGTGCAAGGAAGCGTCGGCCAGGTCGTCCATGATGTGCACGACGTGTTGTAGCGAACACGATACGAAGAAGTACTGCTGCAGCAGGCGCAGCCGCTTGCCCGCCTCCGGCTCGTCGTTGGGGTACAACACCTTGGTGACGGTCTCGGAGGTGACCTCCTCCTCGACGGCCTTGTAGTAGTCGCCAGTGTTGAAGGCGTCCAACGCAAACGACTCGACGGCGCGCGCGCTCCACAATGTCAGCACGTTGCAGGTATGCACGCCGTACCCCTGGATCGGGGTGTCGTATGCGACGCCCTTGATCACCTGTCGCGGCAGCCAGCGCACGCGGACGGCGCCCGCGTCGTCGACGTACTGCTCGGTGTGTCCGCCCCAGTTGACGAGGTAGTTGACGTCGGGCTTGGCGATCTCCCACGGGTTCCCGTTCGCCAGCCAGTTGTCGGTGAGCTCGATCTGCCAACCGTCCCGGAACTCCTGCTTGAAGATGCCGAACTCATAGCGGATGCCGTAGCCGATGGCGGGGCGCTCGAGGGTGGCCAGCGAGTCGAGGTAGCACGCGGCCAACCGACCGAGGCCGCCATTGCCAAGGCCCGGTTCCGGTTCACATGCCAACACCTCGTCGAGGTCTTGTCCGAGCGAGTCCAGCGCGGCGCGGGCCGCTTCCTCGATCTGCAGGTTCAAAAGGTTGTTGCCCAGCTGCGGTCCCATCAGGAACTCGGCCGACAGGTAGCAGGTCACCTTCCTACCAAGGTCGAGCGACGTCTGCGTGGACGCCACCCGGTTGTCCTGCATGCGGTCTCGTACCGCGAGCGCGAGCGCCCGGTAGTAGTGGTCCGGTCGCAGGGCGGCCGCGGGGCGACCGATCGAGTAGCGCAGGTGATCAGTGATCGCCTCCCGTAAATCTTCGGCATCCAATCCGGTGCGCAGGTGGGAGGCTTCTGAAGCAGCAGCTGAATTCACGACGTCGGTCACCGCGCGATTCTCGCAGTTGGGGGTGCACGCCGCATTCGCAACGGATTTCGACGAGGTGAACGTCGACCCAAGGATGTTCGATCCGCTAGCCGAAGTTCAGCCCGCGCCCTTGCCGTTGTCGACGCGGTAGACGGCACCGTGGATCGCGGCTGCGTCATCGCTCGCCAGGAACGCGATGACCTTGGCGACGTCGGCGGTCTCCATGAAGCCGCGTGGCGAGGCGATGCGCATGATCAGGTCCCAGTCGGCGCCATCGGGCGCCTCGAACTCGGTCGCCTGCGCCGTCGGCATGCCGCCGGGGCACACCACGTTGACCCGCAGCTTTTCCTTCGTGAATTCGATGGCGAGTGCCCGGGTCAGGCCGACCAGCCCGTGCTTGGCCGCGCAGTAACCGGCCGAGTACACCTCGCCCTCGACACCGGCGATCGACGCCACGTTCACGATGTTGCCGCCGACCTCGAGCAGGTGCGGGAGCGCGGCGCGACTGAGGTAGAACGGCCCGTTCAGGTTGACCGCGAGGTCCTGCTCCCATTCGTCGTCGGACATCGTCTGGGTGTGGCGCATCTTGTGAAATCCCGCGACATTGACCAGCACGTCGAGCCTCCCGAACGCGGTCACGCATGCTGCCACCGCTGCCCGGCAGGCCGCGGGCGTCGTGATGTCCACCGAGGAGAACCTGCCGCCGGGTACGTCGGCGAAGACCGCCTCCATGCGCTCGGCATCGCGGGCGATCCCGAAGACCGACGCGCCGCGCTCCGCGAAGACCTTCGCCGTGGCGGCGCCAAGACCCGCCGATGTCCCGGTGATCAGCGCCACCTTGCCCTTCAGTGAAGTCATGGCTGCACCTTCTCACGGACGGAATCCCGTGACGTTGCTGGAGTGGGGCTGCGATACTCACAGGCATGACGATCAAGCGTGCCTTCGCCGTCGCCTCGGTTTTCGCGACGGTGGCACTGGGGGCCGCCAGCCCGGCTCACGCCGACCAGACGATGCAGGGCATTTACACCTATAACCAAGAGGGCGTAAGCCCGACGACGTGGACGATCTATCCGAGCTGCGTTCCGACGGTCGGCGACCTGAGGGACAACCTCGAACTGCCGGTGGCGTGCAACCTGCACGTCGCCCCGACGCCGTCGACCAAGGTGGCCGGCGGCACCGCCCGCCTGACCGGCGGCAAGTGGCAGTTCACGACCGGGAAGAAGGACGGGTTGACATGTCCGGACGGGATCAACACCGCGCCGATCAATGAGACCTACACGTTCGACGACGTCACGCTGACGGGAACGCGGTCGGTGTCCTACAACGATGTGTGCAACGGAGCCGTCGCCGCCAACATCGTGAACTACCCGTTCACGCTCGCGTTCAAGGAACCGCTGCCGATCCCCAACGACCAGTACCCGCTCTACTGTGAGCCCGGCGGTCTCAAGCGGTGCTTCTAACCGCCACGGTCATGCTCTGCCAGCACTGCGGCGGTCCAACCCAATTCCGGCCATGGGGTGAGCTCGTCGCCATCACCGACGACGACAAGCTGGTCACCTACAAGGCCGTGTGCGTCGCGAACTGCCCACGCTTCCAGGAGACCGCGGAAGCGGTCACCGGGCCCGACGGCGAATATGCCGTGTGGGAATCCAGGTATTGAGGCGATTAGGGTCCGCCATTTATGACGTCGCAGACCCGGTTGGAGCGTTTCGAGACCCGCACTGAGTGGCCGATGGCCGCGGTCGCGCTGGCCTTCCTGACGTTGTTCTCGGTGCACGTGCTCGCGCAGCCTCACGGAGCGGCGGAGGCCGCGATCAAGACCGCCATGTGGGCCACCTATGCGGTCTTCGTGATCGACTATCTGGCGCGGCTCTATCTGGCCGAGCCGCGGCTGAAGTGGTTCGTACGGCACCTCTTCGACTTCGCGATCATCGTGCTGCCAGCGCTACGTCCACTGCGGCTGCTGAGCCTGGCCGTGGTGATCGAGACGATGCAGCGCGCGATCGGGCACACCATCCGGGGCCGGGTCATCGTGTACACCAGCTTCGGCGCGGTCATCATCGTGTACGGCGCGGCGTTGGCCATCCTGGACGCCGAACGCGGCCACAACCCTCAGTTCCAGAACTTCGGTGATGCGCTCTGGTGGTCGTTCACGACCGTGACCACCGTGGGCTACGGCGACACCGTGCCCCAGACGGTGACGGGCAGGTTCGTCGCGGTCGCGCTCATGGTCGCGGGCGTGAGCCTGCTCGGTGTGGTCACCGCGACGCTGGCGTCGTGGATCGTGCAGGCGGTCGCCGCAGAGGACACCGCGAGCCAGACCGCCACCGCCGCTCAGATCGACGAACTGCGGGACGAGATACGGAAACTCACCGAGTCGCTCAACCGCGACGGCGAGCACACCTATGGTGAAGCCGGTACACCGGCATTCGACACTGAGGGTGGTAGATGACCAAGCGCATCGTGATCTGGGGCACCGGCTTCGTCGGCAAGATGGTGATCGCCGAGGTGGTCAAGCATCCGTCGTTCGAGTTGGTCGGGGTCGGCGTGAGCAATCCCGACAAGGTCGGTCGCGACGTCGGCGAGCTCTGCGGGCTCGACAGTGCGCTCGGCTTGGCCGCCACCGACGACGTCGACGCGCTCATCGCGTTGAAGCCCGACGCGCTGGTGCACTACGGGCCCACCGCCGCGCACGCCGACGACAACATCAAGCTCATCACCCGGTTCCTGCGGGCGGGCATCGACGTGTGTTCGACGTCGATGACCCCGTGGGTGTGGCCCGCCATGAAGCTCAATCCGCCGAATTGGATCGACCCGATCACCGAGGCGTGCGAAGCGGGCCAGTCGTCCTGCTTCACCACGGGCATCGATCCCGGTTTCGCCAACGACCTCTTCCCGATGACGCTGATGGGCTTGTGCGCCGAAGTCCGAAAGGTGCGGGCATCGGAGTTGCTGGACTACACCAACTACGAAGGTGACTACGAGTTCGAGATGGGCATCGGCAAACCGCCGGAGCACAAGCCGCTGCTGGAGAATCCCGACATTCTCGTCTTCGCCTGGGGCGCAACCGTTCCGATGATCGCCCACGCCGCGGGAATCGAACTCGACGAGATCACCACGACGTGGGACAAGTGGGTCACGCCCGTGGAGGTCAAGACGGCGAAGGGCATCATTCCGCCGGGCAACGTCGCTGCCGTCCGTTTCACGATCAACGGTGTGTACCGAGGCGAGACTCGCATCCAGCTGGAACACGTCAACCGCGTCGGCGATGGGTCCGCCCCGGACTGGCCGACTGGCAACGAGAACGACGTCTACCGGGTCGAGGTCGAGGGCAGCCCCAGCATCGTTCAAGAGACGGCTTTCCGGTTCACCGACGGCTCAGGACGCGACGCCGCGGCCGCGGGTTGTCTTGCCACCGGCATGCGCGCGCTCAACGCCGTGCCCGCGGTAAACGCGCTGCCGCCGGGCTGGGTGACCCCACTGGAGCTGCCGCTGATTGCTGGACAGGGCACAATTCGTTGACGTGGCGGATGGGATAGGACTTTCGGTCGGTGCGGCCAAGCTGACGGCGGTGCACGTCGGCAGGGCCGCGGTGACGCGGACGGCGGTGCTGACGAGGTATCCGAACAGACCTGCAGAGGTCGGCGTCCCAGGCGAGAACCCGAACCTCGCCGAGCGTGGGCTGATCATCACCGACTTCGTGGATCGGGTCGGCGACCCGGTGGCCATCATCGCGGCGGACGGTTCTTCGCACCGGGCCGAGGTGGTGCTGGCCGACGCGTTGCGGGCGCTGCTCGTCGCGCTGGCCGGCAATGGGCCCTCGCGGGAACCGGTGGGCGTCGCATATCCCGCCCACTGGCGCGCTGCGGCCATCGACGCACTGCGCGGCGCGCTCGCCGAGCTGCCCGAGTTCCGCTCACCCACTGCTGCGCTGTTGGTGTCCGACGTCACCGCGGCGCTGACTGCGCTCCAGCACGACCCCGGGGTGCCCACCCGCGGCGTCATCGCGCTGTGCGACTTCGGAGGCACCGGCACCAGCATCACGCTGGCTGACGCGGGCCGCGGCTTCCAACCCGTGGGACCCACGGTGCGCTACGACGAGCTGTCGGGCGATCTCATCGACCAGGCCCTGCTGACCCGCATCGTCGGCGAGATGTCCGCGGCCGGTGCGGTGGATCTTTCCAGCACGTCGGCCATCGGTTCGCTCACCCGGCTGCGCGCCCAATGCCGGTCGGCCAAGGAGCGGCTTTCGACGGCTGCGGTCACCTCGCTCAAGGCGGACCTGCCCGGTGCGGACGGCGAGCTCAGGGTGACGCGCGCCGAACTCGACGAGGCCATCAGCCAACCACTCTCCGGTTTCGTCGATGCGCTGCAGGATGCCGTGCGGCAGAGCGGAATTCGGCCGTCGGAACTTGTCGCCGTCGCGACGGTCGGGGGCGGGGCCCGGATGGCGATCATCACGACCACGCTGTCCGAGCACCTGCGAGTGCCCGTCATCACCGCAGCCCAACCCGAGTTGGCCGCCGCCATCGGCAGCGGGTTGAAGGCCGTCCGCGGCACGGTCGAAGAGGGCGCCACGTCGCTGGCGCCCGTGCCCGCGGCGGCGGCGGCCGCAGCGGCGCTCGCACCTGATCCGGCGCAGGCGCCCATGTCCAGCACCTTCCGTGCGTTGGCCTGGTCGGACGCCGACGACGTGCCCGAGGTGGCACCGTCGGACGACTACGCCTACGACGACTTCTCCGACGCGGGAGTCGAGGGGTCGTCCGACGACGGCGGCTCGGCCCGACCACCGATGGAGTTCGAGCCGGCTGAATACGAGGAGGAGGCGGAGACCGCGCAGGCGTGGTACCGCCGTCCGCCGGTGATCGTGGGAGCCGCGATGCTCGTCGTGTTGGCCGCCGTCGGCTGGGCGCTCGTGGTGGTGCTGCGCAACGACTCGTCGACCGAGCCGACGGGCAACACGATGTCGGTCACCGCGACGCCGTTGACTCCGTCCACGTCCCCGTCGGTGCCGACCGAATTGCCCCCACCGGCGCAGGAAGTGCCCCCGACCCAGACCATCACCGAGGACGTGCCGTCACCGGCGGTGACGGTGACCGAGCAAGCGCCGGCACAGCCGCCCGCCGCGCCCCCGCCCGCTGAGCCACCGCCCGCGGCCCCAAGCTCCGAGGCGCCACCACCACCGGCTTCGGAGCCGCCACCGGCCTCACAACCGCCGCCGGTGTCGAACCCGCCGTCGACCACGATGTTCACGATTCCCGGGCCGATCCCGATCCCCATCCCGATCCAGGTTCCCGGATCTGGCTGAGCGGCGACCGCTTAGGCTCGCTCCATGACGGCAACACTCCCCGGTCGCTCCGCTCCTGCCCGCCGTGATGGCCTGCTGTTCGACCCCCACACCTACGACCCGACCGAGTTCGACGCCGAGACCCGGCGGCTGCTGCGGGCCACGATCGACTTCTTCGAGGGTCAGGGCAAGAAGCGCATCCTCGACGACGACCTCAAGGCGCAATGGCCCGTCGACTTCGTCGAGTTCGTCAAGCGGGAGAAGTTGTTCGCCACGTTCCTGACACCGTCGGAGTTCGCCGACGGCAATCCAGACAAGCGCTGGGACGGCGCGCGCAACGCGGCGCTTGCCGAAATCCTCGGTTTCTACGGGCTGACGTACTGGTACACCGAGCAGGTCACCATCCTTGGCCTCGGTCCGGTCTGGCAGAGCGAGAACAAGGACGCCAAGTTGCGCGCCGCCGACGACCTGGAGGCCGGCGAGGTGATGGCGTTCGGTCTATCGGAGCGCGAGCACGGCGCCGACGTCTACAGCACCGACATGGTGCTGACCCCGGCCAGCGAGGAGGACCAGGCCAACGGCATCCTGTATCGCGCCACGGGGGAGAAGTACTACATCGGCAACGGCAACGTCGCCAGCCTGGTGTCGGTGTTCGGTCGGCGCGGTGACGTGGAGGGCCAGGACGCGTACGTGTTCTTCGCCGCCGACAGTCGGCACGAGAACTACCACCTCATCGACAACGTCGTGCACATGCAGATCTACGTGAGCACATTCCGGCTGGAGAACTATCCGGTGCGCGCCGAGGACATCCTGCATACCGGCATCGAGGCTTTTGCAGCCGCGCTCAACACGGTCAACGTGGGCAAGTTCAACCTGTGCTCCTCCTCGATCGGCATGACCGAGCACGCGTTCTACGAGGCGATCACCCACGCGCAGAACCGCATCCTCTACGGCAACCCGGTCACCGACTTCAGCCACGTCCGTGCCAACTTCGTCGACGCCTACGCGCGGATGATCGCGATGAAGGCCTTTAGCCGACGTGCCATCGACTACTTCCGCAGCGCCAGCCTGGACGACCGGCGCTACCTCTTGTTCAACCCGATGACCAAGGCCAAGGTCACGATGGAGGGCGAGACGGTCATGCGGGCGCTGCACGACGTGGTGGCGGCCAAGGGCTACGAGAAGAACACCATGTTCCGCGAAGTCGCCCAGCTGATCGGCTGCCTACCGCGCCTGGAGGGCACGGTGCACGTCAACGTCGGCCTGGTGCTGAAATTCATGCCGAACTTCATGCTCAATCCCAAGGAATACCCCGAGATCCCGACCCGCAACGACCCGAGCGACGACACCTTCTTCTGGAACCAGGGGCCCACCCGCGGCGCGGGCGCGATCCAGTTCGCCGATTGGACGCAGGCATACGAGCAGCACTCGCGGATCCCCAATGTCGCCCGGTTCTACGAGCAGGCGCAGGCGTTCCGGGAACTCCTGGTGACGGCCGCTCCCGACGCCGACCAGGCCAAGGATCTCGACTTCCTCCTGAACGTCGGGCACCTGTTCTCACTGATCGTCTACGGCCAGTTGATCCTGGAACAGGCCGCGCTCGCGGGCCTCGACGACGACATCGTCGATCAGATCTTCGGCTTCCAGATCAACGACTTCAACACGTATGCCGTTGCACTGCAAGGTAAGCCGACATCGACACCGGCGCAGCAGGACTGGGCACTCGGCGCGATCCGCAAGCCGGTGGCCGACGCCGCGCGGTTCGACCGGGTGTGGGAGCGCGTCAAGGCCTACGACGGCGCATACGAGATGGCGCCCTGACCGCGGCGGTGCCAGAGTTGATGCGATGACGCTGGACGACCCAGGCGCGCTCCCGGATGCGCTGGCGCGGTCAGGCCATCTCGGGGACGCGTAGGTGGGCGATCATCAACTCGAAGTCGTGCTCTTCGAGGATCTGGGCGGCCGCGTCCTCGGACACCGAGCCTCTGAGTCGCTCCATGTCGGCGCGGTTGCGCTCCACCGCATCGGCACTCTCGAAGGCCATCGACGACACCCCGCGACCGGATGCCCTGTTCACCATAAGGCTTGCGCTGCAGAGCCCTTCGAGTTCCGCCATCGCGGGCAGGGCTGCCTTGAAGACCTCGATGCCCGGGTCCACCAGGTCGGTGTTGACGTTGGCCCAGGTCACCCGGACACAGGCGCCCTCACCCGCCTCGTGTTCACGATGAAGGACCGGGATCTCCCATTCCTCGATGGTGGGAGTACCGCCACCGAAGATCTCCGCGGCGCGGTCGCGGACCTCCTGAACGGCTGAGGCGCTCGCGCGCATGGCGCCCTCGGACTCCCAGGCGCTGGTGGTGATGCAGCGACCAGATGACCGGTCGGCCAACAGGGACAGCCCGATGTGGCCGTCCAGACCTTCGAGTAGGGGCATCACGCTCTCGCGGACGTAGGCGATGCCTGCGTCTAGCGATGAGGGCGTGGCCTCCATGGTTGTCGTTCGTGCGTACACAATCTGCCTCCTCTGACGGGGCAGCGTCCCGACGGCGCCGCCGTCGGGTCTCATCGTCCCCCCATGGAAGTCGGGTGGCAATGGATACTTGACGTAGTGAATTTCATTGGGAGGCTTCGGTTGCGGCCTCACAGTGGCGCACGCCGGTGACGGTCAGTGACTGGTGTGCTGAATTTTCTCGATGACAACCTGGGCCAACGGAATTCGAATCTCGGCGGGGGCCGCCGTGAGTCGCGCGGCGATGCCTCGCTCCAAGGCGTCGAAGAACTGCGCGACGGGCTCAGAGCGGTCGTCGTCCAGCGCGGTGGCCAAGATCGGAAACAGCGCCGCCCGCAGGAACGCCGCCCACTGCGCGCCGAAAGCGGCTGCGTTCCGGTCGCTCTGGTACTTCTTCCAGAACCGGTCCTCGGCATCGAAGACCTCCAGATGGATGATCGACAACTTCTCGAACGTGCCCGACGGCGCGAAGGGAGACGTGAAGTCCTTGGCGTTCCGCCCGACGAGTGGCACCGACATCGCGCTCAGTTCAACGTCGGTGATGGTGCCTCCGGCCGAGAGTTCTGCGAGCGTCTCGGCCATGGCGTCGAGTAGCGGCCGGAATCCCAGCTCGCCATCCCCGTCGGTGGCCAGGGTCATCACCACCAGCCGTCCGCCAGGGCTGAGCTCGCGACCGCGGAATGCCACGAACTCGTGCCAATCGTGGGCGGCCTGCTTGGCATACGCGGCGCGCACCTTCTCGTCCTGGCTATAGGCCGCGAACAGGTGATCTCCGACCGGCATCGGTACCCGACCCAGCCACTGCAGCGCCCACGACGACCAGGCCAGGTTGACGCTGTTGGACGGCAGGATCTGGGTGTAGTACGACCGGCCCACCGCCGTCCCGAACGAGGCGGGATCGGCTTGCAGATAACTGTCCGGGTCGTCGGTCAGCGTGCGGAACAGTGCGGTGAAGTCGTTGTCCGGCACATCGGTGTGCGTCACCAGAATCGAGTGTTCGGGCCGGGTGCGCTTGCGCAGCACCGCGATCGCCGCGCAAATGGGCAGCACGGAGTTGTAGCCGGTCCCGGCGCCGTAGTCGGCGATGACGATGGGTCGCGGGGAGCGGGGGATGGGCACCACTTCCGCGGCCTGTTCGAAAAGCGTTATCGCCCGCTGCAATCCGGCGGCCTTGAGCCGCGACGCGGCGCTGTACCAGCCGCTGTCCTTGGACTCCGGCCGTACCACGATGCTCGATTCGGGCATGTCCAAACGTTAGCCCGTCATGTGCAGTTCACGCCTGTCAGTTGGTCCGAAAGTTGTATCGACATGACACACTGCGGTCCATGAGTCGCAGTACCGGACCGCGGATCATGACGATCGTTGCGGTCGTGACGATGATTGCCTCGGCCATCGGGTTCGTCGTGATGCTGATCCTGAATGCCTTCGTACTCGACGAATACGACGCGTACGGCGAGGTTCCGATCCCCGGATCGAGCAGTCTGCACCTTCCGGCAGGCGACGTCACGGTCACCTTTCACACCGTGCTCATCGGTAGTGGCAGCGGCAGCGGACTGCCCGTCCCGCCGTTGAAGTACCGCATCAAGGCGCCGGTTGGCGTCGACGAGCCGACGCTGACGGAGGACTACGGCACTACGACGACGGTGAACAACGACTCGCGCATCCGTATCGGATATCTCCACGTGCCCGCCGACGGAACCTACGACGTCAACCTCGACGGCAACGTCAGCGCCTACCTCAATCCCACGCTTGCCTTCGGGCACGGCAGCAGCTACGGGAACGTGCCGTGGATATTGGCGGCCGTCTTCGGCCTCGGGCTCGTCGACCTGTTGCTCGCGCGGTTCTGGGCGTCGAGGGTCCGGCAAGGCGAGCGGGCCGCCGGCTACCCGCCTCCGCCGCCCGCGCCGAGTTACGACCAGCCCGGCTCGTTCACCCCGAACGACGACGGCATCCGCGTCCAACAGTTGAATACCCTTGCCCGACTACGTGATTCGGGCGCGCTGACCGAGGACGAGTTCCAGGCCGAGAAGAAGCGGCTGCTCGACGGGAGTTAATGCCCTCTGGCCACCCATTCGTCGTAGTGCACGATTTCGTCGCCGACGGTGGTGGTGTCACCGTGGCCGGTGTAGACCACGGTCGGGCCTGGCAGCTTGCCCAAGCGTCCGGCGATGGACTCGAGGATGGTCGGGAAGTCGGAGAACGACCGTCCGGTGGCGCCGGGCCCGCCCTGGAACAGGGTGTCGCCGCTGAAGACCGCACCGAGTTCGGGGGCATACCAGCAGACGGAGCCGGGCGAGTGCCCCGGAGTGTGCAGCGCGCGCAGTTCCAGCTCGCCGGCCTTGAGCACCAGTCCGTCGTCGATGCTGCGAAAGTCGTCGTCGGGGTGGGTCATCCGCCACAGCATGTCGTCGGCGGGGTGCAGCAGCACGGGAGCGTCGAGCGTCCTGCCCAGGTCGGGGGCGACGGTGACGTGGTCGTTGTGCCCGTGCGTGCACACGACCGCGACGACGTTGCGGCCGGCGACGGCCTCGATGATCGGCGCCGCGGTGTGCGCGGCGTCGAACACCACGACGTCGCTGTCGTCGCCGACGACCCAGACGTTGTTGTCGACATCCCAACTGCCGCCGTCGAGTTCGAAGGTGCCGCTGGTAACCACCCGGGTAATGGCGCTCACAGGATCACGACCGAGCGCAGAACCTCACCGGCGTGCATCTTGTGGAACGCGTCCTCGATGCCGTCCAGCCCGATGCGTTCGGAGACGAAGCGCTCCAACGGGAGTCGGCCCTGACGGTAGAGGCTGATCAGGGTGGGGAAGTCGCGTTCGGGCAGGCAGTCGCCGTACCAGGAGGACTTCAGCGAGCCGCCGCGGGAGAAGAAGTCCACCAGCGGCATCTCGAGGGTCATGTCGGGCGTGGGCACGCCCACCAGCACGACGGTGCCTGCCAGGTCGCGGGCGTAGAACGCCTGCTTCCACGTCTCGGGCCTGCCGACAGCGTCGATCACGATGTCCGCACCGTTGCCGTCGGTGAGATCCTGGATGGTCTCGACGACGTCGAACTCCTTGGCGTTGATGGTGTGGGTGGCGCCGAAGTCACGGGCACAGTTCAGCTTGGTGTTGTCGGTGTCGACGGCGATGATCTTCTTCGCACCCACCAGCGCGGCGCCCGCGATGGCGGCGTCACCAACACCGCCGCATCCGATCACGGCGACCGTGTCGTCGCGCTGGACGTTGCCGGTGTTGATGGCCGCACCGATACCCGCCATCACGCCGCATCCGATCAGGCCGGCCACCGCTGGGTCGGCCTCGGGATCGACCTTCGTGCACTGGCCGGCGGCCACGAGCGTCTTGTCGGCGAAGGCCCCGATGCCAAGCGCGGGGGTGAGTTCGGTGCCGTCGGTGAGCGTCATCTTCTGTTCGGCGTTGAACGTGTCGAAGCAATACCAGGGGCGGCCGCGTTTGCACGCCCGGCACTGCCCGCACACTGCGCGCCAGTTGAGCACCACGAAGTCCCCGGGCGCTACCGCCGTCACGCCGGGGCCGACGGACTCCACCGTGCCCGCGGCCTCGTGGCCGAGCAGGAACGGGTACTCGTCGTTGATGCCACCCTCGCGGTAGGTGAGGTCGGTATGGCAGACGCCGCACGCGATGATGTCGACGACCACCTCACCCGGCCCCGGGTCGGGGATCACGATGTCCACCAACTCGACCGGTTGCTTCTTGCTCCTGGAGATGACGCCGCGCACTGTCTGACTCATGGGTACAAACTAGCGGCCACGGTGAGAGGCTTGTCCAGTGATGCCCAGCCTCTTCCTCTCGCACGGAGCGCCGCCTCTGGTGGACGATGCGACGTGGGTGGCGGAGCTCGTCCGGTGGGCGGGTGAGCTCCCAAGGCCGGAGGCCATTCTGATGGTGTCCGCCCATTGGGAGGCGGCCCCGCTGACCATCGGGTCGACGACGGCGAAAACCCCACTGACATATGACTTCTGGGGCTTCCCGCAGCACTACTACGACGTCACCTACGACGCGCCGGGCGCACCGGAACTCGCCGCTCGGGTCGAGGCGTTGATGCCCGACGGTGAAGCGATAGCGCATGACCCCGAGCGCAGGCTGGACCACGGCGCGTACGTGCCGTTGACCGTGATGTATCCGGACGCGACGATCCCAGTGCTACAGGTTTCGATGCCAACACTTGAGCCGCGACGCCTGCTCGACTTCGGCACCCGGCTGCGACCGCTGCGGGACGAAGGTGTGCTGATCATCGGGTCGGGGTTCACCACGCACGGGCTGCCGTTCTTGACCGATCCCACCCCGGACGCCCAAGCACCAGGCTGGTCGCGGGAGTTCGACGCATGGGCGGCCGAATGCTTCGCCGACGGCGATCTCGATGCGCTGATCGACTTCAGGGCCAAGGCGCCAGGCATGCCGTACGCCCATCCGACCATCGAGCACTTCGCGCCGTTGTTCGTTGCGCTCGGCGCCTCGCAGGACCCCGAGCAGGCGCCGAAACAGGTCGTCGACGGCTTCTGGATGGGGCTGGCCAAGAGGTCGATTCAACTGGTGTGATGGAGTCGACATGGACGTAACGACCGATCAGATCCTCGAAGCGCGCAGTGCCCATCTGCGCCGCGACTGGGGCGCGAGCTACGCCGCCTTCGTACGCGTCGACGGTATGGGTTCGATGACGCTCGACGACCTCGATGCGTATGCGGCCGCCGCGTGGCGGCTCGGCCACGCAGGCGAAGCGGTCAGACTCGCCGAACGCGTCTACGACCGTTTGACGCGGGCCGATCCGATCGCGGCCGCGCGCAAGGCCGCGGAGCTCGGCTTGGAGTGGCGCACCCGTGGTCACGACTCGGTCGCCCGCGGCTGGGTGGAGAAGGCGCGGGTGCTGCTGATCGGTGCACCAAAGGGTGGTCCCCATGGCTACGTGGCGTACCTGGATGCCGTCGCCGCACTTTCCTCGGCCGACGTCGCGGCGTTCACCCGATCGACAGAAATACTGCGCGACACAGCAATTGAGACCGACGACGTGACGCTGACCGTGCTCGGTCGTGTGCTGGAGGGCGTGTCGGCGCTTCTGGCGTCACGGACGGCCGAAGGCTATCGACTGCTCGACGACGCGCTGATGCCCGTGGTAGACGAACGGGTGTCGATCGAGTGGGCCGGCGACGCGTACCGCATCGTGCTGAATTCGGGCGCTCGATTGGCCGACGACGGGCACGTCGCCGGGTGGACGCAATCCTTGCAGCGTTGGTGCGAGGTGACCGCGGTGGCGCAGGAGTTGGTCATCGGCCCGCGTCGATGAGCGTCGGGTGACATGACTGCGTTGGATGCCATTGCCGACTGGCCCGTCCCGACGGCCGCCGCCGCGGTGGTGGCACCGTCCGGCATCGTGGCCGAGTTCGGCGACACCGGGCGCCGCTTCGCCCTGGCCTCGGTGACCAAACCGCTCGTCGCCCGCGCCGTGCAGGTGGCGGTCGAGGAAGGTGTCGTCGAGCTCGACACGGCGGCAGGTCCGCCGGGGTCCACGGTGCGTCATCTGCTCGCACACGCTTCGGGGTTCTCGATGAAGACCGCGGCGGTGCAGGCGCAGCCGGGGCAACGTCGCATCTACTCCAACTACGGGTTCGAGGTGCTCGCCGAGACGGTGCAGCAGGCCTCCGATATCGAGTTCGGCGCCTATCTGCGCGAGGCCGTCTTCGAGCCGCTCGACATGGTTTCGTCGAGCCTGGCCGGTGGCAACGAGGCCGCGGGGTTCGGTGCGCAGTCCTGCGTGGCCGACCTGGCCGGCTTCGCGGGCGAGCTGCTCCGTCCGACCCTGGTTTCGCCGCAGCTGCACGCGGAGGCGACCACGGTTCAGTTCCCCGGATTGGCGGGGGTGCTGCCGGGGTTCGGCGTGCAACGGCCCAACGACTGGGGGTTGGGCTTCGAGCTCCGGAACGGGAAATCCCCGCACTGGACCGGCTCGCTCAATGCCGGATCGACGTTCGGACACTTCGGTCAATCGGGCACGTTCCTGTGGGTCGATCCCACTGTTGACCTGGCCTTAGTGGTGCTCACCGACCGTGACTTCGGAGACTGGACGTACCCGCTGTGGCCTGCGCTCTCTGATGGAGTACTGAGAGAATTCGGAGCACACTAGCGCAACAGTGGCCCCACAAGGCACAATGGACACGCACGACACAACTGCATCGTTACTTTTCGGGTTCACCAGGTCGTTGGGGAAGACGTCCCTAGTGGAAGCCGAAGGAGCAGATGATGCGTGCGTCGAACCAGTTTGCCGACGCGACGACCGGTGTGGTTTATGTCCACGCCTCGCCCGCGGCGGTATGTCCACATGTCGAGTGGGCGCTTTCGTCGACCCTGTCGTCGAGGCCCAATCTCAAGTGGACGCCTCAACCGGCCATGCCGGCACAGCTGCGTGCGGTCACCAACTGGCATGGGCCGGTGGGGACCGGTGCCCAGCTGGCCAGCGCGCTGCGCTCATGGTCGGTGTTGCGCTTCGAGGTGACCGAAGACCCCAGTGAGGGCGTCGACGGCTACCGCTGGTGCCACACCCCGCAACTCGGATTGTGGAGCGGCGTGATGAGCGCCAACGGCGACGTGATGGTCGGCGAGCTTCGGTTGCGTTCGATGATGTCGTCGGGCGCCGACGCCCTTGCCGCCGAACTGGATACGGTGCTCGGCACGGCATGGGACGAGGCCTTGGAGCCCTACCGCGGTGGCGGCGACACGGGCGAGATCACCTGGCTGAACCGCGGGGTCGGCTAGCCTCAGCCGCCGACCGACAGGTGCACGCGCACCACGTCACCGTCGTCGATCTGCTCGGGCCGTCGCAACGCGACCTTGAGCGGCACCAGATATGCGCCGTCCCGCGGGATCAACGACGTCTCGACCTCGGTATCACCGATCCGCACCCGGGCGGGGATGACGCCCCAGCCGTAGGTCAGTTCCGCGCGGTGGTCGTGCAGGAACGTGTCGCAGTCCTCCGGCGTGGTGACGAAGAAGTAGGGCGCCGGACCGCGCCACTGAAACACCTCGGCCTGAAATTCCCAGTCCATCGCCGCCTAGGCTACGGGCGAAGGATCTTCAGCGCGCCCGGCACGGCGGACACCTCGACCGGCAGCGGGCAGACGAACTCGCCGTCGGCGTACGCATTGATGCCGGGCGAGTCGACCGTGATCACCTTCGCCCTCGCCGTGCGCACCTCGTCGAGCTTCGTGTGCGTGCCCTTGAAGACGGTCGGGAACAGCCGGATGAGCTTGGTCCGCGACGCGGACGACACCATCGTTGCGTCCAAGAGGCCGTCCGTGGGGTCCGCGTCCGGGCAGATCAACATGCCGCCGCCGTAGCTCTTCGTGTTCCCAAAGGCAGCGAGCGTGAGGTCGGTGACGACCTCGTCGCCGCCATCGAACGTCAACCGGAACGGCAGCAGTCGCAGTTTGGAGAGCTCCGCGACCATCGCGACGTTGTAGCGCATCCGGCCGTGGGGCCAGCGCATGCGGTTCGTCCGGTCAGTCACCAGCGAGTCGAAGCCCGCCGCCATCACGGTGCCGAACCACCGGTCCGTACCGTCGGCGCCGCGGACGCGACCCAAGTCGATGGACTCGGCCCGACCGTCGACGATGACGTCCGCCGCGGCCTCGGGATCCTTTGTGGGAATGCCGAATTCGCGCGCGTGGTCATTTCCCGTTCCAGCAGGGATGATGCCGAGCGGGATGTCGGTCTGCGCGAGCACCTGTAACGCGAGCGCGACGATGCCGTCGCCGCCGACGACGACGAGCGCGTCCATACCGCGTTCGAGCGCACCCTCGACAAGCCGTCGCGCGTGCTCGGCGTCGCTGCCCGCGATGGCGACCACGTCGACGCCGCGGCGATGGAACTGCGTGACCGCACGCTCGGCCGCATGCGATGCGCTGCCGTGTCCCGACGCCGGATTCGTCAGCACGGTGATCCGGCCTGACGTCATGGGATCAGCTTGCCCGGGTTGAGGATTCCGGTCGGATCCAGCACACCCTTCACCGCCCGCAGCACCTCGACCCCGAGGTCGCCCACCTCATCGCGCATCCACGGCCGGTGGTCGGCGCCGACGGCATGGTGGTGGGTGATGGTTCCGCCGCTGCGGACCATCGCGTCGGACGCAGCGGTCTTGGCCTTGCGCCACTGCTCGATTGGATTCCCGCGCTGCCCGGCGACGACCGTGAAGTACAACGACGCGCCGGTGGGATACACATGGGAAATGTGACACAACACCAGTGCCGGAGTGCCGGTTTCGGCCAGTGAACTCGTCAGCGCTTCGGTCACCGCGGCCTTCAGCGCTTCGAGGTTGGACCAGTTGGTCGCGGTCTCCAACGTCTCGCACAGCGCTCCGGCGGCCAGCAACGAGTCCCGTAGGTAGGGTGCGCCGAATCGGCCGTGCTCCCAGGCCGTCGCTGGGCCTTCGCCCAGCGACGTGCCGCCGTGCGCCTCGAGCACGGCCCTGGTCTCGGCCTGCCTGCTGTCGGCATGTGCCGCGGTGCCCTCGAACGCCGTGATCGCCAGGCAGCCACCGGTGATGGACTGCTGGCCGATGGTCTCGGTGGTGGCCAGGTTGACGCCGGTCTCGGCTTCGTCGGAGAGCCGGATGACGGTCGGCCCAGTGCCGGTCTGGACCACCGCGCGCAGCGCAGCCGCACCGCTCACGAAGTCGGGGAACGACCACGCTTCGAGACGCGTGACTTCCGGAACGGGGTGAACGCGCACACGCACGCGCGTGATGACCCCGAAGACGCCCTCGGATCCGAGAATGAGTTGGCGCAGGTCAGGGCCCGCCGCCGACGCTGGAGCGCGGCCGACGTCCAATAACCCCGCCGGGGTGACGGTACGGACGCCGCGAACCATGTCGTCGAAGCGGCCATAGCCCGCCGAGTTCTGGCCCGACGATCGCGTTGCGGCGTAGCCCCCGATGCTGGCGAACTCGAAGCTCTGGGGAAAGTGGCCGAGTGAGAAGCCCCGTGCGGCAAGCAATTTCTCGGCCTCGGGTCCGGTCAGACCCGCGCCGAGTTCAGCCTCGCCCGACACCTCGTCGAGGCCGTGGAGTTCATTCAGCCGCCGTAGGTCCAGGGACACGACGGCCTTGAAGTCGCCGCGGATGGGGTCGAGGCCGCCGACCACGCTGGTGCCACCTCCGAAGGGCACCACCGCGATGCTCTGCTGCGCGCAGTATGCAAGGACGCCAGCCACCTCGTCTTCGCTGCCTGGCAATAGCACGGCGTCGGGCGCATCCTGAACGCCGGTATCCTGGCGGCGCAACAGATCTGGCGTGGACTTGCCGCCTGCCCGCAGCAGCCGACCTTCGTCGTCGGAGACACAGTGGATGGGACCCACAAGGTCCGAGAACGCCGCCCGGTCGGCGTCCGACAACGCCGAGGGGCGCAGTCGAACCTCAGTGGGCTGAAGCTCGGCACCGGGGGTCGGCTCGACGCCGAGCGCCTGCTTGAGCAGTGCCCGTATGCCATCGGACAGCGGCTTGGCGGCGGCGGGGTCGCCCCACGCGTTCCACTTCATCGGGGGCAATAGTTGGTCATCCGGTCGCATCATGCGTTACAGTATTACATATGCTGTCAATCAGTAACGAGAAATCGTCTTCGTCGGTCGAGGGGCGGATTCTCGACGCCGCGGCAAGCTGCGTGCTCGCATACGGCGTCGATCGCGTCACGCTGGCCGAGATCGCCCGGCGGGCGGGCGTCAGTCGCCCGACGGTGTACCGGCGTTTCCCGGATACCCGATCGATCCTGGCAGCGTTGCTCACTATGCGGATCACCGACGCCCTCGACGACGTGCCCAGCAGGGGAGTTGGTCGCGAGCAGGTGGTCCAACGCGTTGTCGCGGTCACGGGTCGGCTCCGGCTCGACCACGTGATCATGTTGGTGCTGCACGAGGCCCCAGACCTGGCGATGCTCTACCTCTCGGAACGCCTCGGCACCAGCCAACAGATCCTGCTCGACACGGTGGCCGGGGAATTGAAGGCCGCGCAGGACGAAGGCAGCGTGCGCGCAGGCGACGTCCGCCAGTTCGCGGCGATGTGCCTGCTGATCACCCAGTCGACCATTCTGTCGGCAAAGCTCGTCGAGCCGATTCTCGACGACCACGCGTTGGCGACCGAACTGTCCCACTCCCTGAACGGATACCTGAAACCATGACCCGTTCCACGCCAGCGTCCACCAGACTCAATGCCGCCCGACGGTCCGTCGAGTTGGCCGCGGTTTCCGACGGCACCGTCGACGTCGTCGTGATCGGCGGTGGCATCACGGGGACGGGCATCGCGCTGGACGCCGCGACCCGGGGGCTCTCGGTGGTGTTGGTCGAGAAGCACGATCTGGCGTTCGGCACCAGCAGGTGGAGCTCCAAACTGGTGCATGGCGGGTTGCGCTACCTCGCTACCGGCAATGTCGGAATCGCCCGCCGTAGCGCCATCGAGCGCGGAATCCTGATGTCGCGCAATGCCCCTCACCTTGTCAAGGCGATGCCGCAGTTGGTGCCGCTGTTGCCGTCGATGAACCAGGCGTCCCGCGCACTGGTTCGATTCGGTTTCGTCGCAGGCGATGGGTTGCGCAGGCTGGCGGGTACCCCTGCGGCCACCCTTCCGCGCTCGCGGCGTGTCGATGCGCAACGCGCGGTCGAACTCGCGCCCACCGTGCGCAGGGCCGGCCTCGACGGAGCGCTGCTCGCCTACGACGGACAACTCATCGACGACGCGCGATTGGTGACCGCGGTGGCGCGCACGGCCGCTCAGCACGGCGCCCGCATCCTGACCCGGGTGTCCGCCTCCGACGCCACCGGTACCTCCGTGCGTTTGACCGACCAACTGACCGGCGAGTCGCTGGACGTTCAGGCGCGTGCGGTCATCAACGCCGCGGGCGTGTGGGCGGGTGAGGTCGACACCGCGATACGGTTGCGGCCCAGCCGTGGTACGCATCTGGTGTTCGATGCGGCGGCCTTCGGCAATCCCACTGCCGCACTGACGGTTCCGATTCCCGGTGAGCTCAACCGCTTCGTGTTCGCCATGCCGGAGCAGCTCGGGCGCGTTTATCTTGGGCTTACCGACGAGGACGCCCCGGGCGCCATTCCCGATGTGCCACAACCGACGTCGGGGGAAGTCAAGTTCCTGCTGGACACCGTGAACACCGCACTTGACGTTGCGCTGGGACCCGACGACGTCATCGGGTCGTATGCCGGGCTGCGACCGCTCATCGACAACGGAGCGGGGGACACTGCCGACGTTTCGCGGGAACACGCCTTGGTGGAGTCGGACAACGGCGTCATCAGCGTCATCGGCGGCAAGTTGACCGAATACCGGTACATGGCCGAGGACGTGCTCGACCGAGCCGTCACGCTGCGCGGGCTGACCGCGACACCGTGTCGGACCCGCAACCTCCCGCTGGTGGGCGCGCCTGCCAATCCCGTGTCGACACTGCGTTCGCCCGCCGACCTACCGTCCTCACTGGTCGCGCGCTACGGAGCTGAGGCTCCGAACGTCATCGCCCGCGCCACGTGCGACCGTCCGACGGAACCCGTCGCCGACGGAATCGACGTCACCCGAGCCGAATTCGAGTATGCCGTTACGCATGAAGGCGCCATGACCGCGGACGACGTGCTCGACCGGCGCACCCGCATCGGCCTGGTCGCGGCCGACCGCGAGCGGGCTCTGCCCGCCGCCGCGGAAGTCCTCGCCAACTGACCGCGAGCACACGCAAAGTACCCCGCGCAGTGCAAATCTACAGCGGGATGTTCTTGTGGCGACCGCGCCGGGCGGGTGCCTCGGCGAGCGCCTGGGTGACCCTGCTGCGGGTGTGCGACGGGTCGATCTTCTCGTCGACGACGCCGATTTCGATGGCGCTGTCCACGCCGCCTGCGATCCGCTCGTGCTCGGCGGCCAGTTCCTCGTGCAGCGCCTCGCGGTCCTCAGGGGCGGCGGCCGCAAGCTTGCGCTTGTGCAGGATGCCGACCGCGGCCTTGGCGCCCATGACGGCAACCTCAGCGTCCGGCCACGCGAACACCTTGGTGGCGCCCAGCGAGCGGGAGTTCATCGCGATGTAGGCACCGCCGTAAATCTTGCGGGTGACCAGCGTGACGCGCGGGACGGTGGCCTCGCCGAACGCGTGCAGCAGCTTCGCGCCGCGGCGCACCACGCCGCCCCACTCCTGGTCGACGCCGGGCAGGTAACCCGGAACGTCGACCACGACGACGATCGGAATGCCGAAGGCGTCGCACAGTCGCACGAAACGCGCTGCCTTCTCGGCACTCTCGGAGTTCAGGCAGCCGCCAAGGCGCAACGGGTTGTTGGCAAGCACGCCGACGCTGCGGCCCGCCAGCCGGCCGAGTCCGACCACCATCGACGGGGCCCACTTGGCCTGGAATTCTTCGAAGGGGGCATCGGCGTCCAGCAGCGCGTTGACCAACGGGTGCACGTCGTATGCGCGCCGAGCCGAGTCGGGCAGCAGCGCAGTCAGGTCCGTGTCGCCGGCTTCTGCCTTGGTCCGGTCGAAATGACCCTGCTGGCAGAACAATCCGACCAGGCGACGCCCGCGCTCGTAGGCGTCGAGTTCGTCGTCGGCCACGATGTGGCACACGCCGGACTTCTTGTGGTGGGTGTCGGGGCCGCCGAGGCTGGCCATGTCGACGTCCTCACCGGTGACGCTGCGCACCACGTCGGGGCCGGTGACGAATACGCGGCCCTCGGGCGCCATGATGACGACGTCGGTCAGCGCGGGGCCATACGCCGCGCCGCCGGCGGCGAAGCCGACCACGATGGAGATCTGTGGGACGTAGCCGGATGCGCGGATCATCGCCTCGAAGACGAGTCCGACTGCATGCAAGGCCTTTACGCCTTCGGCCAACCGGGCGCCACCCGAGTGCCAGATGCCGATGATTGGGCTCTGCTCCTCGATGGCGGTGTCGTAGGCGTCGACGATGTGCTTGCAGCCGTCCACGCCCATCGCGCCGCCCATGACGGTGCCGTCGGTGCAGAAGGCGACCGTGCGAACGCCGTTGACGGTGCCGGCGCCTGCCAGCACGCCGGACTTGTCCCGCTCGTGCAGCAACTCGACGGTGCCATCATCGAAGAAGGTGGACAGACGTAGGAGCGGATCGCGCGGATCCAGTGATTCGTCGACTGTATCGGGGGCCATGGTCGTCATCTCAATCTCCTAAGCGGCTCAATGCGTTTCGCTGCGTATCGTGCGATTGTGGTTAGTATCTGCCAAAGGCGAGAGCGACGTTGTGCCCGCCGAATCCGAACGAATTGTTCACTGCATATTGGTAGTTGCCCGTCCGCGGTTCCCCTGCGACCACGTCCAGATCGATCTCTGGATCGAGGTTGCGCAGGTTGAGCGTCGGCGGAACTACTCCGTCCCGCAACGCCATCACGGTCAGTATGGATTCCACCGCTCCGACTGCTCCGACGGAGTGGCCAAGTGCCGACTTCGGTGCGTAAACCGCCGGCTTGTTGCTGCCGAGGGCATTGTTGATGGCCTTGCCCTCGGCCACGTCGCCGACCGAGGTTCCGGTTGCGTGCGCGTTGACGTGGTCGATGTCGCCGGGGGTGAGCCCGGCCAACTGGATCGCGCGGGTGATCGCGTGTCCAGCCTGATCCCCGGTGGGATCGGGCGCCACGATGTGGTAGCCGTCGGACGTGACGGCGGCCCCCATCAGGCGCGCCAGGATGTTGGCGCCACGGGCCTTGGCGTGTTCCTCGGTCTCGATGATCATCAGCGCTGCGCCTTCACCGAACACGAAACCGTTGCGGTCCTTGTCGAATGGCCTGCAAGCGCCCGCCGGGTCGTCGTTGGTGGTGGACAACACGATTCGCATCTGTGCGAACCCCGCGATCGGCACCGCCTCGATCCTGGTCTCGACGCCACCGCAGATCGCCATGTCGGCCTCGCCGAGCACGATGTTGCGCCATGCGTTCGCGATCGCCTCCGAACCCGATGCGCACGCCGAGATCGGAGTGACCACACCGGCTTTGGCCTTACGCTCCAGCGCCACCGCGGCTGCGGGCGAGTTCGGCATGTACTTCTGCACGGCCAGCGGAGAGACGGCCTTCATGCCCTTTCCCCGCAGATCGTCGTAGGCGTACAGCAATTCCTCGCTGGAGCCCATACCCGTGCCGATCGACACCATCAATCGCTTGGTGTCGACCTCGGGCGAGCCCGCGTGCGCCCACGCCCGCCTGCTGATGATCGTGGACATCTTCTGGAGGTACGAGAGTTGACGCAGTTCGACCCGCGTCAACTCGCCGTCGAAGTCCTCCAGCAGATGGCCGCCGATCGTCACCGGAAGGTCGTAGAGCTCGACGAAGTAGTCATCCAGGGTGCGAATGCCGCTTTGACCGTCGAGCAAGGCCTTCCAGGTGCTGTCCGCATCGGTGGCCAACGCTGTCGTCATCGCATAACCGGTGACGACAACGTTGGGGAAACCGTTCCCAGTGGACAACCCTGCCATTAATGCTCCGAACGTCTCGTTCGCCTAGTAGCGACCGAAGGCCAGAGCGACATTGTGACCCCCGAAGCCGAACGAGTTGTTGATGGCGTACTGGTAGTCGCCGTATCGAGGCTCACCCGCTACGACATCGAGATCGATCTCGGGATCGGGTGTCTCGTAGTTGAGCGTCGGCGGGATGACGCCGTCACGAAGCGCCAGCACCGTCAGGATCGACTCCAGGGCGCCGACGGCACCGATGGAGTGGCCCAGCGCCGACTTCGGCGCGTAGACCGCGGCGTGTTCGACGCCTGCGTTCCGGATGGCGTTCGCCTCCGCCACGTCACCGATCGACGTGGAGGTTGCGTGTGCGTTGACGTGGTTGATGTCCGCCGGCGACAACCCCGCCGTCTCCATGGCGCGCTTCATTGCGTGCCCTGCACGCAGACCGTCCGGTGCGGGCGCCACCATGTGGTACGCGTCCGACGAGATGCCTGCACCCATGACCCGGGCCAGCGGCGTGGCGCCGCGAGCCTTGGCGTGCTCCTCGAGTTCGATGATCATCATCGCCCCGGCCTCGCCGAAGACGAAGCCATCGCGGTTCTTGTCGAACGGTCGCGACGCCCCCTCGGGGTCGTCGTTTCTGGTCGACATGGCCCGCATCATCGAGAACGCCGCGATCGGCAGCGCTTCGATCATGCCTTCCACACCACCGCAGACGGCGATGTCGGCGTCACCCATGACGATCTGACGCCACGCGTGGGCGATGGCCTCCGAACCCGACGAACATGCCGAGACCGGAGTGATGACCCCGGCGCGCGCCCCCAGTTCGAGGCCCACCACCGCGGCCGCACCGTTTGGCATGACCATCTGAACGGCGAGTGGCGAGACCTTGCGGGGGCCACCCTCGTTCATCGCGTCGTACATCTCGACGATCTTCTCGCCGCCGCCGAGGCCCGTGCCGATCACGACCGAGAAACGGTCGGGATCGACCTCGGGCCTACCCGCGGAGTCCCACAACCGGTTGCCGACGTACTTCGACATCCGTTGGACGTAGGACATGCGACGCAATTCGAGCCGAGTCATCTGTGGGTCGAGGGCCTCTTTGAGGTGCCCGCCGATCTTGACCTGTAGGTCCCACTTATCGACGAATGGGTCATCGAGTACGCGGATGCCGCTTTCGCCGGCCAACAAGCCCTTCCACGTGCTCTCGATGTCCGGTGCAATAGAAGTAGTCGCCTCGATGGCAGTCACCACCACGCTGGGGAAACCGCCATTAGCAGTGGAAGGACGGGTCACTGTGCGAACTTATCGCGCAGCGCTGCGGCGGCCTCGGGGTTCTCTTCCTCGAGCTTCTGGATGTAGGAGACGACGTCACCAACGGTGCGCAGACCGGCGAGGTCCTCGTCGGGGATCTTCACGCCGTACTTGTCCTCGGTCTGCACGGCGATCTCGACCATCGACAGCGAGTCGATGTCCAGGTCGTCGACGAACGACTTCTCCGGGGTGACCTCGGAGGGCTCGATGCCGGTGACCTCTTCGATGATCTCGGCGAGACCGGAGATGATTTCCTGCTGACTGGCGCCCATTGTGGCTCCTTCTATCTTTCGTGGTCCGGCGCTCCCGAGTGGAGCGCCTTCTAGTTGTGCGGTTGTTCTGGTTAGAGCTCGGCGAGCCCGTCCAGGTCTGCGGGGGTCTTGACGGCGTACGTCGGCACGCCCCGAAGTTCACGTTTCGCAATTCCGACGAGCGTTCCCGCCGGCGGGAACTCGATGATCGCGGCGACTTCTGCCTTTTCGAAGCGCGTTCGGATCGTGTCGGTACACAGATCCCAGCGCACGGGCTTGGTCATCTGCGCCACCAACTTGCTCATCGCGTCGGCGGCCGATGACACGGCCTGTCCGTCGGAGTTGGACAGCAGCACGGTGCGCGGCGCGTCGGTGGCGATGCCCTCGGCGGCGGCTGCGTATGCGGCCAGCGCGGAGGCCATGTACCGGGTGTGGAAGGCGCCTGCGGTGGCCAGTGCGCGGACGCGGGCCTTGGCGGGTGGATCCTCGGCGAGCTTGTCGAGGGCGGACAACGCGCCAGCGGCCACGATCTGTCCCGCGGCATTGCGATTGGCCGGCACCAGGTCGAGTGCCTCGAGCCGCCCGAGCACCTCAGCTTCGTCGCCGCCGAGCACCGCAGACATGCCGGTCGGCTCGATCGCGCACGCCTTGGCCATCTCGGATCCGCGGGTGGCGGCCAGCGAGACGGCGTCGTCGGCCGAGATGACACCGGCGATCGCGTAGGCCGCGAGTTCTCCGACGGAGTGGCCCGCGACGATTATTTCTCGCTGGTCTGGGCCCCCAGCCAGCAGGCCGCGCTTGGTCAGCTCCTGATGGGCAAGAAGCGTGGCGGCGACGACCAGTGGCTGTGTGACCGCCGTGTCGGTGATCTCCTCGGCGCTCGCCGTCGTGCCCAAACGGGCCAGATCCAGACCGATGGCCTCCGACCACGCGGCGACAGCTGCATCGGCCCCGGGCAGCTCAAGCCACGGGGCGAGCATACCGGGGGTCTGAGAGCCCTGTCCGGGCGCAAGCAAGGCAAGCGTGTTTTCAGGCACGGATTAAGAGAACACTGTGAAAGTGGTTTTGCGCGGTGTAAGAGATTATGAACCTGGTCTTATGTTTTTGTAGGGAGTCCACAAAACGGCACGTGATGGGACGTCCCCGACACCTGAACGCGACCTTCAGCCGAGCTGTGCAGTGCCAAAAGCCCGGGTCGCGGAGCGTGTTACTTGGGCCACATTGCCATTTGGCGTGTTGGACTGCGAACCGTGTCGGCCCAATCGGCCCACCGTGGTTGCCACTCGCAGCACGTACGCGTCGCGCGGGACGGTGGGATCGCGCCCGGTGAAATCGGTGATCCGTTTGAGGCGGTAGCGGACCGTATTTGGATGAACGAACAATTTGCGCGCGCACGCCTCGATGGCGCCCCCGGAGTCCAGATAGGCATCCAGTGTCTCGGCGAGAGCCGGTCCGGCCTCCGCGAGTGGGCGCATGACTTCGACCTCCAGGGCGGCGAGTGCCGTGGAGTCGCCCAGCAGGGCACGTTCGGGAAGGAGTTCCCGCGCAGGTACGGGTCGCGGCGCGCCGCTCCAGCCAGCGACCGCATTCATGCCAGCGATCGCCTCGGTCGCGCTGTAATGCGCTGCCGACAGTGACGACGCCACCGGTCCGATCACGATCGGCCCGTCCGCGAAGACGTCGAGCAATTCGGCGAGGAAACGATCCGTGGGGGATAGCTGGCCCGACACGATTGCCACCAACCAGGTGCCGTGCACGTCGGTCAGCGCGGCGCGGCCGTGGCGATTGACGATCGCGTGCACGTCCTCGCTGGTGAAGTCGAGGCGATCCGGCTGGGGCAATCCGACGATCACCGTCGCGGAAAGGGTGGCGTCCCAGTTCAAGGCGGCCGCCTGGGACTGAAGTTCTGGACCGACGTCGCCGCGGACGACGGCGTCGACCACGTTGGCTTCCATTCGGGTATCCCATGCGCCGCGGGCCTCGGCCGCGTCCGCGTATCCCGAGGCCGCCGCAAACGCGAGGTTGCGGCTGTAGCGCAGGATGCCGACGGTCAGCGCCGTCATCTGCTCGTCGTTGCGGGCCAGCATCGGCACGGCCTCTTCGAAGTGCTCCATCGTCACCCGCACCATGTCGACGGTCTGCCGCAGTGCGATGCGCCGGGTCAACTCCTGCGGGACCAGCGCGAAGGCCTCGGCGGTGTAGCCCACGTCGCCGCGCGGATCACGCATCCACTCCGCGAAGTTCACCAACGCCGTCTGCACGACGAGTTGAACGCTTGCGCGCTGCGAGGCCTCGAGCTCGGCGAAGAACGGCAGCCGGTCACCCATCACGTGGACGGCCTCGGTCGCCAGCCGCCCGGAATACTGCTTGACCCGGCGTAGCAAGGATTCCGGAACGGAATCCAGCAATTCGAGCGGCGTGCGCGCGCTCTCGGTCGGGTTGTCAGTCACCCCTAAAACCTACGCCATGATTCTGGTGGATTCCTCCAACCGGCGCGGGCTCAGGCGCTGCCCGTGTCCGCGAAGGAAACCTTCGCGGCCATGACGTCATCGATCTGGTACTGCTTGGCCGCCGCCACGGCCACTGAAGGATCGATCTCGCCATCGCGCGCCAGCGCCTCCAACACCGCCACGACGACCGATTCGGCATCGGTGTTGAAGTACCGGCGGGCGGCCGGACGCGTGTCGGAGAAGCCGAAGCCGTCGGTGCCGAGCGTGACGTAGGTGTTGGGCACCCACGGCCGGATCTGCTCGGCCACCGCACGCATCCAGTCCGACACGGCGACGGCAGGGCCCGCGGTGTCGCCGAGCGCCTTCGTGACGTAGGGGACGCCCGCGGGCTGGTCGGGGTGACGTAGCCGGGCCTTGTCGCACGCGACGCCGTCGCGATTGAGCTCACCCCAACTCGTCACCGACCACACGTCGGCCGCCACGTCCCACTCGGCCGACAGCAGGTCGGCGGCGCGTAGGGCTTCGGGCATCGCCACCCCGGAGGCCAGGATTTGCGCGACGCTGGTGCACTTCTCCGTGGCCGCACGGTAGCGATAGATACCGCGCAGCAGACCTTCTGGGTCGAAGTTCTCCGGCTCGGGTGGCTGCACGTATGGCTCGTTGTAGATCGTGATGTAGAAGAAGACGTTCTCGGGCTGCTCGCCGAACATCCGCGACAGCCCGCTCTCGATGATGTAGGCGATCTCGAACGCGAAGGCCGGGTCGTACGTGACGGCCGCCGGATTGGTCGAAGCCAGCAGCAGCGAGTGCCCGTCGGCGTGCTGCAGCCCCTCCCCGGTCAGCGTCGTGCGGCCCGCCGTTGCTCCGAGCACGAACCCGCGCGCCATCTGATCGGCTGCGGCCCACAGTCCGTCGCCGGTGCGTTGGAACCCGAACATCGAATAGAAGATGTAGATCGGGATCATCGGCTCGTTGTGCGTGGCATATGAGGTGCCGACGGCCGTGAACGATGCCGTCGAGCCCGCTTCGTTGATGCCCTCGTGCAGGATCTGGCCGATTTCGCTTTCCTTGTAGGCCAGCATCAGGCCGGCGTCGACGGCGGTGTACAGCTGCCCGTTGCGGTTGTAGATCTTGAGGCTCGGGAACCACGAATCCATGCCGAAGGTGCGGGCCTCGTCGGGAATGATCGGCACGATGCGAGGGCCAATCGTCGTGTCGCGCAACAGTTCCTTGAAGGTGCGGACAGTGGCCATGGTGGTGGCAACGGCCTGGGTACCGGAGCCCTTCTTCAACGCCTTGTAGGTATCGCGACTGGGCAAGGCCAGTGCCCTGGCCTTGGTGCGGCGCTCGGGCAGGAAGCCCCCGAGGGTGCGCCGACGGTCCAGCATGTATCGGATCTCGGGCGCATCCGGGCCGGGGTGGTAGTACGGCGGAAGGTACGGGTTCTCTTCGAGTTGGGCGTCGGTAACCGGAACGCGAGTGGCGTCCCGGAAGCCCTTGAGGTCGTCCAGCGCAAGCTTTTTCATCTGATGGGTGGCGTTGCGGCCCTCGAAGTGGTGGCCCAATGTGTAGCCCTTGATGGTCTTGGCGAGGATGATCGTGGGCTGCCCCTTGTGCTCCACGGCCGCGCGGTACGCCGCATAGACCTTCCGGTAGTCGTGGCCGCCGCGTTTGAGGTTCCAGATCTCCTGGTCGGTCATCGGCTCGACCAGAGCCTTGGTCCGCGGGTCGCGGCCGAAGAAGTGGTCGCGCACGTAGCCGCCGTCGTTGGCCTTGTACGTCTGGTAGTCACCGTCTGGGGTGGTATTCATCAAATTGACCAGGGCGCCATCGCGATCGGCCTGCAGCAGCGCATCCCACTCACGACCCCAGACCACCTTGATGACGTTCCAGCCCGCGCCGCGGAAGAACGACTCCAGTTCCTGGATGATCTTGCCGTTGCCGCGCACCGGGCCGTCGAGCCGCTGAAGGTTGCAGTTCACGACGAACGTCAGGTTGTCCAACGCCTCGTTGGCGGCCACCTGGATCAACCCGCGGCTCTCCGGTTCGTCCATCTCGCCGTCGCCGAGGAACGCCCATACGTGCTGATCCGAGGTGTCCTTGAGGCCGCGGTCTGCCAGGTAGTGGTTGAACCTGGCCTGGTAGATGGCGTTCATCGGGCCGAGTCCCATGGACACCGTCGGGAACTCCCAGAAGTCGGGCATCAGCCGAGGGTGTGGGTAGGACGGGATGCCGCCACCGGGATGGCTGTGCTCCTGACGGAAGCCATCGAGCTTGTCGGCAGTGAGCCGACCCTCGAGGAACGCGCGCGCATAGATGCCCGGCGAGGCGTGGCCCTGGATGAACACCTGGTCGCCGCCGCTGGGGTGGGACTTGCCGCGGAAGAAGTGGTTGAAGCCGACCTCGTACAGTGCCGCCGAGGAGGCGTAGGTCGAGATATGGCCGCCCACACCAACTCCCGGACGCTGCGCACGGTGCACCATGATCGCGGCGTTCCATCGGATCCACGCGCGGTAGCGCCGTTCGACGTCCTCGTCACCGGGAAACCAGGGTTCGAGTTCGGTCGGAATCGTGTTGACGTAGTCCGTCGACGTCAGGGCTGGGATGGCGACCCGCTTCTCCCGGGAGCGCTCCAGCAGACGCAACATCAGATAACGCGCACGGGCCGCCCCGGAACGATCGAGTAGGTCATCGAAGGACTCCAGCCACTCGCTGGTCTCTTCGGGATCGATGTCGGGCAGGTAGGAGGCAACACCCTCGCGGATCACCCGAACCCGGTCGGGTTCGCCTGCGGTGCCTGAGTTTTGGGCCAGGTCTTGGCGTGCGAACTCGGTAGTCAACGCACTACTCCTCGGTTGGCGGAATCGGGTGCTTGTGGCCCCGTCGTGTCGATGCCCATGGGTAAGTGCATCGTCCCCCCATCGTGCCGTACATGTTCGGTTGGGGTCGGCCTACGGCGATGATCCGGCGGTCCAATCGTCGAGTTGGTAGCGTCTGTTGACTGTGACAAGGGGGCAGTGGGGCGGCCAACTCAGAGCCGCCGGGCGCGTGCTGGGGATCCTCGCCGCGCTGGCAATGATCGTCGTCGGGTGTCAGGTCACGACTCACGGCTCGGCCAAGGTCGACGGCTCTGCCGCGCAGAACTACCGCGCGTCGGTCTCCGCGTCGATCGAGGCGTCGTCGTCTCGGTCGCAGGCAAGCGAGTCCGCGCGTCAGACGTCGCTCACCAAACAGGCCGTGCACAACTCTTGCGACTTGTTGAGCCACAGCAGTGTCGACTCGGTCGATGCGGTGAACACATTCGTGCGTGCGGTGAACAACGGCTCCGGGGATGGCAAGGCGAAGGCGGGGCCTGCGGTCGACACGCTCAACCGAGGCGCTGACCTGGTGCTGGGCAGTCTGTCGGACCCGTTGTCACCCGAGCTGGCGAACGCGCTGAGGGCGTGGGCGGACGCTTCCAAGAACGTCGCGGGCTCGATTTCGCGCTCCGCTGGCATGTCCGAGTTCAACGCTGCGATCGACCAGTTCAACGCTGCGAAGAAGGCGGCTTTGGACCTGTGCGACGCAGCATATTGAGCAACCTGCGTGCCACGCGTCGGCTTGATCGCGTCGACGTGCGACGATGAACGTCAATCGATATTCCAGAAGCAGGCGATGAGGAGGAAAAGGTGGTTGCGGCGGACTCGCCGAACTACGCCCGAAAGTTGGGCATTCAACAGAATCAGCTCGTCCAGGAGTTGGGCTGGGACGAGGACACCGACGACGACATCCGGGCCGACATCGAGGACGCCGCTGGCGGCGAACTACTCGACGAGGACACCGAGGAAGTCATCGACGTCGTGCTGCTGTGGTGGCGCGACGAAGATGGGGACCTGGTGGACCGGCTGATGGACGCCATCACGCCTTTGGCCGAGGACGGCGTGATCTGGGTGGTGACGCCCAAGACAGGGCAGCCAGGTCACGTGTTGCCAGCGGACATCGCCGAATCGGCGCCGACGGCGGGTCTGATGCAGACGTCGTCGGCCAATCTCGGCGACTGGATCGCGAGCAGGCTCGTGCAACCGAAGTCGAAGGCTGCGGGCCGGCACTAGTGACGGCGCTGTAGTGCTTGAAGTAGGCACGGAGGCACCGGATTTCACGTTGAAGGACCAGAATGGCCAGCCCGTCACGTTGAGTTCGTTTCGTGGTGCCAAGAACGTGCTGCTAGTGTTCTTCCCCTTGGCGTTCACCGGCATCTGTCAGGGCGAGCTCGACGGGATCAGGGACAACCTGTCCACGTACGTCAACGACGGCACTGCGACGTTGGCCATTTCGGTGGGCCCGCCGCCGACCCACAAGGTCTGGGCCACGCAGAGCCGGTTCACGTTCCCCGTGCTCGCCGACTTCTGGCCCCACGGCGGGGTGGCCCAGGCCTACGGCGTGTTCAACGCCGACACGGGATTCGCGAATCGTGGCACGTTCCTGGTCGACCGGTCGGGGATCATTCGGTTCGCCGAGATGAAGGCGCCCGGCGAAGCGCGCGATCAGGCGGTATGGACCGCCGCGCTGGATGGCCTGCCCACCGGCTGAATGGATTTCATGTCGGGCGGCGGCGCCGTGTAGCCTGCCCAGGCACGGGCGTGTAGCTCAGTGGTAGAGCTCTGGTTTTACACACCAGCGGTCGTGGGTTCGATCCCCTCCGCGCCCACCAATGTTCTTGCAGGTCAGGCGCGTGCGCAGGAATTCAGCGCGATGCTCGCCGATGAAGTCGGTGAAGCCGTGGGACCTCAACGTAAGCGTGCGCGCCAGCAGTTAAGTAACGCTGAAGGTTTCTGGTAGCGGCCCGGCCTTGTTGAGCGACGCCGATGGGCCGACGCTCACCCAATGGGTAAGCGCAGGAAGCTCAAGCTGGCCGTGGAAGGGTTGGGGTTGGCGCCGAGCTACTCAACGCATTCCGACCCGGTGCGACGCAAATACGACCTCAACGGTCTGGTCACCGCCGTCCGGCTTTTCGAGGAGGCCAAGTTCGACGCGGTGTTCGAGGCGGACGCCGTGTTGTTCGACATCGACGAAACCGATTCGGTCTACACGAACCTGCACGCAGACGCGACGGCGGTGGTGGGCGCTCTGGCCGCGGTGACCAGTCGGATCGGATTGGTGTCGACGGCCACCACCACCTTCAACGTGCCGTATCAACTGGCACGGCAGTTCCAGACTTTGGATCAGCTAAGCGGCGGACGGCTCGGCTGGAACGCGGTGACGTCATTCGGCGGCGAGCGCCAGTTCGGGCTCACCGAGCTACCCGATCAGGACATCCGCTACCGCCGTGCGGCGGAGTTCGTGGAGATCGTCCAGGGCTTGTGGCGCGGATGGAGCAAGGATGCGGTGACCGCCACCGCTGCAGGCAAACCGCGGATCGACGCAGCCAAGGTCGACCAGATCTCGTTTCACGGTGAGTTCCTGGCCGCCGAAGGAGCACTCGGTGTGCCGCGGTCGCCGCAGGGCTGGCCGGTGCAGTTCCAGGCAGGCGCTTCCGATACGGGCCTGCAGTTCGCGGCGCGGTACGCCGAGGCGATCTTCGCCGCGTCGCCCGACATCGACCACGCACGCAGGTTCAACACGCGGCTGGCCGCGGCGGTCGCCGAAACGCGCGGTAGCGAGGCTGCCAAACCACTGGTGTTCCCCGGGGTGTTCCTCATCGTCGCACCGACGGAAGTCGAGGCGAAGGAGCGGGAGCGGGCGATCATCGACGCACTGGACCTCGAGGCCGGTCGTCGCAGCCTGGCGTTGGCGTTCGGCGCCGTCGTGGCCAAAGAACGGGACACCGCGACGGGTATCGACCTGTCCGATCTGGACCTCGATGAGCCCATTCCCGTCGAGCGGATCGACGCGCTGCCAGACAGTGCGACGCTGAAGCGCCGTCGCAGCCGGACCGAGTTGTACCGCGGGCTGGCGCGGCAGGGACGCACGTTGCGCGAGTTGATCATCGAGCACCGGCAGGGGCATGCCCACTACCGCTTCACCGGCAGCTACACCCAGGTCGCCGATGAGCTCGAACTGTGGTTCACCCAGGGCGCAGCGGAGGGTTTCGTGTTGCGGTTCACCGAAGGTGCTGACGGCGCAGCCGGATTCGTCGAACACGTCGTGCCCCGGCTGCAGGACCGCGACCTGTTTCGGCGGGAGTACGAGGGCAGCACGTTCCGCGAAAACCTCGGCCTTCCCATTCCGGCCTGAACAAGGAGAACTACGCATGTCCCAGTTGGTGCTCAACTCGGTGATCCGGGCCATCGGTTTCACGCAAGGCGGTTGGCGACATCCCGATGCCACGCCGCAACGTGCCCTGGACCTGAGCTATTACCAGGAGTACGCGCGGATCTCAGAACGTGGTTTGTTCGACGGGCTGTTCGTGGCGAACACTCCGGCAGCCAGGAGCAACGACTGGACGACACTCTTCTCCCCGCTGGAACCCGTTGCGCTGCTGTCGGCGCTGGCGCCGACGACCACACACATCGGCTTGATAGCCACGCTGTCCTCGTCCTTCAACGACCCCTACAACGTCGCGCGCAGCATCGCCACCCTCGACCATCTCAGCGGCGGGCGGGCTGGCGTCAACATCGTCACGTCCGGATCACTGGAGGCGGCAAGGAATTTCGGCTACGACGAGCTACCCGATCATGACCTGAGGTATGAGCGGGCGCATGAGTTCCTGGAGATCCTGTATCAATTGTGGGACAGCTGGGATGCCGACGCGTTGATCATCGACAAGACTGCGGGAGTCCAATCAAAGCCCGGCAGTGTGAGACCGATTGGCTACCGCGGCAAGCACTTCGCGGTGCATGGCGCACTGGACGTGCCGCGGTCACCTCAGGACCGGCCGCTGGTGTTTCAGTCCGGTTCGTCGGCACCGGGCCGTCGGTTGGCGGCCGCCTACGCCGATGCGGTGTACACGGCGCAGCGAACCATCCCCGACGCCAAGGCATTCCGCGACGACCTGCACCGTGCCCAGAAGCAGCTTGGCCGCTCCGGACCATTGGTGAAGGTGCTTCCGGGGCTGATCCCGATCGTCGCGAGCACTGATGCCGAAGCGCACGCATTGCATGACGAGATCAGCGCACTGAACCCGCCGGAACGGTCTGTCGGCATTCTCGAAGAACGCCTGAAGGTCGATCTGACCGGTGTCGCACTGGACGAACCCTTTCCCGAGCATCGGCTGCCACCCGTGGAAAGCCTCGCCGGTGAGCGCAGCTTCCACGAGATCGTCCGCAGCCACGTCGATGCGGGCGCCACCTTGCGGGAGATTCTGCGGGTCACCGACTCGGGCAACGGGCACCTACGGTTCGTCGGCTCCGTCGAGCATGTCGCCGACGATATCGAGGAGTGGTTCACCGCCGGTGCGGTCGACGGGTTCAACATCAACCCGGCCATCACGCCGACTGGGCTGACCGACTTCGTTGACCACGTCGTTCCGCTGTTGCAGGCCAAGGGAATCTACAAGCGCGAGTACAGCGCAGCAGGGTCGCGGCAGGCGTTCGCCTAGATCACGGCTTGAGTTCGGCACCTGAGCGGAACTTCGCCGCCATCCATGCCGTGAGCGCCAACGCGGCCCCGCTGACCGCGAGGAGCGCAAGCCAGGCCGGGATGTCCGCCTCGCCGAGCATCCCGTACCGCAGGGCCTGAACCGCATAGAAAACTGGATTCAGGTGAGTGAGCGCCTGCCACGCCGGTCCCAGGTCGTGAATCGAGTAGAAGACACCGCCCAGGTAGCACAGCGGCTGCACGACGAGCACCTGAATTGCGGCGGTGTGCTCTTGGGTCTTCGCATACATGCCTGCGAGCATCCCGGCCTGGGCGGCGAGCAACAGCACCGCTCCCCATGAGGCAGCGAAGTATGCCGGGCGGGCGATATGCGAGTCTGTCAGCGGAATCGCGATAACCAGGAGGCCCGACGAGATCAGCATCCCGCGAACCATCGAACCGAGGATCAGGGCGAGGTTGATCTCCCACCATCGCAATGGGCTGGCGAGTACGGCGTTGATGAATCGGTCTTTGCGCGCCTCGAAAAGCGATGCGTTGCCCTGGATGTAGCCGGCGGTGATCACCGACAGCACGACAAGGCCCGGGAGGATGAACTGTGCGTAGGGGATTCCGCGTACCCCGGGGATGCGGCCGCCGATCGCGAGTCCGAACACGAAGACGAAGAGCAGTGCCGCCAGCATCTGCCCGAGCACGGTGAAGTGCCAGTTCTTGAGATACCGCACGATCTCCCGCTGCAATAGCCACGTGAAGGCCGGCCGTTGTGCGCGATACGGCTGGTCGTAGGGAGTCAGTGGCGCTGACGCCAGCCAGTTTTCAGTCATGGTGGATCTCCAACTGCGGAGCGGCCATGGCCCGGCTGTAGACCTGCGCGAGATCGGTGGCACCGAACTCGGCCCGCAGCGCCACGGCACTGTTGCGGGAAATCAAGCGTCCCGCCTTGATCAGGGCAACCTCGTCGCACAGCGCCTCGGCCTCCTCCAGATAGTGCGTGGTGAGCAAGATCGTGTGGCCCATCCGGTGCAGGTCCCGCATGTAACCCCACAGGTCGGACCGCAACTCCACGTCCACTCCCGCGGTCGGCTCATCCAGAATCAAGAGCCGGGGGCGGTGAATCAGGGCCCGCGCGACCAGCAGTCGGCGTTGCATGCCACCCGAGAGCGAATGGGGGTGCAGCCGGGCCTTGTCGGCAAGTCCGAGCAGCGCGAGCAGGTCGTGGGCGCGGCGAGTGGCCTCGCGATGTCCCACGCCGTAGTAGCCGGCGTGGTAGATCAAGATCTCGACATTGGACAGGAAACGATCCAGGTTGACTTCTTGTTCGGCCAACCCGACGAGTGCCCGGCCGGTACGCGAGTCATTCGGATGGCCGAAGATCCGGATCTCACCTGCAGATTGTCGGAGCAGATTGCACGTGGCCGAGATCAGTGTCGACTTCCCCGCCCCGTTGGGGCCGAGCAACCCGAAGAAAGCGCCGTCGGGAATCTCCAGATCGAGGTCATGCAGCGCGGTGAAGCCCGAACCGTAGGTCTTGCGCAGCCGCCGGACTTCCAGGGCAGGTGGCGCCACGGCAAGCAAACTCCTCAGGTCGGTGCGAATCGGTGTGGGTAAACATAATTCGTCGGGGGCCTCGAATAGTTAAGTCAGAGTCCCGCATTCCCGTAGCTGAAGCGGATTGTTCGCAGCGGGGCTGCCATCCAGACTCGTTGGCTATCACTTCCAAACCGATGCCGCCGAACACCTGAGGACGCCGATGACCGCGATCGCGACAGCCACCGTCAACGCTGACACCCTTCACCAGCTGGTGGGGTCCGGGACGGAGTACGCGCTTGTCGACGTCCGGGAAGCGGGAGTGACCGCCACCGAGGGTTCGATACTGCTGGCGGTGTCGATTCCGTTGAGCGTCCTGGAATTACGGTTGCCCACCCGCATCCCGCGGCTTTCCACGCCAGTGATCGTCTATGACGGCGGCAATGGTGACGACGGTCTGGCCGAGCGCGGTGCGGCGCGCCTGGTGGCACTGGGTTACACCGACGTGCGGGTGCTCGACGGCGGGTTGCGTGCCTGGGCCAAGGCCGGTCACAAGGTGCAGTCGGGAGGCGACCACGTCATCGGGCAGGCCTTCGGTGAATGGATCGAACACGTCTACGGCACACCGCATATCACCGTTGAGGAGTATCGCGAACGCATCGCGGCCGGCGAAGACATTGTGCTGCTCGACAGCAGGCCGATCGGGGAGTTCGAGAACCACAGCCTGCCGGGCGGCACCTCCATCCCCGGTGCTGAACTGGTCTACCGGGCCGCCGAGGTGGTGAAGTCACCGGATTCGCTGGTGGTGGTCAACTGCGCAGGCCGCACTCGCAGCATCCTTGGCGCCCAGGTACTGATCAACGCCGGCCTGCCCAACCGGGTGGTCTCGCTCGAAGGCGGCACCCAGTCCTGGGTACTCGAGGGCCACGAACTCGTGCACGGCAAATCGGTCGCCGCCCCGCTGCCGGGTGCCGAAGCATCGGAGGCCGCGCATGCCGCGGCCGCGCGCTTCGCGGAGCGCTTCGAGATCGCCCGCATCGACAAGGCGACGCTGGAGCAGTTTCGCAACGAGTCGGGGACCCGCTCGCTGTACGTACTCGATGTGCGCACCCCTCAGGAATTCGAGGCCGGCCATCTCGCCGGGTCACGCTCGGCGCCAAGCTGGGATGTCGCGCCGTGGACGTTCCGTCACGTCGGCACCCACAACGCCCGCATCGTGCTCGTCGACAACGACACCGTGCGCGCAACCGTGGCGGCGTCGTGGATCACGCAGATCGGATGGGGTGAGGTCTTCGTGCTAGAGCACGCCTTCGACGGCGAGCAGCTTGAAAGCGGATCTTCGCCAGTTGAATTCGATATCCCGCAAAAGGGATACACCGTTGTGACACCGGGCGAGGTCGACACCGCCTCTGCTGAGCGCGTCGTCCTCGACCTGGCGCCGTCTCCGACCTACCGGGCGGGGCACATTCCCGGCGCGTTGTTCGCGATCCGCTCCCGACTGGCCAGGTCTGCCGCCGATATCCCGGGCATCGGGCCGATCGTCGTGACGTCGGAGGACTCGGTGCTCGCGAGATTCGCCGCGTCCGAACTCGCCGGGGTGACCGCCCGTCCGGTGCAGGTGCTCGACGGTGGCACGCAGGCGTGGCAGGAGGCCGGATACGCCCTGGAAACCAGCACTGGGACCGGCGCTGAAATCGGTGCCGAGAACTGGCTGCACGACCCCCAGGACGTGGTCAGGTCCGGTTGGCGGGAAACCGATCTGGAACAGCGGAAGGCCGGGTTCCGGTGGTACCTGGGCTGGGAACTCGGACTGGTCGCCGAGCTGGACCAGGACGACACGGTGCCGTTCAAGAAATTTGCACCGTGGCGCACGTAACCGCAGCGGCCGCTCGTCGCACGGCAGCCTGTGCGGTCGCGATTCTCTCCGCGTTCGTGATGGTTCTCGTCAGCGCGTGCGGTTCCGGTGGCAACGTCGTCGGCAAGGCTGGCGAACTCAAGTGGGCCATAGGGATTCCGAGTGGAGGACGGTCCCGCACGTGACGTCATCGCTTCGCCGACAAGCACATACGCCCGCCGGCTTATCGCCGACGTGCCATCGCTACCGTTGTAGCCCGCCCGTCGATCGAGCCCAATGGCTGAGGGTGGCAGTCGCTCAAGCGCCGGCGGCGTTGATCTGCGCTGAGTAGCGGCCGTCGAGAAACTGCGTGATATCAATCGGTTTGAGCAGGAAGCCGGACTTGACCAACAGGTCGGCCAAGTCATCCTCGACCTTGGTGCCAGGGTCCTGCGGGCCGACCGGGATGATCAGCTTGGCGTCGCTGTGTGCTGCCTGCAGGCCCTGCTCGGCGGTTAGCTGCTGGGTGGTCTGGTAGGACTTGGAGACCTCTTCGGGATGCTCGGCGGACCACTTGTGGTACTTGGTCGCCCTGCTGATGAAGTCGCCGATGGCGGCGTCGAGTTTCGGGTCGGCCAGCGCCCCTGTGCGGGCGGTCACTGACACGTAGTCGGGGAAGCCGACCTGGTCCGCGGTGGCGATCTGCTTCACCGTACCGTCGGCCAGTGCGGGCGCGACCTTGCCGACACTGGTAGCGCCCGCCTGTACCGCACCGCTCATGATCGCCGACGCTATCGAATCACTTTGCAGTAGTTGAACCTTGACGTCCTGCTTGGTCAGGCCGGCTTTGTACAGCGCGAGTAGTGCCGACGCGTTGGCGTTACCGCCCTCGTTGTAGGTGTAGGACTTGCCACGCAGGTCTGCCAGCGAATTGATGCCGGCGGACTTGTTGGCCGCAATGATCGTGCTGGGGTACTTGTCCGGTGCGTAGGGCTTCAGCAGTGCGACGATCTTGAACGGGGCGTTGTCCTTGGTCCACGGTTCCTTGGCTTCGGCGGCCGCCTTGGGTGTCGCGGTATCGCTCAGCCCCAAGCTGAGATCGATCGCGTTGCCGTACAACGCCTGCACCGTCGGGCCCGCGCCGTTGAGTCGCGCCCAGTCGACTTTGTAGGGCGTGTCCTTGAAGTAGTCGGTCAACTCAGTCTGTGCCCGGGTCTGGTCGGTGAAGATCCCGACGCGCAGGGTCACGTCGCCGACGTCGATGCCGTTGACTAGGCCCGAGCCGGCGGGCCGTGTGGGTTCGTCTGCGGCGCACGCACTCAGGGCAATTGCTACGCCGAGTGTGAGGACACCCAGGAGCGCGCGGGTTCTGACGTTGGACATGGCGTCTCGATTCTGGTCAATGGGTTGGCAGGACGGTCGGGTCGAAAATTAGGCCGGCGTATGCACGCCCAGCTCATCGAAGAGGCGGGCCCTGATCGTGGCTGATTCCAGACTGGTCAGCGAGAGGTCTGCGCTGACCGCGATATCGAGCGTCAGCGCACCGTCTTTGAGGACCAGGACGCGATCGGCCAGTCGGACGGCTTCGTCGACGTCGTGTGTCACAAGCAGCACTCCGGGCTGGTGCCGGTCGCACAGTTCCTTCACCAGTACCTGCATCTTTAGTCGGGTAAGTGCATCGAGTGCGGCGAAAGGCTCGTCGAGCAGGAGCAAGCGCGGCTCCCGGATCAAGGCTCGCGCCAAGGCAACCCGCTGCGCCTCGCCGCCAGAGAGGGTCGCCGGCCAGACGTTGGCATGATCGCGCAGGCCCACCTCGTCCAGGGCCGCGAGTGCTCGCGACTTGCCTGCAGTACCGCGTGGGACACCGAGCAGGACGTTTCGCCAAACCTTCTGGGAGGGAACGAGTCTTGGCTCCTGAAAAACCACCGACCGCGGTGTCGCCACCCGGCCGGTGCCACCGTCGAGTCGCTCCAGCCCAAGCAGCACCCGCAGCAGCGTCGTCTTACCCGAACCCGAGGCCCCCAGCAGTGCGACGAATTCGCCCGGCGCCACGCGTAGGTCGATGCCGTCGAAGATGACTCTGGAGCCGAACGACTTCTCGGCACCAGCGAGATCAATCGCGGCACCCATCTTTTCGGTACCCGTCGGGTCGCTGATCTTGCCGGGGGCGGCAATCACGGAGTGTGTCGTCATCTCGCTTACACGCCCGCTTCCACGAGAGTTCGATGCCATGGGGTGGTGATTCGCTTGACAAGCCGCACCAGGAGGTCCACACCGAGACCGAGGATCGCGTAGATGACCACGATGGCCAGCACTATGTCGGTCCGCAGTGCTGCGCGTGGAGACAACGCGAGATACCCAATCCCCGAACTCGCATTCACCTGTTCGGCAGCGACCAGCGCCAGCAGTGACACCCCGAGGGAATAGCGGATACCGATGAGAATCGTCGGCAGCGCAAGCGGAAAGACGATCCGCAAGGCGATCGCCCACCTACTGAGGCCGAACACCGACGCTGCCTCGACCAGCTTGGGATCGACGTTGCGCACGCCGGCGAAGGTGTTCAGATAGATGGGGAAGATGCACGCCACGGCGATCAACGTGATCTTCGGTTGCTCACCGACGCCGAACCAGATCACGAAGAGCGGGATCAGCGCCAGAAACGGGACGGTACGCAACATCTGCAATAACGCATCCAGTGCCCGCTCACCCGCGCCGTACATTCCGGCGAGGAGTCCCGCCGTCAGTCCGATGGCCGCACCGTACGAGAATCCCACCGCGGCCCGGTGCAGCGATACCGCGAGGCTCTCCTGAAGTATTCCGGTTCGGGCCAGGTCCACCAACGCGCTCAGGATGGTCGTTGGCGAATCCAACTTGGTCGGTGGGATGGCGCCGGAGCTACACAACAGCTGCCATAGCACCAGCAGTGCCAGCGGCAGAGCCAGGCGCGAGGCATTGCGGGCGTGCCGCGCCCACGCCCAGCGTCGGCTCGGCTCGGCAATCTCCAAGGAGACGAAGCCCTCGCCTCCCGCTCGCAGGGAGGTCTGGGGCACGGCGACTTCGATGCGCGGTATGACAGTCATTAGTAATTCACGGTGCCCAGAAGGCCACCGCCGGCCGCTACCGCGTCTCCGGTAATGCTCACGCTGCGCGGCGAAGCCAGGAAGGCGATGACGTCGGCCACCTCGGTCGCGTCGACCACCCGTCCGATGGCGTTGTTCGCGATCTCCTTCTCGTACTCCGCCACCTCGACACCCGCCGCATCGGCCGCCGCCTGGTATTGGGGCGTCTTGGTTTCGGTGCGGGTTTGGCCCGGATGCACGACGGTGACGTTCACGCCGTGCGGACCCAGTTCGTCGGCAAGGTTTTTCGTCAACGCGGACACGCTGACGTTTCGGACGCTGCGCACAATCGAATGTGTCTGCCGGTAACCCAGCCCGCTGACGTTGATGATCCGTCCCCAGCCCTGATCGACCAGGTGCGGCGCCACGGCACGCGCCGCACGCAGGTAGCCGACGACCTTGATGTTGACGTCAGCCCAGAAGGCTTCGTCAGTGGTCTCGGCCAGGCTGGGGAAGCCCGCGCCGACGGTCTGGTTGGACGCGTTGTTGACCAGAATGTCGACACCGCCGAGTTCCTCGACCGCCCGGGCCACCAGCGCCTTGACCGATTCGTCGTCACCGGTATCGGCCACGACGGGGATCGCGCGGCGGCCACTGCGTTCGGCGACTTCGGCGGCGGCCTTCTCCAGAGTCTCCTGGTTGCGCGCGGCCAACACCACGTCCACTCCTTCGGCGGCTAGTGCATGCGCGACGGCCAGGCCGATGCCCTTGCTGCCGCCGGTGATGATGGCGCGCTTACCGGTCAGTTGCAGATCCATGTCATTCTCTCCCTATCTAGTGAGTGATCAGAAAAACGCGCCGTTGGGCAACGGTTCGCCGGTGAGTTCGTGCGCACCGATTGCCTTGGCTTTATAGGTCTTCGGATTGTGGGCGGCCAGCGTGCGGATGTTGCGCCAGTGCCGGTCGAGGTGTGAACTGCGGCGTGCCGCGGTTCCGCCCCCGACGTCGAACAGATCGCCCGCCGCCCGCAAGGCCAGCTCGTCGGTGACAACCTTGGCCTTGGCGGCCCGTAATGCCGCCCGCAACGAGAGCTCGGGCTCCTCCGGGGCGCCGTGAGCGGCGTACGCATCAGCGAGGGCGCGCGCGGCGGATTCCACCAGTGCCTCGGCGGCGAATGCCTGGCTGGACAGCAATCCCACCGACTGTTGCAGGATCGGGTCGTCAACGGGCCGCTCTGAGGCAGCGTGGTAGAACGTGCGCTTCTTGGTTTGCACCAACTCAGCGGCGTCCCGGGTGACCCGCCGCAGGATCCCGGCGATCACGGCAGTGAGAAACAGCTGCGGGAAGGTCGCCGAGTACGGCAAGTCCCCGTAATAGGCTCCATTGCTGAGGAATTCGTCCCGCGATACCGCGACATGTTCGAAGCGGGTGGTGCCGCTGCCCGTGAAGCGCTGGCCGATGCCGTCCCAGTCCCGTTCTACGGCAACACCGTCGCGGTCGCTGGGCACTATGACCCGTGCCGGCTTGCCATCGGGTCCGGTGGCTCCGACGACGAGATAGTTGGCGTAGAGGTTGCCGGTGCTGTAGAACTTTTCGCCGGACAGCCGCAGGCCGTCTGGTCCGTCGGTGACGGCCGTTTCGAACGCCTGGTCGCGCCTGCCCGCCTGCTTACGACTCAGCTCGGTCGACGACAGCCCGAAGAGCTTGCCTTGCCTGACCAGGTCCAGCCAGTGGCCGTCCGGGCCATCGGGATTGCGCAGCAGACTTTCGGTGAAGTTGAAGTGGTTGCGGATGCTGTGCGCAACGTTGGGATCCACTTCACCCAGTGCGACGACGGTGTCGAACAGCTGGGTAAGGGTGGCGCCCGCACCGCCGGCATCGACCGGTAGTCGCAACGCGCCGAGTTTGGCCGCCCGCAGTACCTCGAATTCCTCGAAGGGGTGCCGGTCGTCCCGGTCGCGGTCGACCACCCCGGCGTCGATGTAGCCGAGCAACTCGGCGAGCTCAGGCGAGCCGAACCGAACCGGCCCATCGAAAGTCGGCTTTTCCGTGGATGTTTCGGTGACCAGTTCGGCGTCACTGGCGGCTGTGGTGAGCGTCATGGCTTCTCTCTGTGGGTTGTCTTCGTGCGTACGGTTAGGACGGCACTCGCGCTGAGACGAAGTTGCCGTGGTGCTGCGGTGTCAGGTGCTGCGCCAGCTCGGCCAGTGTCTGCGCGGGGTCTAGCGAGCGGGGCGGACGGCCATGGCGGGCGTGCTCGGCGGTGATCCCCTGGAGAAGTTCGTTGACGGGTGCGGACTGCCCCTGCAGGCGGGCTTGCAGCACGATTTCACCGTTGAACCAGTCGGTTTCGACGTCGGTATGGCCCCGCGCCACGCTCTGCCAGGTGCTGCCGAAAAGGTCATCGCGCACCCTGCCGTGCAGTAGCTCGCCACGACGCTGAGCATCTTGCTCAGCAGTCACCAACGGTATGCCTGCGGCGGTGAGCACCCGTTCGGCCTCTGACCGGGCCCGGGCGACGAGTTCGTCGGCATCCGGGCCGGGACGGTAGGTCGCGGTCACCCCGTTGCCGAGGTTGGCGATCAGCTTGCGGTACTTCCACGCCACGATGTCCTCGCGGACCTCGGAGAGGAACCCTGCCGCGCGAAACGCTGCCGACAGCTGCTCGGCAACCTCGTCACCACCGGCGGGATACCGGCCCAGATCAAGAATTCCGGCCACCGGATAGGTCTGCTGGACAACCACTCCCGGCTCCAGGTGAGCGGCGGACACCAACACCGCGACGCCGTAGACGTTGGCAAACCTGCGTAGTACGGCCGACTCGTTGGCGACACCGTTCTGTGCGACGAATACCGGTGTGCGGCGTGGGGCGTGCGCCGCCAGATCGTCCAGGGCTGCCGCGGTCTGGTGGCTCTTGACCGCCAAGATGACGACGGGTTCTGGCGACCAATCGATCTCACCGGCGTCAGCGGCGGACGGCAGTGCAATGGCTTCGGCGCCGTCCTGCGTCTCCAGCGTGAGCCCGCTCGCGCGGATGGCGCGCAGGTGTTCGCCGCGCGCGACCGCCGTTACATCGAACTCGGCCAGACGCAAGCGCGCAGCGATGAGCCCTCCGATTGCGCCAGCCCCGTACACGACGATGGGGCGCTGGAATTTCGGCACGCGGATCTCCTACTTCACAGGGCGGCTGGGGCGGGTGCGTGTAATAGCGGCAGCAGTTGGTCACCGACACGGGCCACCTCGGACCGGTACGGAGTGTCGGACAACACGAAGTGGGTGATACCGAGGTCGGCGTAACGCTGCAGGGCGGCGGCGACTTCGGTGGCCGAGCCGACCAGCCATGTCGTTCCGGCGCCGCCGCCGCCGTAGCGGCCTGGGGTCGTATAGAGGCAGGTGTCGAGCACGTCACCGCGCTCCGCGAGATCGAGCAGGCGTTGCTGGCCGACCGCGGCCTTCGGGTTGCGGGTGTGTAGGTCCTCGGGCCCGCCGGCCAGCACGGCGATCTTGGCCTCGGCCGCCGCCCAGGCCTCCTCGGACCTCTCGCGCACCAGGGTGGTCACCCGAAGTCCGAACTCGAGCGGAGCGTGTTCGCGACCGAGCTTGTCGGACAGCGACTTCAGCCGCGTGACGCGTTCTTCGATGCCGTCGAGTGGTTCACCCCAGAACAGCTGCACGTCGGCTTCGGCCACCGCGACCTCTTCGGCTGCCGCGGACGCGCCACCGAAGTACAACCGCGGGTGCCGTCCCTCGTCGGCGCGGAACGGCCGCGGCTGCACGGTCGAGTGATCGATACGGAAGAACTCGCCGTGAAAGGTGACGTCCTCATCGCGCCATAGCCGCCGGATCACCTGCAGGAATTCCCTGGTGCGGTCGTAGCGGCGGGATTTGTCGAATTCTCCGTCACCGTAGGCGGCCAAGTCGTCGGTGCCGCTGACGATGTTGATGAACAGCCTGCCATCGGTCAGTCGATCCAGAGTTGCTGCGGCACTGGCGAAATGCGCCGGATTCCAGTAACCGGGGCGGATCGCCACCAGCGGGGTGAATGTCGTGGTGCGGGCGGCGATGGCGGTGGCCACCGTGAAGGTGTCGGGTCGGCCCCAGCCCGTTCCGATCAGCGCACCGCCCCAGCCGTGCTGCTCGGCCGAAAGCGCGAGGTCCACCGAGAAGTCCAGGCTGCCCCAGCCGTCCACGGTGTCGTCACCGCGGTGTCCTGGTTCGACGGTGTTCGGGATGTACCAGAGGAATTCACGCCGTCCCTGCTCGCCCGTCTGCGCCGTCATCGGCCTACCCCTGCGGTGGCCGGTGCCGTTCTGCGCAGGTCGGCCAGGACCAGATCTCGGGTGATGGCCTGCGCTAGTCGCGGAACGCCGATCCGCAGGCTAGGGATGTCGCCGACGGGGCGACCGAAGCTCACGTTGGCGCCGATACTGAATACGTGAACGTCGGACAGCCACGGCGCACTGCCCGGCTGCTTCTCGGTGAATTCGTATCCATCGCCCAAATAGGGGGCCACGCCGAGCAGTTCGTGCTCCGACCCAATGGGCGGGGTGTACACGTCTTTCCATCGCGCGATGTACGGAGCGATCGTCGCGAGCTCCGGCCGGGTGGCCGGATCCTGCTGGTATCCCGTTCCCGCGATCACGTAGTCGAACGACCGGCTGCCGTCGGCGGCGTCGACTTGCACTCGGCCGTCTGCCTCAGTCGCTGATATCCACTCCGCCGACACGTGTAGGTGGTAGTTGTCGAAGGCGGCGGCCCGCGCGACGGAATCCTCCGGCACGTTGGCGCCCTGCGCCGCGGCCTTCACGCGCTGCTGCCAGCGTTCGGCATCAGGTAGCAGGTGGAACACGTCCTGTAGCAACGGGTTCGGGCGGTTGGCCAGGTTGGCCAGCACCACCTCGGGCCTGCGGGTGTAGACGTGCACGTCGGCGGCCCCGGCCTCCAGCGCGGTCGCGACGGCATCGTAGGCGGAGGCGGCCGCGCCGAGCACCGCAACGGATTTGCCTCGCAGCGAACCGAACTCGATGTCCTCGGCCGTGTGCGCCCACAGCCCTTTCGGTAACGTCGTCAGCGCAGCAGGGACGTGCGGGCCACCGGTACCGGAGACGCCGCCGGCCAGGACGATCTTGCGGGCATCTTCGGTCCAACGGCGTCCGCCCTGCTCAAGGGTCAACCGCAGGCCCGCTTCGGTGGGTTCGATGTTCTCCACGCGGACGCCCCGGCGGATCTCGATACCGACCTGCCGCCGGAACCAGCTGACATAGTCCGCCCAGTCGGCGGTGGCGATCCGGTCGAGCTGCTCGAAAGCAGCTGCGCCATGGTGGCTTTCGTACCAGGACCGGAAAGACAGGGACGGGTTGCCCAGTTCCGGTCCGGAAATGGTCTTGGCCGTTCGTAGGGTGCGCATCCGTGCGCGGGACCGCCAGGCGGAGGCTGACTCGTCCGCATCGGCGTCGAGCACGGTCAGGTTGGCCACCCCGGCACGCCGGAGCGCATGGGCGACCGTCACACCGCTCTGCCCGCCGCCGATGATCGCGACATCGTGATCGACGCCTTCGCGAGGCGCGATCCAGTTGTGTCCGTCGAGGCCGAGCAGACGCAACGACTCTTGGGCAGCCACATCGGCGTTACCGGTGCTCAAGTCAACTCACTTTCCGTGCGGTGGTGTGACGTCACAGCGCGCCTGCGAGCAGGTTGGCGTTGGCAGGGCGGGCCAGGCCGTAGTGCCCGCGCAAGGTGGTGGCGGTGTATTCGGTGCGGAATAGCCCGCGTGCCCGCAGGATGGGCACGACGTGGTCGACGAACAGTTCCAGGCCCGACGGTAGGACTGGGGGCATGATGTTGAACCCGTCGGCGGCGCCGCCGCGGAACCATTCTTCGATGGTGTCCGCGATCTGCTCGGGAGTGCCGGTGAAGGTGCGGTGTCCGCGGCCCCCGCCGAGTCGACCGATGAGCTGGCGCACGGTGAGTCGTTCGCGCCGAGCGAGTTCGACGATCAGCGTGTACCTGCTCTTGGCGCCCTCGATGTCGTCCTCGGCCAGCAGGTCGTCGGGCAGCTGGTTGTCGAGTTGCAGCTCGTCGACCGATTTCCGCAACGTGTCGGCGAGCTGCCTATGCGCGTACTCCGGGACGATCGCATCGTCGAGTTCGCGGTCCTTGGCCGCGGCTTCGGCCTCGGTGCTGCCGATCACCGGCACGATGCCGGGCAGGATCTTGATGGTGTCCGCGTCGCGTCCGGCGGCGAGCGCGCGGGATTTCAGATCGGCGTAGAAGGCGCGGGCTTCGGGCAGCGTCTGCTGCGCAGTGAAGACCGCCTCGGCGTACCGCGCTGCCAACTGCTTGCCGTCTTCGGACGAGCCGGCCTGCACCAGTAGGGGATAGCCCTGAGGCGAGCGGGGGACATTCAGCGCGCCCTGGACCGAGAAGTGCTCGCCACGGTGAGCTGGCGGGTGAATCTTCGACCGATCACCCCACACCCCGGCCGCCTTATCGGCGACGATCGTATCGTCTTCCCAACTGTCCCAGAGCTTTTCCGCCAACTGGACGAATTCGTCGGCCCGCGCGTACCTGCCTGAATGATCCGGCAGCTCATCGAGTCCGAAGTTGCGAGCGGCCTCCACGGTGGCGCTGGTGACGATGTTCCACCCGGCCCGGCCGTTGCTGACGTGGTCGAGTGAGGCGAACCGGCGCGCCAGGTTGTAGGGCGAGTTGTACGACGTCGACGCCGTCGCGATCAACCCGATCCGCGAGGTGACGCCAGCCAACACAGTCAGCAGGATCAGGGGTTCCAGGATGCCCAGCGGACGGCGACCGACATCGCCGTTGAGTTGCGGGCCGTCGGCCAGAAACAGCGAATCGAACGTGCCGCGTTCCGCGGTGGTGGCCAGCTTGACGTAATGCGCCACGTCAGTCGCGGCGAACGGGTCACTCTCAGCCAGCCGCCACGATGCCTCGTGGTGACCCGTGCTCATGAGAAACGCGTTTAGGTGCAGCTGCTTTCCACCCACGTAAGAGACCCCTCAGTGTCGTTTCACAGTCGATGTCGTTGACGCCGATCCGAATGTCAGGGCGATTACCCGGCAGGTCGCAACGTATCGAGACTCCGCCTGAAAATCTGCGAACTTTCGCTACGAGAAAGCTGTAGTGGGACTTGGTTGATCACCGCTTGTCCGTCACACAAGCTGATCGGACAGCCGGCTCCGGCACGGTGTCGTTCGGTGCCCTTTTGTGCAGCGCAAGGCAAAGCATTGAGCGTTGCCGGCCCAGCCTCTAACGTTCCACGTCGTCTGTCACGTCACATCCAGTTAGGGACACATGCGCACCATGAAGAAGCTGATCGTGTGCGTAATCGCAATGGCCGTGCTTGCCGGCTGCGGAGGCCAGCGGCAGTCCGCGGGTTCGGGTCCCACCGGGGAGCCTCAGCAGGGCGGCACGCTGACATTCTCCGACGTACAGTTCGTCACCGATGCGCTGAGCACGAATTACACCACCGCGAACTTGCTCTTCCAGGTGGTGGATCGGCTGGTGTACATCGACCCCAAAACGGGGGAGGTCTCCGGGTGGTTGGCAAAGGACTTCTCGCGCAACGGCGATGCCACGCAGTACACCTTCACCATCCGCGACGGTGTCACGTTCAGTGACGGGACACCGCTGAATGCGGAGGTGGTCAAGGCTAACTTCGACCAGCTCGGCAAGGGCGACAAGAGCAAGAAGATCCCGGCCTTCAGCGATTTCGTGGGCTACGACCACAGTGAGGTCAACGGCAACACCGTCACGGTGTTTCTGAGCCGGCCCAACACGAACTTCTACAAGGTGGCCGCCAACGGGCGCGCGGGCATCCGCGGTCTGTCGACCTTGGCGCGCGACTACGACGGCCAGGCCAAGATCGCCAATGTCGTCGGCTCAGGGCCGTTTGTCTACGAATCCCAGGTGCCCGACCAGGAGGTCGTGCTCAAGAAGCGTCCCGACTACGCGTGGCCGCCTGCCATCTCGCCCAACCAGGGCGCGGCATACCTCGACAAGCTGGTCGTCCGGGTGATCGGCGAACCCGGCTTGCGGGCCGGTGCGGTGCAGTCGAAACAGGTGGATCTAGCCCGCGGGATCCAGCCCACCGACGAATCCGGACTGAGCCAAGGTGGTTTCCAGGTGATCCCGGTGCAGGCTCCTGCCTTGACGGTGAACCTGGCGGCGTTCCGGATCGGCAACGACCTCGTCAGCGATGTCCGGGTGCGGCGCGCGCTGCAACTGGGCATCGACCGCCAAGCGGTCGTCGACACCGTGCTCTCCGACAGTTATCGGGCCAGCGATTCCGTTCTCGGACACAATGATCCGCTGTTCGCCGATGTGAGCAAGGATATCGGGTACGACCCAAAGAAGGCGGCCAGCCTGCTCGACGAAGCCGGGTGGAAGGTCGGCGGCGACGGGATCCGGGAGAAGGACGGCAAGAAGCTCAACCTCACCCTGGCGGCGTCCAATCAGAGTGTGGTGTTCCGGCCTGCGTTCGAGTTCATCGAAAGCGGTTGGCGTGACCTGGGCATCCAGCTGGTGAACCGGGCCGGTGACACCACCCTGTTCAATGCGGCCAATACCGATCCGGCGACGCCGCTGCTCGGTACGCGGACTGGTTACAACATCGGTTTGGGCCTTCTGTTCGGCCGGGAGGACGGCAATCTCACCTTCACCAAGATCGATGACCTGGTCGCCCTATCGAACGAGGAACTCAAGGCGACCGATCCGGCGCAGCTCAAGGACGTGGTCGCCCGCGAACAGCAGAAGATCATCGATGACCAACTGGCGCTGATCCTTTGGGACGAGGTTCAGGTGCACGCCGCCGCCCCCAATGTCCACATCGATTTCACCAACTACACCGAACCGCTATTCCAGAGTGCCTGGAAGAGCTAATCGATGACCCGGTATGTGCTCGCGCGGGTCGGCCAGGCACTGGTGGTTCTGCTGCTGGCGTTCACCGTCATCTTCTGGGGCGTGAGCATCCTGCCTGCCGACCCGGTGACGATCTTCGTGGCCAAGGGTGAGGGCTACTTCAATCCCGATGTGGTCACCCAGGTCAAGGAGTATTACGGCTACGACCAACCGGCGTGGCAGCAGTACTTCGCCCAGTTGAATCACCTGGTGCACGGGCAGTTTGGCTTCTCGCTCTCCAGCGGGCAGGCGGTCACCGACCGGATCGGCAGCGTGGTCGGGGAGACGCTCAAGTTGGCGTCCACCGCGACCGTGCTGGCACTGGTGTTCGCGTTGACCATCGTGCTGCTCGCGACCACCGGCAAAGTCGACTGGCTGCGGACGTTCATCCGTAGCATCCCTTCGTTGTTCAGCGCGGTGCCGACGTTTTGGCTCGGTCTGGTTGTGCTGCAGATCTTCTCGGTTCAACTTGGGTTGTTCTCGCTGTTCCCGGACGGGTCGCTGGCGTCGCTGCTGATACCGGCGCTCGTGCTCGCCGTGCCCATTTCGGCGCCGATCGCGCAGGTGTTGCTCAAGAATGCCGAAGCGACGCTGACACTTCCGCATGTCAACACCGCCCGCGCCAAAGGGGGCACCCCGGGCTGGGTGATCCGCAAGCATGTGTTGAAGAACGCGGCAGGCCCGGCGTTGACGGTGACCGCGACGACCATCGGGGCGCTGCTAGGTGGGTCGGTGGTGACCGAAACGGTGTTCTCGCGATCAGGACTTGGCACCGTCCTGCTGCAGGCGGTGTCCAACCAGGACATTTCGCTCATCCAGGGTTTGGTGATGCTGACGACGGTCGTCATCGTCGGCGCGAACCTGTTGGTGGATCTGATTTATCCCATCCTCGACCCGCGGGTCACCAAGATGCAGCACCGCGGGTTCAACACCCGACTGGGCGGGTTCGCGTGACCCTGAAAAACCCAGAGTTGGCCACCGCACCGCCCGCCGCCACCGGCCGGGCCCGCACCGTCACCCTGGCGGTGTTTCGGACCACCCCGTGGTCGGTCCGCATCTCGGGTGCGGTGCTGATCCTCGTCACCGCGTGGGCGTTGGCCCCCGGGTTGTTCACCGACCAGGATCCGCTCAAAGGCAATCATCTCGACAAGTTCCAGCCGCCGGGCGGGGCGCACTGGTTCGGCACCGATCACCTCGGCCGCGACGTGCTGGCCCGGGTCATCTACGGAACGTCGCACACCGTGCTGACCGCGGGTCTCGCGGTGGCCGTCGGTCTGCTGATCGGCAGTCTCGTCGGTATCGCCGCCGGGGTGTCCGGTCCTTTCGTCGATGCCATCGGGATGCGGTTCAGCGATGTCCTGCTGTCGCTACCAGCCTTCCTGGTGTCGGTGTGGATCGTGACCGCCTACGGCCCCGGGCCGCTGTCGGTGGGCATTGGTGTGGGAATCGGATCGATCGCCGTCTTCGCCCGCGTGTTCCGCACCGAGGTATTGCGGGTCCGCGCTTTGGATTTCGTCGAGGCAGCCTTCCTGTCGGGCGAGACCAGATGGTCGGTGATCCGTCGGCATATTCTGCCGAACGCGGTCGGCGCGGTGGTCGCGCTCGCTGTCATCGACCTGAGCGCGGCGATCCTGGCGATCTCCGCGTTGGGTTACCTCGGCTACAGCGCACCGCCGCCGACCCCGGAATGGGGTCTGCTGGTCGCCGAGGGGCGTAGCTATCTGGCTACCGCGTGGTGGCTCACATCCCTACCGGGTGCGGTGATCCTGGTGGTGATCGTTGCCCTCGGTGTCGTGAGCCGTCGCGTGCTCAAGTCCAACCACATCTGACCCGACAGGACGCGATATGGCTGAACATCTGCTCGAACTGTCCGATCTCACCGTGACCTACCGGGGCGGTGCTGATGACGCACCGCCCAACGTTGCCCTGGACAACGTCAGCCTGACCGTGTCGGCGGGGGAGTTCGTCGCAGTCGTCGGTGAATCGGGTTCGGGTAAAACTACTTTGGCGAACACGGTGATCGGACTGCTGCCCGCCTCGGCCACGGTGGCCGCGTCGTCGATGAAGCTCCTTGGGCACAGCACCCTGGGGCTCAGCGAACGCGAGTGGAGCCGGATCCGGGGCGCCGACGTCGGTTTGGTCCCGCAAGATCCGGGCGCATCGCTGAACCCGGTGCGCACCGTCGGGTCGCAGCTCGCCGAGATATTCCAGCTGAAGAAGGCCAAGCTCAGTCGCGGCGACATGCGGCAACGGTGCATCGAGCTGCTGGAGCAAGTCGAGATCGACCGTCCAGAGCAACGACTCAAGCAGTATCCGGGGGAACTGTCCGGCGGCATGCGGCAGCGCGTGCTCATCGCGATGGCGTTTGGGCTCAACCCGCAGTTGCTCGTCGCAGATGAGCCGACCTCGGCACTCGACGTCACGGTGCAGAGCCATGTTTTGCGGGTATTCGACCGGCTGGTGGCCGAGCACGGCACGACCGTGCTGTTCGTCACCCATGACATCGGGGTGGCCACCGACCACGCATCACGCGTTGTGGTGATGCGCGACGGCGCGCTGGTGGAGGATGCTCCAGTCGAAACGATCATCAGCACACCGCAATCGGACTATGCCGCACAGCTGGTGCGCCGCGTCGGCTCGATCGTCCCGCCTGCGCCTGTCGACCCCGCAGCCGAGCGTGTCATCGAAGTCGCGCGCGTCGACAAGGAGTTCCGCATGTCGCGACGGGTCAAGCATTCGGTGCTGACGGACGTGAATCTCACCATCCGTCGCGGCGAGACGGTGGCGCTCGTCGGCGAGTCTGGTTCCGGAAAGTCGACGACCGCCAAAATCATCATCGGCTTGGTGAAGCCGACCCGCGGAGCCGTGCGTGTCCTCGGCCGCGATATCGCGGGCCTTGCGCAGCGCGCCCGGCGCCAGAACTGGAAAGACATCCAATTCGTCTACCAGAACCCGGATTCCGCGCTCGATCCACGATGGACCGTACGGCAGATTCTCGACAGTCCGCTGCGGGCCAACGGGCTTGGTGATGCCGGCACCCGGACCGCTCGGGTGTCGGAGGTACTGGATGACGTCAACTTGACCCCCGACAAGCTTGACCGGCGGGCGGCTGAACTCTCCGGAGGGGAACGCCAACGGGTCGCCATCGCCAGGGCGCTGGTGGTGCGCCCGAAGATCCTGCTGCTCGACGAACCGCTGTCGGCGCTCGACGTCGTGACCCAGGACCAGGTCATCCGCCTGCTGCTCGAACTGCAGGAGAAACGCGGGCTCAGCTACCTGTTCATCTCCCACGACCTGTCCGTCGTGCAGCGGATGTCCCACCGGGTCGTCGTGCTCAGGTCGGGGCGGGTCGTCGAAACCGGCGACACCGCAGCGGTATTCGCGGACCCGGCTGCGGAATACACCCGCACGCTGATCGATGCGATACCTGGCCGCCGGCTCGCCGAGTTGGTGGCGGTGTCGTGACGGCCGGCCCGCACCGCGATGAACCCGCCTACCAACGTGGCTTACGGCGGGTGCTCAGGAGGCGACGCTGAGTTCCTTTGTGGTCGATGACGGCAGTGCCGCAGCCGCAATGTTCCGCAGGGTCCGGACGATCAGCGCGATATTGGGATCGCGTTGTCTGCCCTCGCGGACCACGGCGCTGATGGTCCGCCCACCGAATTCGATGTCCGGGACGATCAACGATTCGAGTCGCTGTGGCACCGACAGGCGTGGCACCAGCGCCGAGGCGGTCTCCGTCGCAGCCAGGTCACAGATGTTCTGGGCACCGATCAGGCGATGTTTGACCTGAGGTGTGAACCCTGCGCTCTCACCCGCGCGCATGACGGCGATTCCGAGCCCGGCCGTCTGCGGGCCCGTCACCCACTGGACGTCGGCAAGGGCCGCCAATCCGCTTTTGCGGATCCGCAGGTGCAAGTGCGGCGGCGCCAACAGCACCAACGGCTCGAACAGCAATGGCTCGCTGGTTAATCCGCCGAGGGAGGCGTCGCCGAAGAAGTCGTAGTTGCAGGTGATCGCGATGTCGATCTCACCCTGTCGCAGGAGGCGCAATGCACCGGCGCTGGCTTCCTGCTGGACCTCGATGCGGAGATCCGGTTCGGTGTCGCTGAGGCGTTGCATCAAGGGGACGGCCAGCATCGGGATGCCCATGTTGAAGGCCGCGACTGCAACCTGTCCGGAGGTCCGGTCCCTGGTCGCCGCGACGGCAGCCATCGCCTCGTCGACTGCGGTCAGCACGATGCGAACGTGGTCGACGAGGACCTGGCCGCTGCGCGAGAGGCCGAGGGTTCGACCCTCGCGACGGAAGAGGATCGCTCCTGCCTCTTCTTCGAGGACGCGAAGTTGTTGGGATACAGCGGAGCTGGTGATGCTACGGCGATCAGCGACGGCGGTGACGGAGCCGAGGTCGGCGAGGTCACACAGCAGCATCATGCGGCGCAGGTCGAGCATCAGACACCTGCCGTGGCGTCGGCCTGGGTGGGGTGGCGCCCAATGGCGGGGGATACCGATTTCACACCCAAAATCGTGACACAACATTGTGCGCCGCCGATTCGCCGTTTCTGCCGAGGCGTTTCCAATCCTCTTTGACCAGGGCTTACGTGGCTATCGGTCCAGGAATCAACGCGGATGTAATTCCAACGTAATCGAGGGGTTGCGGTGTCTCGGTGCCTAGGTGGCCAGTTAAGTAGCGCTGAAGCATTCGAGTAGCCGATCACGCTTGTTTCCTGAACTGCCAGAACTGACGCTGGTGGTACCCAATATCTTTTCGAGGCAAGGGAAATCAGGTCATGACCGAACTCAAAGAGACCGGACCAATCTCCGACACCGGCCTCGACGTCCTTCCCGTCGCCGGTTACACCGGCGCAGAGATCAAGGGTGTCGACCTTCGCGGCCCGCTCGACCAGGGCGTCGTCGATGAGATCCGCGGTGCACTGCACAAATACAAAGTGGTCTTCTTCCGGGACCAGGAGATCGGTCACGCCGAGCAGATCGCCTTCGCTCGTCACTTCGGCAAGGTGACCCCGGCACATCCGCACGAGGAAAGCCCGCCTGAGGGATTCCCTGAGATCCTGCCCATCGACAGTCGCCGGTACGAATCGAAACTCGGCCGCAAACGGACGTCCTATGACAGCAGCTGGCACACCGACGTGACCGCGTTGGTGAACCCGCCTGCCGCGTCGATCCTGCGCGCCGACATCCTGCCCCCGTATGGCGGCGATACGGCCTGGACCAATCTGGTTGCGGCTTACGAGAACCTGCCCAAGGAGCTCCGCGACTTCGCCGACACGCTCGATGTCAAGCACCAGTTCAACAGTCGGGCGCAAGAAGGAAGTCAGCGTGACCGCAAGATTCGCGAGGCCAACCTGGTGGCCTTCCACCCAGCGGTCCGGGTGCACCCGGACACCGGCGAGCGAGCGTTGTTCGTCAGCCCCGGATTCACCCGTGGTGCGCGCGAAATCCGCGGCCTGACACCGTCGCAGAGCGACCGCGTCCTCAACCTGTTGTGGGAGGAGGCGACGCGCACGGAGTACACCGTCCGCTTCCGCTGGGCACCTGGCAGCGTCGCCTTCTGGGACAACCGCGCTACATCACACCTGGCGATCCCCGACGCGGGCCACCTCGGCTACGAGCGGGTGCTATACCGCGTGACCCTGGAAGGCGATATCCCCAAGGGTGTCGACGGGCGCGAGTCCGAGCTGGTGTCAGGTCAACCCTTCTACGGTTCCTGAGCGCCCACCGACCCACCGGCCAACACACAGAACACGGAGCTCCGACATGACACTCTCCATCAACGACCAGGCCGCTACGACCGCTGAGGCAGCGCGCTCGATCACCGCAACGGACCTGCGGGCACTCTTGGAAGCTCGCGACGACGTCGTCGTCGCCGACGCCAGTGAGGGTGAGGACTACGCGGCCGGACACATCTCCGTCTCGGTACCGGTGCCCGCCAGCGAGGTGGAACTTCGCTTGTCGGAACTCGTTGCACGAACGGGGGTTCCGATCGTGTTCACCGGGGCCTCCGGCGACGGCGACGATCTCGCCGACCAAGCCGCCGAGCTGGCCCGGACAGCCGGATACACCGATGTGCGGGTGCTGCGGGGCGGCAATCCCGCCTGGGTGGCAGCCGGATTCCAGCTGATCACCAACGTGAACTCGCTCAGCAAGGCCCTCGGGGAGTTCGTCGAACGCCGATACGACACACCGCGTGTCACCGTTGAACAGCTCAAGGCCAAAATCGATGCCGGCGAGGATATCGTCATCCTCGACACCCGCCCGTTCGACGAGTATCACGCGATCAGCATTCCTGGCGGTGTCGATGCGCCAGGACCCGAGTTGCTCTACCGCGCATACGATCAGGTGCCCAAGGCCTCGACGCAGGTGGTCGTCAACTGCGCCGGGCGAACGCGCGCGATCATCGGCGCGCAGACGCTGATCAACGCGGGGTTTCCGAACCCGGTGGTGTCACTGGAGAACGGCACCACGGCGTGGCTGCTGGCCGGATACCATCCTGGCCGCGGTGACGAGGAGGTCGCCGCCGAACCGAGCGCGGACAACCGGGCCCGTGCCGCGGATGCCGCCCGAGAGGTGGCGCGCCGGTTCGGCATTCGCGAGATCACCCGGGCCGAGCTCGATGAAGCGCGCGCGACCGCGGGGGAGCGCTCGCTGTACCTGTTCGACGTCCGGACGCACGTGGAGTACGTGACCGGCCACCTCGACGGAACCCGTTCAGTGCCAGGGGGCCAGCTGGTCCAGAAGACCGACTATTACATCGGAAGCCGCAACGGACGCGTCGTCGTGATCGACGATGCGGACGGGGTGCGTGCCCGGACCACCGCCGGCTGGCTCACTCAACTCGGCCTTCCCGATGTCAGCGTCTACCTCCTCGGAGACGACCCGTTGGTTACCGGTGAAGAACCACGCGCGGCGGTGCCAGGGAGCGAAACGGCGGCCAGCGTCGATGTCGAGGAACTCGCTGCCTCACTCACCGGGGAGTGGCCGCGACCCCTGGTGATCGATCTTGAGCCGGCGCGGCCGTATGTTCTTGTACGCCATCACATCCCCGGCTCCGTGGTGGCCCGCAGGTCATCCCTGCGCCGGTTGCTTTCCTTCGTGCCCGAGGACACCGCCATCGTGTTCACTTCTGCCGACGGCAGGCTTGCGCAGCTGGCGGCCGCCGAGCACGGGGTGGGTCGGCCGGTGCGCGCGCTGGCCGGCGGCACGCAGGCTTGGCAGGATAGCGGCCGCGAGGTAGGAACCGGTTCGACGCAGGAATCGCTCGACCCGGCTGAGAAGATCCCCGAGCCGCAGACGCTGGAACAGCGCCGCGCCCACCTCGACTGGTATGTCAAATGGGGTGACCACATCGTCGACGAGCTCGAACGCGACGGTCTGGTTCAGTTCGTCGATCCTCGGTAAGGCTCACCTGTTTCACGCGAGCCTGGATCAGGCCAACTCGAGCCGCCGGCGAAGTGCCTCCCGCTCTTCCTTCGAACTGCCGCGACTGAACAGACTTCCGGCGGATCCGACGAGCAGCTTCGAATAGTCGTGCTCCGGATCATGGATCAGCTCCCACGTGCTGGCTTCTTCCACGATCTGGCCGCGCCAGAGCACGTAGGTGCGTTGGCTGACGGCAACCGCTGAGCCGATGTCATGCGTGATCAGAAGCAGGGCGATGCCCTGTTGGGTTAGGCCCACCAACAAGTCGATCGTGGCCGCGCGGTTGGCCGCATCGAGGGCGCTGAGCGGCTCATCGAGAATCAGCAGTTTCGGCTGCTGGATGAGGGCGCGGATCAGTCCGATCCGTTGCCGCTGCCCGCCGGACAGTTGCGCGGGGCGTTTGTCGAACAGCGACTGGCTGAGCCCGAATGTCTCGAAGAGCTCCCGTGCACGCGCTACGGCATCCTTCTTCGAAGTATTCGATCGCACGAGCAACGGCTCGATGGCTGAGTTGCCCGCTGAGACATCGGGATCCAGGCTTGCCAGGGTGTCCTGAAACACGTAGTCGAGCTGCCCGGAGCGTCGGAAGCTCGAGCGTTCGGTGCCCCGCAATCCAGCGAGATCGCGTCCCTCGAACAGGATTTCACCGGACCGCGGTTTCACGACACCGAGGATCGTGCGGGCCAGGGTGGTCTTCCCGGAGCCGGATTCACCGATGACGGCCACCGCCTCACCCGGCTCGATCGTCACGCTGACGTCTTTGAGTACGTCGTTGTGGCGTCGGCGGCTGCGATAGGTGACGTCTACGTTCTTGACTTCGAGCACCGAACTCCTCCTAACCGACCGACGCGGTCCGCGCCTCGACCCGGTCGATCCCGTACTTGGTGTGTGAGTCGATCAGAAGACGCAGGTAGTCCGACCGCGGCGCACTCAACAGGCGCGGCGTCGGTCCGGCCTCCACGACCTCACCGTTGCGCAGCACGATGACGTCGTCCGCAAGTCGGGCGACCACCGACAAGTCGTGCGATACAACGATGATCGACATGTTGGTGTTGTCCTTGAGGTCGGAGATCAAGTCGAGGACCTCGGCCTCGACCGTGACGTCCAACGACGTGGTGGCTTCATCGGCAATGAACACATCGGGGGAGCGGGCCAGCGCGATGGCGATCAGAATGCGTTGCAGCGTTCCACCACTGAGCTCGAAGCGGTATCGCGTGAGCACCTGCTCGGCATCTCGAATGTTGACTGACTCCAATGCCTCCAGCGCCCGGCGGCGGCGCTCCGCGCGTGGCAGTTTCAGGGCAACCCGGTAGAACTCGTCGAAGTGTTGGAACACGGTATAGGACGGGTTGAGGTAGCTGCCGGGATCCTGGAACACCGCACCGAGTCGACTCGCCCACAGCGACCGCCACGTCTTGGTGTCGAACGTGCTGGTGTCCTCGCCGAACAGTTCGACGGTTCCCGACGTCTTGCGCACGGCCGTCGGGAGCACCCCCAGAATCGACTTGACGAGAAGCGTCTTGCCGCTACCGGATTCGCCGACGATTCCGAGCACCTTGCCCCGCTGCAATTCGACGCTGACACCTGTGAGGATTGGTACGTCGGCTTCCAGTGACAAGTTTTGGACGGAAACGAGTGGCTCAGTCACGTTTTTCCCCTCACGACGATGGACAGTGGCGAATCGTCGAGAGCTCCGGCGGTCTCGGCACGGACGGGTTCGGTCTCGGCGTCGCGCAGCAGATCGGCCAGGGCGTGGAAGGCCCACACCGCGGCGACGATGAACACGGACGGGTAGATCGGCGCCAAGGGAGCGCGACTGATGTGCCCAAGGGTCTCGGCGAGCACCCCACCCCAGGTCGGAGCCGGAGGTTGCACCCCGATACCCAAGAACGACAGCGAGGAGATCACGATCAGCCCGGCGGCGACCGTATTCGCGAACGTCACGGCAAGTGCCGGGATCAACTTCGGCAGGATGTGCCGCGACACCACCCAATACGTCGAGGCGCCGTAAAGCCGTGCTGCGAGCACATAGTCGGCGGTGACCGAACCGAGTGCCACCGACCGCGACACCCGGTAGAAGATGGGTGAGACCAGGACGCCGACGACCACGAGCGCGGGAATCAAGCCGTTGCCCAGCAGGGCGGTGACCGCGACGGCAACGATGAGGAACGGCAACGCGATCACGGTATCCACCAGTCGCAGGCTCGCCCACTCGAAGACCCGCCCAAGGTAGACCGAGAGGATGCCGGGAATGGTGCCGATGAAGAAGGCGACCACGCTCACCAGCACGCCGCCCAGCAGGCTGATACCTGCGCCTGCCAGAATCCGGCTCAAGACATCGCGTCCCAAACTGTCGGTGCCGAACCAATGCGCGGCCGATGGTCCCGCTAGGGGCGCGGCGGCCGGAGCGAGTGGGTTGTCCGGCGCCAGCGCACTGCCGAAGAAGCCGATGACGATGAACAGGACGACGAGGGCGATCGCCAGCTGGCCGGTGCGCTTGTGCAGAACGTAGCTGAGCCGCATGACGGATCAGTTCCCTCTCTGTCCCGCTGGGGCAAGCACATTGAGCAAGGAGTTGACGATGAAGTTGAAGGCGACGACGGCGATGATGCAGATGATGAGCACACCTTGGACGGCAGGAACGTCGCCGGCGAGTGCCGACTGTGCTGCGTACATGCCGAGCCCGGGGATGCCAAAGATGGTCTCGGTGATGACCGCACCGCCGACCAAACTGGGGAGCTTGAGTCCGATGAGGGTGATCGCCGGGCCGACGCCGTTGCGGATCGAGTAGGCCCACAGCTGGCGCGTGCCCGAATACCCGTTGAGTCTGGCGCCGAGCAGATAGTTCTCGTTGTGCGTCCCCAGGATGGCCGTCCGCAGCTGGCGGGCGATGTCGGCGATCAGATCGAGGCTGAGCGCGGTCGCGGGCAGCAGAATGTGGGATAGCCAGGGCCACAAGCCAACACTGGTCGAGGTGTAGCCGGCCGACGGCAACAACGGCAGCGCGACCGCGAAGACCAGGATAAGCGCGATGCCCATGATGAAAGCGGGCAGGACCGACATGATCGTGGTGAAGAAGGTGATCGAACGGTCCAGCCAACTCCCGTGAAACTTGACGGCCAGCACGCCGAGGGCGGTGCCGACACCGATGCCGATGACCAAGGCGGCCACGGCAATCCAGAGGCTGATGAGCGCGCGACGCAGCAGCACATTGCCCAGCGGTGCTTGCGAGACCCAGCTCTCGCCGAAGTCGCCCGTGAAGATACCCGTCAGCCAATTCCAGTACTGCACCAGAAAGGGGCTGTCCAGGCCCCATTTCGCGGTCAGGTCCGCGACTGCGGAGGCCGATGGGTTGTCACCGAGCACCACGAACACCGGGTCGATTCCCGAGATGACGCTCAACAGGAACGTGAAGAACGTCGCGACGACGAAGACGGGAACTAACACCGACAGCCAGCGCAGGACTGCCCGCAGCGCACGAAATCCGCTGGTGCGCAGCCGTAGCCAACCGACGGAGTCAGCCCTGGTGGTCATGACGTCGGTCATGTGGGGCCAGGCGAGATTGTGACGCCCTTCCAGCTCACGCTGCCCGGCGTCCGTGGGAAGTCGGAGATCTTCGTCGACTGGAGGTAGGAGTAGTGGTAGGTGTACAGGTAGACCTTCGAACCGAATGCCAGCGATGAATTCGCCAGTGCCGCAACAGCGGCCTCGTACTTCGGCGAGTCAAGAGGTGTGGCCGCCGCGGCGTAGCGCAGTTGGTCGAAGTCGGCGGGCTGCAGACCGCTGACGTTCACATTGCCACCTGCGGAGAACTGTTGGCTGAACGTCTCCAGCGGGTCGAGATAGTTGTGCGTGCCGGACAAGAGAAGCGGATACTCCTTGGATTTCGTGAACGCCAGTTTCGAGATCGCGTCGTCCTGCATGACCTGGATGTCTGCCTTGATCCCGATGGCCTGCACCTGAGCTTGGAGTACCTCCGCCTGCCTCTGATTGTCCGGGGAGATCGGAATCGCGATGCTGATCGACCCGGGTTGATAGCCGGCTGCGGCCAGGACAGCCTTGGCCTTCTCGGGGTTGTACTCCGGCTTGTCGAACGCAGCGACGTACCCGACCTCCCCCTCCCGGTAGGGCTGAGAGGAGACTTCGCCGATTCCGTCGCCCGCCTTGGCGAGGAACTCCTCGCGGTTGATCCCGAGATTGAAGGCCTTGACCACCTGGGGATCGTTGAACGGCGCGCGCGCCAGGTTCAGATTGATGTACCAATTGTTGTTGCCTGCCGGGCTGAACACCTTCACGCCCTCGACACCTTCCGCGGATCGCTGCGAGCCGGTGTCAATCGCATTGACGAGGTCGTACTGGCCCGAGGTGACTGCTGCCACCGCCTGGGCAGGGCCGGGCTTCGGGTAGAACTCGATCCGGTCGACGTGGATGTTCGCCGCATCCCAGTAGTCCGGATTCTTGGTGAGGAACACGTGGTCGCCGTCGACGAATTCGGTCACCTTGTATGGGCCGGCGCCGATCGGATTCTGCTTGAGGTCTTCAGGTTTCACTGCTGGGCTGGGGACCTGGCCGGCCTTGGGGCCGAGCCGCAGCAGGATGCCGAAGTCTGGGCGCTTCAGGTGCAGTGTGACAGTCGAATCGGAGTCCGCCGTCACCGATTGGATCGCTTCGAAGTCGACCTTGCGGGCAGACTGCCCATCGTTGAGCGCACGGTCGAAGAAGTCCCTGACCGCCTGTGCGTTGACGGGTGTTCCATCCGTGAACTTGTTGCCCTCGCGGAGGTGCAGCGTGAGTTCCGTCCCCGCCGGGTTGAAGTCCCAGCTCTCGGCAAGCCCGGGTGCCGGCTTTCCTTCTGGCGTGATCGCCAGCAGCGATTCATAGACGAGGTTCGTGTAGTACTGCGGATAGTGCGAACTGGTCTGCACCGGGTCCCAATTGGGCGGGATGATCACCGCCCACTTGACGACGCTCCCGCCGGCCTCGCTGCTGGATTGCCCGTCGCAGGCAGCCACGCCGAGTACCACCGCAGCGACGAGCCCGACGGTGCTCAGCACGCGACGGACGGAATTGAGTTGGCTCAGTACGGGCGTCAACATCGTCAGGGCGCAGTTCTCTCATTCGACGGCAGGCTCCACTGGAGGCCTTTGATACACCCAACCTGACGGTGACCGTCACATCCAGAATGTTTGGCTACGCAGAACATCTGGAATTACTTAACTGTGTGCGTTCGCGGTCCACGTTTGCGTCGGCCTGGAAGGTCGCCGAAGGTACGGTTGTTTGCGCCCTTACTCGCGAAACACGTTCAACAACCGTACTTTCGGCGTCGGCTACCGCCCGGTGGCGTCAGCCGGTGGTGGTGGGGTCCAGGATCGTCGTGTACCCGATGCTGGCGTCGGCGTCGGTCTTGAGCCCGCCGACCTTGTATGCGGCGTCGACGATCTCCTGCTGGATCTTGAGGAACTGCGGGTCGCCGATCTTGTAGAAGACCATGCGGGAGTTGTTCTGCCAGTTGACCTTGGCGACGTCCGGTGTCTGATTCAGCACGGTGTCCATCAATTTCTCGTACTCGGCCTCATGGGCAGGGATCCACTCCTCGTACACCTTGCGCAACCGTCCGAAGAAGTCCTTGATCGCCGTCAGCTTGGCGGGGTCCTTCAAGGAGTCCGAGCGGGCGAGCCAGCCACCGCCGTTTCCGATGGTCCCGAGGCTCTCCGGATCGGCGATCTTGATCGCGTCGCCGGCGTCGACGAGCTTCTTCACCAGGAAGTACGAGGTGACGACGGCGTCCAGATCGCCTGCATTGAAGGCATTGGCCGCGGCCTGGTTGGCCGGGAACTGCACGCCCTGAACGTCATCCGGCCCGAAGCCGCCCCGCTCCAGGGCGACCACGTACCCGGCATAGATGTTGCCGCCGTAGTTGTAGCCGATCTTCTTGCCCTTCAGGTCGGCCAGCGTCTTGATTCCGGAGCTCTTCGTCACGTACACGGCAGGCGAGGGAAAGGGCGCATCTGGGATGTACTGCACCGCGAAGCCCTGGATCGGCGCGGTCTCCTTGGTCCACGGTGTTGCGGCGTTGGCGACCTCGAACGCACCCGTGTTGTCACCGGCCTCGCCGACGTCGATCTGCTTGCCGTACAACGCTGCGAGCTGGCTGGCCGGGCCGTTGATGATCGGAACCTGGTACTTGTAGGGCAGGTTCTCGAATAGGCCGGATGCCTTCAGCAGGGCCGGGAAGTCAGCCGTCTGGTAACTGATCTTGAGGTCTACGCCGCCGCCGCCGGAATTCGTGGCACCGCCACACGCGGCGGCGAGGACCGCCGTCATGGCCATGGCGGTGACGATGGTGAACGTGCGGCGCAGGTGCCGCGGCTGTGGCCGGACGGAGCTCATGGAGGATTGGATTCCTTGTCGTGTGTGGGTGGCAAAAGGTCGATCGTCGATCCGTTCCTGGAAGTCAGTGCTGGGCAGGCGCTTCCGCGGTGTCGCCGCCGACGGTGCGGGCCACGCCGAGTTGCTCCAGGAGCGTGGCCCGAAGCTCGAGGAAGCGCGGATCGTCGCGCAGGCGCGGCTTGTCGATGTCGACCGGCAGGTTCAGGGCGATCGATCCGTTGGACAGCACCAGCACGCGGTCGGCGAGCAGGATCGCCTCGTCGACGTCGTGCGTGACCAGGACGACGGCAGGCTGGTGCTTGGCGCACAGTGCCGCCAACAGGTCGTGCATCTTGATGCGGGTCAGGGCGTCCAGTGCCGCGAACGGCTCGTCCAGCAGCAGCAGGTCGGGCTCGGTGACCAGCGCGCGGGCGAGCGCGACGCGTTGGGCCTCACCGCCGGAGAGGGTGCGGGGCCACGCCGTCGCGTGCCTCTCTATGCCGACCTCGGCCAAGGCGTCGATGGCCTTGCGGCGTGCGGCTCGCGGCCGACGCGCGCCGAGTACGACGTTGCGCCATACCTTCTGTGCGAGGACCAGGCGCGGCTCCTGGAAGACGGTCGATCGCACCCGTGGAACGACCACGCGCCCTTCGTCGGCGGTGTCGAGGCCGCCGATGATGCGCAACAACGTCGTCTTACCCGTGCCGGACGGGCCGAGCAGCGCGACGAAGTCGCCCTTCCCCAGTCGGAGATCGACACCGTCGAGCACCGCGCGGCCGTTGAAGATGCGCCGCACGCCGAGCGCGTCGACGACGTAGGCAGGACCGTCCCCGAGGATCTCAGCCGATGTTGACACGGGCCCTCCAAGGTAGGACGAGGCGTTCCAGGCCGCGCATGAGGAAGTCGATGAGAATTCCCAGCACCGCATAGATCCAGATGCCGGCGATGACGATGTCCGGGCGCTGGTTGTTCTGGGCGTTGATGATCAGGTAGCCGATTCCGGCCGTCGAGTTGACCTGTTCGGCGAGTACCAGTGACAGGAGCGAGAACGAGCACGCGAAGCGGACGCCGGTGAGGATGCCTGGCAGCGCCGTCGGGAAGATGATGCGGCGGGCGATCTGGAACCCGGAGAGCCCGAAGGTCTTGCCTGCTTCGATGAGCTTCTGGTCGACGCCCTTCACAGCGTGGAACGTGTTCAGGTAGAGCGGAAACAGTGCGGCCGCGGTGATGAGCGCGAGCTTGGAGGGCTCGTCGATGCCGAACCAGGTGACGAAGAGCGGGACCAGGGCGATGAAGGGGACCGTCCGCAGCATCTGCAGGGTGGCGTCGAACGTCTCCTCACCGATCTTCCAGAGGCCGGCGAAGATGCCGAGGACCAAACCGGCGGTGCCGCCGATCAGTAGACCTTCGCCGGCTCTGCGCAGCGAGATCGGCAGGGCTGCCTGCAGCGAGCCGTTGTCCCAGAGGTAGCTGTATGCCTCGACGATCGTCTTCGGGGAGGGGAGCACGTCCTCGGAGACCTCACCCCAGTCGCTCACGAGCTGCCAGAACACGATCAGCAGGATGGGCACACCGATGCGCAGCGCCCAGCCGCTCCAGAAGCGGACTCGCTGGCGAACCCTCTCGCGTCCGCGGTTCTTCGGGCTGAGGTCGATCAGCGACTTGTCGAGGGTGCCCGGCTTGGCCACCGCAACCTTCGCCGGCGCAAGGTCATCGGTGACGAGTTCGTCGGTGGTCAACGTGGCACCTCGGCGTTCACCCCGTCGGGCGGGGAGGCGCGCAGTGTGACGCGATGGGTGAAGGCGGTCATGTGGCTAGCTAGAAGAAGCCCTGGTTCGGCGGCGGTGTTCCATTGAGTGCGTAGTTGCCGACCGCGACCGCCTTGAGCGTCTTCGGGTTGTGCGCCGCGATCGAGCGGATGTTTCGCCAGTGCCGGTCGAGGTGCTTGCTGCGATGCACCAGTGATCCGCCGCCGACGTCGAACAGTTCCGAGGCCGCGCGGTTGGCGAGTTCGTCGATGACGACCTTCGCCTTGGCGTTGAGTAGCGTTGCCTGCAGCGAGAGTTCGGGCTCCTCGGGGGTGCCTGCGGCTGCGTACGCCTCTGCCAAGGCGGCGCCTGCGGCGAGCACCATGGCCTCGGCCGCGAAGGCCTGGCTGTGCAGCAGTCCGACGCTGTATTGGACGATCGGGTCGTCGGCCGGGGTGTCGGCGATGGCGTGGTAGAACGCCCGCTTCTTACCGCGGACCTGCTCGACGGCATCGCTGGCTACCCGCCGCAGGATGCCCGCGATCATCGCGGTGAGCTGGATGTGGAAGAACGTGGCGCGGTAGGTCAAGCCGTCACGAGTGAACGCGCCCTTGACGAAGTAGTCCTCGGGACTGATCGCGACATTGTCGAAAGTTACTGTGCCGCTGCCGGTGAAGCGTTGACCGAAACCGGTCCAGTCGTTGATGCGTACCACGCCGGGGCGATCGGTCGGGATGATCACCTCCGCTTTGTCACCGTCGACGTCGGTCACCCCGACGATCAGCCAGTCCATGTACAGGCTGCCGGTGGTGTAGTGCTTGGTCCCGTTCAGGCGCAGGCCATCCGGGGTCCGGGTGATCGCCGTCTGGTACGGGAAGTCGGTGGCGCCGGCCTTCGCGCTCAGTTCGGTTGACGCCGAACCGATCAGCTCACCTTGGGCGACGCGCTCCAGCCACTGCGCGTCCTCGGGACGTGTGCTCCGCAGCAGGTTCTCCACGACGCCGAAGTGACTGCGCACGATGTGCGCCACGTTGGAGTCCGCCGCGCCGAGCTCGATGAAGAGCTTGTAGACCTCCACCAGCGATGCACCGCCGCCGCCCTTTTCGACGGGCAGCCGGATCGCTCCGAGTCGGGCCCGCTTGACAGCTTCGACCGCGTCGAAGGGCAGCTCGTCATGTTCGTCGCGGCCGATGGCCCCGTCGGCGATGTAATCGATCAGCTCCCGCAGTTGCGGTGAACCGTAGGTGACGGCGGTGCTGACTTCGGCAAGTTCGGTCATCGGTCCCAGTCTCAGTCCCTCAGCGGGCCGAATCAACGAGGTTCAGCTAACGACTAGGTGCGCCTGCGCTTAACTGTCGCGTCAGAGGGACTGCCAAGATCCGCTTGGTGGAACCTGTAGCCGTTTCCTCTTCATTCGCCCGACGGTGCCGCCAAGGATGGTGTGGTGGCAGAACGGCTCTTGCACCTCAACGTCAACGGCAATGGACTCGCGAAGCCGGTGAACAGCTGGCGGCATAGCGATCCGCCGACGTGGTTCCTCGACTTCGACTCCTGGGAGAAGCTCGGACAGATCGCCGAACGCGGCCTGCTCGACGCCGTATTCCTGGCCGACCACCTGGGTGCCACCGACTTCAGCAAGCCGTGGCACGCCTTCGACCCACTTATGCTGCAGACCGCCGTGGCCCGCGCAACCACACACGTCGGTGTGGTTGCGACGCTCTCGGCGACCTTCTATCAGCCCTGGGACGTCGCACGTCGTGCCGCGACGCTCGACATCGCCTCTGGTGGCCGGGCTGCGGTCAACATCGTCACGTCCGGTGAGGACGCCGCGGCGGCCCTGTACGGACGGGGGCCGTTACCTGATCGCGAATACCGATACGGGCGCGCCGAAGAAGTACTGATCGCCGTCAAACAGCTCTGGGACTCCTGGAGTCCAGACGCTCTGGTCGCCGACCCTTCGACGGGTGAGTTGGTGTCCGACGGAGGGGTGCCTGCCGTGGACTTCGACGGCAAGCACGTCGGCTTCCATGCGCGGTTTCAATTGCCACGGTCCGTGCAGGGGCGGCCGGTCATCGTCCAGGCCGGCGCGTCGCCGCTAGGCATCGAGTTGGCCGCAACGCACGCGGACGCCGTGTTCTGTGCGGCGAATACGGTGCCGACCGCTCAGGCGTTCTACCGCAACCTCAAAGCCCGTGCGGCCGCCCACGGCCGCAACCCAGACGAGTTGTTAGTTCTGCCCGGCCTGAACATCACGCTCGGCAGCACCGAGGCCGAAGCCAAAGCGCGCCGTGCCGAACTGGTCGGCCCCGTCGTGGTGGACGCCGCCGCAGTGGACGCACTGGCCACTCTGGTCGGTGTCCCAATTGCCTTGCTGGACTTGGACAAGACCTTGCCATGGGACTTCTTCGAGTCACCTCAGTGGGGGCCGCGCAGTGTCGGCAGCGCCAATGCCGTGTTGTCGGTGGCTCGCCGGGACAATCTCACGGTGCGCCAGCTACTGGAGCGTCGGGCGAACGCCCAGAACGCCATCGTCGGTACGCCCGAACAGGTCGCCGACGAGATCGAGGTCTGGTTCACCCAACGCGCGGCCGACGGCTTCAACGTCAACTTCGACATCTTCCCCTCCGGTCTCGAGCAGGTCGCCGATCACCTGGTGCCCGAGTTGCAACGCCGGGGGATCTTCCGCAAGGAATACGAATCCACCACGCTGCGAGGCCATTACGGCCTGCCGCCGCTCGAGCTCGACGCGCGGCACGCCGTCACGGCCCGATCAGGAGACTGCCAATGACTCGCCAACTGCATCTCAACGTCAACGCCAACGCGCTAGGGCGCGCGCCTGGCGGCTGGCGCCTGCGCGAGGACCCGCTCGGCTTCATCGACATCGGCGAATGGGAGAACCTCGGCCGGACCGCCGAGCGCGGTCTGCTCGACGGGGTGTTCCTCGCCGAGACCCTCGGCTTCGGGCAGCAGGATTTCACCAAGCCCTGGAACGCAATTGACCCGTTCATCGTGCTGACCGCGGTGGCCCGAGCGACCACGCACGTCGGCTTGGTGGCGACGGTGTCGTCGACCTACCGCCACCCCTACCACATCGCTCGGCTGGCGTCCTCGCTCGATCTGGTGTCCGGCGGCCGGGCCGCGATCAACGTCGTGACCACGCAGTCGACCCGGGCCGGCGCCCAATTCGGGCTCGATGCCCATCCCGACTACGACACCCGCTATGGCCGCGCGGACGAGGCGATCGCGGTGATCAAGGAGCTGTGGCAGTCGTGGGACCCGGAGGCACTGGTCGGCGACAAGGAAACCGGTGAGCTGACCGACCTTTCGAAGGTTCGCGAAGTCGACTACGTCGGCAAGCACCTCAAGGTGAACACCTGGTACCAGGTGCCGCGCTCCCCGCAGGGTCACCCCGTCGTGCTGCAGGCCGGCGCGTCCGAGCAGGGCATCGACCTGGCCGCGAAGCACGCCGACGCGGTGTTCTGCGCCGAGCACAACCTGGCGCAGGGCAAGGAGTTCGCCAAAAAGGTGAAGGCCCGGGCGCGAGATGTGTACGGCCGCAACCCCGATGAGGTGCTCATCCTGCCGGGACTGTGGCCGGTGCTCGGGAGCACCGAGGCCGAGGCGCGTGAGCGTCGCGACGAGCTCGAAAGCCTCAACACCGACAACGTCGACTCGCTGGTGTCACTGGCCAAGCAGATCGGCGTGCCGGTGGACAGCCTCCAGCTGGACCGGCAACTGCCGTGGGAGCTGATCAACGCGCCGGAATGGAAACCGACGAGTTTCGGGTTCGCCAATTCCGTGCTGCAGGCCGCCCGCGCTGAGGACCTGACGGTGCGAACCCTGCTCGACCGGCACATCGCCGGCGGCGGGCACCGCATGCTGGTCGGCACGCCAGAGCAGGTTGCCGACGAAATGGAGGCGTTCTTCACCGGGGGTGCGGCCGACGGGTTCAATCTCAACCACGACTTCTATCCCGTCGGGCTCGACCTCATCGTCGACCATTTGGTTCCGGAGTTGCAGCGCCGCGGCATCTTTCGCAAGGAATACGAGTCCACCACGCTGCGCGGTCATCTGGGGCTGCCCGTCCCGGTGGGCGCTCGTTAGCCGAACGCTCAGCCTTTGTTGTGGCCCTTTCCGTGGCCGTGCTTCTTGGGTGGTTCTGCGGGCGGCGCGAGCGGGGCAGTGCTGGGCGGCGCCGGCACGGCACTGGCCGGGGTAGCAGTGCTCGAAGCGGTGGTGTTCGTGGGCGGTGTGACAGGCGCAGGTACAGGGTGCGTCCACGAGTCCGCGATGAAGGCTGCCGCGGTGATGACGATGGCCACCAGCGCGAGCGCCAGCATGGTCACCCGTTTCGATCGGCTCATCGCCGGCCTGCGCCCGTGAGTTCCGCCCCCGTCTGGTTGAGGCAACGGTGGCACGGGGGAGGTCAGCACCATCGTGGACGGCCGCACTCCGAATGGTCGTCGGCTTCCGGCGGCCAGTGCGGCGTTCATGGCGTCGGCGCTGTCGAACCGCCACTGTGCGTTGGGCGCCAGCGCGCACTCGATCAGCGCCCCCAAATCCGGGTCGATGTCAGGACGCAGCGCAGCCAACGCCGGGGGCCGCTGCGTCATGATCGCGTGAGACAAGGAGCCCAGGGTGTCTTGAGGGAAGGCCCGACGCCCGGTCAGGGCTTCGTAACCGACCGCGCCGACGGCATACACGTCATCGGCCGGCGTCGCCGGTCGGCCCGCCAGCCGATCAGGGCTGAGATAGGCCACGGTGCCAACGATTTGGCCGGCAACGGTGTGATTGGTCTCGGCGGTCTTGGCGATGCCGAAGTCGGCGAGCTTGGCCATCCCGGTCGAGGTGAACAAAATGTTGCCGGGCTTGATGTCACGGTGCAGGATTCCGACTCGGTGCGCTGCCGCCAACGCTGCAAGCACCTCTGCCAGCACGCCGCGCATCACGGGTTGAGCGAGTGGACCGCGAGCGATCAGGTCGGCGAGCGTGTTGCCAGGTAGCCGCTCCATCACGATGAACGGGGCGCCGCGGTGCTCTCCGGTGTCGTGCACGGCGACGATGTTCGGATGACTTAACGCGGCGGCCGCGCGTGCTTCGGCCTCGAAGCGTCGACGGCTTTCGGCGTCGGCCGCCAAACCCTGGTGAAGCAGCTTGACGGCTACTGGGCGGCCGAGTCGGTTGTCCCAACCGTCGCGGACCTCGGCCATCCCGCCACGACCGAGGACGCCGCGCAGCGCATAACGCCCGCAGAGCACATCTCCAGTCGACACGGCGTCCACGGTAAACCTCTAGGGAGGGCGCCCCTTCGAACCAGGCCAGCGAAGGACGAATCAGGCCGGCGGTGCGAAGAACTCCAACGCCACGCCATCGGGGTCCCGGAAACTCAGTCCGGAGCCGTAGTGCGCGTCGACGATGCCGCCATGGGCGACGCCGAGCCCCTCGAGCCTGGCCTGCTGCTGCTCGAGTTCGGCGCGGCTCGCACAGCCGAACCCGACATGGTCGAGCCCGACGTGGAACTCGGTGAACTCCCCGTCGGGCGCACTTCGGTCGTGCTGATGGATCCCGAACAGGTTGCCGTCGGGCAGCGCCCACACCAGGTGCCGGAAGCCCCCGTCGGTGTGCTCGTCGAGCAGCGGAGGCGCCCCGATCAGGGCTTCGTACCACGGACCGCTGACGGCGATGTCGCGCACGGTCACCGCGACGTGATTGAGGGCGGAAATGGTCATCGTCTGATCCTCGCTGTCGGTAGTTCGTTCGGTTCAACCACGTTCGTGGCGTCGGTTCGGTTCACTGGGGGGCTAGACGACCCGCCTCCCGCGACGTGCCCTGGCGCGCATGTCCCACAGGTACAGCTGGTATCCGAACAGCCAGGCTTCGTGCGGGATGACGCGGTCGGCGACCCGCAAGCCGGACAGCAGCCAGTCGAACCGCCGCTGCTGGCTACCGGTCCACGGCAAGTGCATGTGCTCGCGAAACTCGGCGGGCAGGAAGCCCGTCGTCGCGAACAGATTGAAGCCGCCCGCGAGCAGCCGCAGGGGTGCGGGCAGGAAAGCCACGGTCGCGACGCCGTGAAGATGCTTGCGCACCGGCGGATCGATGCGCAGCTGATCCAGCGACCGCTTCCAGTACTCGTCGAACGCCGCGCGGTCGGCAGGCCACATCCCGTCCCGCACCTGAAGGGTGGTCCCGAGTGTCTTGGCGTCCTCGTAGACGGCGTCCGCGGCCTCGTCGTCGAGCGGCCCGTAGAGAAACTCGTGCATGTCGACGTAGTACCGATAGAGACATGCGGCCACCCATAGCTGCAGGGCGGGGTCGAATGCGTGATACGCCACCGGGCTTGTCGCGTTCGAGCGCACCAGGGCGTGCACCCTGTCGACCTCGGCGCGGATGAGGGCGCGGTCGCCGTCCGTGCCGTACGTGGCGGCGGCCAGATACGTGCCCGTGGTGCGGGCGCGCTTGAACGGGTGCTTGTAGACGTTGCCGCTGTCGACGGGGCTCTCCAGCACTCCGTACCCGACGCCGGGCGAGGCGAGTTGCATGATCACGTTGGCCGCAGGCAGCAGCGCCGCGGCCGGATTCAGCAGATCGACGACGCGCGTCGGCCGCTTGGGTGGCCCAAGCCTCATGGGATCGAGTACACCACCTCGTGAGACGCTGCCGAAGTGTTTGGGCAGACATCTCGGGGCCGGGCGGCCGGACTCGCACTGGGTTGGCTCGCCGACCGAGCCCTCGGTGACCCGCGCCGCGGACACCCCGTCGCCCTATTCGGTCGCGGTGCGTCCGCCGTGGAGCGGCTCACGTATTCCGACGCCAAGGGGGCAGGCGTCCTGCATACGACGGTGTTGCTCGGCCTGCTGGGGGCGGCGGGGATCGGGGCGGAGCGCACCGCCGCCAAGCGTGGTGCCGCCGCGACGGCCGCGGTCACCGCCGCAGCGACCTTCGTCGCGCTCGGGGGTACCTCGCTGGCACGCACGGGCGAGCAGATGACCCGCCTGCTCGAGGCCGACGACGTCGACGGCGCGCGCGCACTGCTGCCGTCGCTGTGCGGACGGGAACCCAGCGCATTGGACCCCGCGGGCTTGACCAGGGCGGCCCTCGAGTCGGTGGCCGAGAACACCTCCGATGCGCAGGTTGCCCCGCTGTGGTGGGGGATGCTCGGCGGTGTGCCCGGGTTGCTGGTCTACCGTGGCGCGAACACCCTCGATGCGATGATCGGCCACCGGTCTCCGCGCTACGAGCGGTTCGGTTGGGCCGCAGCCAGATTCGACGATGTACTGAACTACGTTCCGGCCAGGGCCACCGGGTTGCTGGTGGCCGTGTGCGCGCCCGCGGTCGGCGGCTCCGCCGGGGCGACGGTGACGGCCTGGCGACGTGACGCGGCCCGCCATCCGAGCCCCAACGCGGGCGTGGCGGAGGCGGCCTTCGCCGGTGCCCTCGACGTACGGCTGGGCGGACCGACGCGGTACGCGCATCGCACGGAGCTACGCCCCACGCTCGGCGACGGGCGCGTGCCCGAGGTCGCCGACCTCGGCCGTTCGGTGACCTTGTCGCGGGCGGTGCAGGTGCTCGCGGCCGTCGCCGCGGTGGCCGTCAGCGCCGCTTGCCGTAGCGGTCGGCCAGGCGCTCCTCAGTCGTGACCGGGGCGGGTGGCTCCGTCGCCGACGTCGCCGGCTTGCGCTCGCGCCGCCTGGCCTTGAGCTCGGCTAACACGAAGTAGCCGACGCCGATGGGAGCGATGATCCCGAACGCGATCCACTGGATGCCGTACGACAGGAACGGGCCCCCGTCGAGGTGGGGTAGTCCGATCGCGCCGAGACCGCCGGGTTGGTCGTCGACGAGCTGAAGATAGGAGCCCGCCAACGGCACCCCGGTCAACGCGGCGATCTGGCCGGGATTGATCGCATAGACCTGCTGCACCCCGTCTTCGCGCAACGGGTTCTTTCCAGCGGGCACCTGCTCGGGATCCCGTAGCCGCGCGGTGATGGTGACCGTGCCCGTCGGAGGCGGGCCGAACGCCGGCACCTTGTTGCCCGTCGTCGGCTTCACGTAGCCCCGGTCGACGAGCACCGTCGGGCCGCCGTCGACGGCGAACGGCATCAACACTTCGTATGCGGGATCGCCTTCGATCACCCGAAGGCGCGCGAGCACCTGGCCTTCTGGGAGGTATTTGCCGGTGGCCGTCACCCGACGCCACGCAGCGTCGGGCGCCGTCGAATCCTGGTGTGGCAGATACGTCGTCACCGGAACGGGAGCGGCCGACAGCGAGCTGGTGATCTGTGCGTTCTCGCGCGTCGTCTTGGTGTTCTTGCCAAGTTGCCACGGGGCCAGCACCGTGAAGCAGAGATAGGCGAACGCGATCACGATGACGTAGAGCGCCAGCCATTGGGGGCGGAGCAGGAACGCGAAGCGCCGGAGGGCAGGAGCGAAGCGACCGGGGAGTGGAGCAGGCATCAGCTGGCGATTCCTCGGGCTGCGAGTTGCTCGTCGACCCAGTCGTGCAATCCGGGCAACGAGGCCTCGATGACGGCGTAGGTCTCCTCGTAGTCGTCGACCGTGCCGTAGTACGGATCCTCGACGTCCAGTGGATGCGCGGCCGAATGCGGATCGAATGAGCGCATCATGCGCACCCGGGCCGCAGCTACGCCAAGGTCGCGCAGGATCCGCACGTGGTTGCGCCCCATCGCGATGACCATGTCGGCGGCCATGTGGTCGTCATCGAGGTGCGAGGCGCGGTGCGACGTCGGATACCCGTGGTCGCGCAACACGTGGGTCGTGAGTTGGTGGGCGGGCTCACCCGCGTGCCAGCTACCCGTGCCCGCGCTGGTCACCCGCACCAGGCCCGTGAGGCCCCGTTCGGACAGTTGGTGGGCGAACATCTTCTCGGCCATCGGGGACCGGCAGATGTTGCCCGAACAGACGAACGTCACGTGCAGCGGATCGGCTACAGATTCCCCGGGTCGCTGCGCTCCTGCCCGCCGATCAGACACCAAGCACCTCCCGCAGCTCCGCCACGGTCGCCACGCTCTTCACCGCGTCAGGCCCGCCGAAATCGTCTGCGCCGTAACCCCACTCGACGACGACGGTGTCGATGCCGTGCGCCGAGGCGCCTTCGACGTCGTGCGCACGGTCGCCGACCATCAGTACGACGGCCGGGATGGGCTCCAGCTGCGCGAGGGCGTGTGCCACAACGTCGGCCTTCGACGCGCGCACACCGTCGACGCTGGCGCCCGCGATCACTTCGAAGTGCTGGTCGAGCCCGAAGTGCTCGATGATCCGCCGCGCGGTCGGCTCGGCCTTCGACGTGGCCACCGCCAGCCGCACCCCGGCAGCCCGCAGGTCGGCCAAGAGGTCGGGAATTCCGTCGAACAGGCTGTTCATCGCCCAGCCGCGGGTGGTGTAGTCGGCCCGGTAGGCGGCAATCGCCTCGTCGGCCCGGTCGCCAAGGCCCATCGCACTCAACGTGTGGTGCATCGGCGGCCCGACGAGCTTGCGGGACAGGTCACCTTCGGGCACGGGCGCCCCGATCTCACCCAGCGCGTGACGGAAGCTGGAGACGATTCCGTCGGCGGAATCGGTCAGCGTGCCGTCCAGGTCGAAGATCACTAGGTCGGGGCTCACCGTTCCATTGTCTACTGTCATGTAGTGGCAAGTCTCAGGCGGCGGGCATGAGCGCGCGATTGGCTGACGTCATCGACGTCCTGGACGCGGCGTACCCGCCCCAGCTCGCCGCGGACTGGGACTCGGTCGGGCTGGTGTGTGGCGATCCCGCCGACGCCGTCGAGTCGGTGACGATCGCCGTCGACGCCACCGCCGCCGTCGTCGCCGGCGTTCCCGAGCGCGGATTGCTGCTGGCGCACCATCCGCTTCTGCTGCGTGGGGTCGACAGCGTCTCTGCCGATACCCCCAAGGGTGCCCTGCTGCATCGACTGATCCGCGGCGGCAGTGCCCTGTTCACCGCGCACACCAACGCCGACGCGGCCTCGCCTGGGGTGTCCGATGCGCTGGCCGATGCGCTGGGTCTGACCGTCGAGGCGGTACTGGCCCCCGGGTCAAGCGGACCTGCCCTCGAGAAGTGGGTGGTCTACGTACCGCACGAGCACGCGGACGCCGTACGCGAGGCGCTCTTCGCGGCGGGCGCTGGGCACGTCGGCGACTATTCGCACTGCTGCTGGTCGACCGACGGCACCGGCCAGTTTCTCCCTCACGCGGGCGCCAACCCCGCCATCGGCAGCGTCGGAGCGGTCGAACGAGTGCCCGAACAACGCATCGAGCTCGTCGCGCCGACCCGGTTGCGCGCCGAGGTGCTGGCGGCACTGCGCAACGCCCACCCCTACGAGGAGCCCGCGTTCAACGTCTTGGAGTTCGCCGCGATGCCGTCGGACGTCGGCATCGGGAGAATCTGTTCCCTACCGACTCCGGAGCCGTTGTCGGCCTTCGTCTCCCGCGTCGCCGACGGGCTACCGCGCACTTCGTGGGGAGTCCGCGCCGCAGGCGATCCAGCTGCGACGGTGTCGCGGGTGGCGCTGTGTGGGGGAGCGGGCGACTCACTGCTCGAGGCCGTTTCGTCGGCGGGTGTGCAGGCCTACCTGACGGCCGACCTGCGCCATCACCCCGCCGATGAATTCCGACGCGGAAGCGAGGTCGCGTTGGTCGACGTCGCTCATTGGGCGAGCGAACAACCGTGGTGCGTGCAAGCCGCGCGACTGTTGGCACAGCACTTCGGGGAGGCCCTACCCGTGCACGTCAGCTCGGTTCGAACCGATCCATGGAACCTGGAAAGAGAAGTATGAAGGCAGAAGTCGCACAACAACGTTCGATACTCGAACTCACCGAGCTCGACGCCGAATTGCTCCGGTTGACGCACCGAGTCACGCATCTGCCCGAGCAGCAGCGGTTGGATGCCATCGGCGAGGAGCAGCGGGAGGCAAACGACCGGCTGGCGGTGCTCGGCCTTGCGCTCGATGATCTCGACGGCCAGGTGGTCAAGTTCGAGGCCGAGGTCGACGGGGTGCGTCAGCGCGAGGATCGGGACCGTGGCTTGCTCGCGGGCGGGCAGACCGACCACAAACAACTGGTCGAACTACAGCACGAGTTGGAGACCTTGGAACGTCGCCAATCCAGCCTGGAGGATTCGCTGCTCGAGGTCATGGAGCGGCGCGAACAGGTGGCCGAAGAGCAGAATGCGCAGCTGATCCGCATCGACGAACTGCAGTCCGAGCACTCCGCCGTGCAGGCCACCCTCGACGAGGCCCGCGTCGTGATCGAACAGGAGAAGCATCGCGGGGCATCTCGGCGCGACCAGTTGACGGCCGCGATCGATGCCGATCTGTTGGCCCTCTACGAACGCGTGCGGGCCAAGGGCGGCATCGGTGCCGGGCTCCTGCAGGGCCGACGGTGTGGGGCCTGCAGAATCGAGATCGACAGGGGCGAACTGTCCCGGATCTCCGCCGCGCCATCCGACGACGTGCTGCGTTGTCCAGAGTGTGGGGCAATCTTGCTGCGGCTCAAGGACTCCGGACTGTGAGGGTCGTGGTCGAGGCCGATGGTGGCTCGCGAGGAAATCCGGGATCCGCGGGATTCGGCGCGGTGGTCTGGTCGGCCGAACGCGACACCGTACTTGCCGAACGCAAGGCGTCCATCGGCACGGCCACCAACAACGTGGCTGAATACCGCGGCCTCATCGCGGGACTCGAAGCGGCGGCCGACGTCGGCGCGACCGAGGTTGCGGTCTCGATGGATTCGAAGCTGGTGATCGAGCAGATGACGGGGCGGTGGCGCGTCAAGCATCCCGACATGGTCCCGCTTCACGAGCGGGCCAGCGGGCTCGCGGCTGGGTTCGACCGCGTCACCTATGCGTGGATTCCGCGGGCCAAGAACTCTCATGCCGACCGGCTGGCCAACGAGGCCATGGACGCCGCGAAGTCGGAAGCCGATGAGGTCGACGAGTCAACGAAACCTGCTGCGGCACAGACTTCTCCGACCGCCTGGACGGGTGCCCGCGGCGCGCCGACGCGGTTCTTGCTGCTACGTCACGGGCAGACGGAGCTGTCCGTCCAGCGGCGGTACTCCGGGCGCGGCAACCCGGCGCTGACCGAACTCGGTCGTCGTCAAGCGGACGCCGCGGCGAATTACCTCGCCGACAAGGGGGGTATCGCAGCGGTGATCAGTTCGCCACTGCAACGGGCCTACGACACTGCGACCGCGGCCGCCAAGAAACTTGGCCTCGACGTCATCGTCGACGACGACCTGATCGAGACCGATTTCGGCGCGTGGGAAGGCCTGACCTTCGGCGAGGCCGCCGAGCGGGACCGCGAACTTCACGGCAAATGGCTGCGCGATACCAGCCAGTCGCCGCCCGACGGCGAGAGCTTCGATACCGTCGCACATCGCGTGCGACGCGCGCGCAACCGGATCGTGGCCGAATATGGCGACGCGACGGTGCTGGTGGTGTCCCATGTGACGCCCATCAAGACTATCCTGCGGCTCGCGCTGGACGCGGGGAACAGCATCTTGTACCGCCTGCACCTCGACCTTGCCGCCCTGTCGATCGCCGAGTTCTACCCGGACGGCCTTGCGTCGGTGCGGCTGGTCAACCAGACGGCGTACCTGGACGGGCTCGACTAACGGCCGTGCGTCAGGTCTGCACGTGGAACCGTTCGCCGTGCGGCCCGAAGATGGCGATGGCCTCGGCGGGGCCGTCGACCGCGCCGAACCAGTGCGGTGTCCACGTCGAGAACTCCACCGCCTCACCGGGTTTGATGACGAAGTCGCGATCGCCAAGGAGCAGGCGCATGCGTCCGGACAGCACGTAGAGCCACTCCTGGCCATCGTGCACGGGCAACGGGTCCGGCGGGGTGCGGCGACGGGTGCTGACGCGAATCTTGAACGCGTGCAGGCCGCCTGCGGGCCCACTGCGGGTCAGCGGCCAGTAGGTGACGCCGTTTGCGGTGTGAGAACTGCCTTTCACCCGCGGGTCCTCGGCCTCCGGGGCGCGGAGCAGTTCATCGGTACTCACCGAGAGCGCCGACGCCAGCCGCGGCAGGTGGTCCAGGGCCAGCCGTCGCTTACCGGATTCCAGCCGACTCAATGTCGAGACGTCGATGTCTGCCTTGGTGGCGACCTCGTCGAGAGTCAGGCCGCGTTGCGTGCGCAACTCGCGCAGTCGTCGCCTGACCCGAAGATCGACGTCGTCGGTTGGTTTTGCCTCCATAGCAAAAGATGTTGGCAGATTCCAACTTGGTCGGCAAGGTGGGTGACATGGATACCGAATGGGATTGCATCGTCGTCGGAGGTGGCGCAGCGGGTCTGAGTGCCGCACTGGTGTTGGGGCGGGCCAGGCGTCGCGTGCTGGTGGTCGACGCGGGGGCTCAAAGTAACCTGGCTGCGCACGGCATCGGAGGGCTGCTCGGTCACGATGGACGACCGCCTGCGCAGTTGTACGAAACTGGCCGTGAGGAACTCGCCGAGTATCCGACCGTAGAGGTCCGTCACGGCGAGGTGGTGCGGGGTGATCGGGATGGTTCCGGTGGCGCAGGCTTCGTACTCACGCTGGCCGACGGTACCCATGAGCGCACGCGGCGCGTGCTGTTGGCTTCGGGCATGGAGTACCGGATGCCGCGGCTCCCCGGCCTTGCCGAACTGTGGGGGAGTTCGGCGTTCCACTGCCCGTTCTGTCACGGTTGGGAGATGCGCGATCAGCCCCTTGCCGTGCTCGCGAGCGGGGACAGGGCCGTGCACATGGCGCTCATGCTTCGCGGCTGGACCGACGACGTCGTCGTGCTCACCAATGGCGACCCGATCGACGCCACCCAGCATGGTCAATTGACTGCTGCCGGCGTCGGGGTCGACGAGCGCACCGTCGCCGAGTTCGTCTCGAATGCAGGCGAATTGACGGCCGTCGCGTTCACCGACGGTGGCAGGCTGGCGCGCCGCGGCGTGCTGGTCGCCTCGTCGCTGCATCAACGGTCCGGCTTGGCGGCTAGCCTCGGCGTCGAAACGGCGCCACTCAATCCGGTTTCCGAGGACGCCGTGAAAGTCGATGCGTTCCATCGCACGTCGGTGCCGGGAGTGTTCGCGGCAGGTGACCTCAGTGCGCAGCTGCCGCAGGTCGCCGCCGCGATCGCCGGAGGGTCCATGGCGGCAGCGGCCGTCGTCCAGAGCTTGCTCGCCGATGACTTCGGGCTGCCGGTGCCACCGTGGCCCATGGAAAGGGAGGATGCAGATGCACTCGCATGAATCGGGCGGAACCGCCCAGGAGTATTGGGAACAGCACTACGGCGAGCGGGAACGCATCTGGAGCGGTCGGGTCAACGTCCAACTCGCTTCGGTGGCTGCCGAACTGACACCGGGCAGGGCACTCGACCTCGGTTGCGGCGAAGGCGGAGACGCGGTCTGGCTGGCCGAACGGGGCTGGCAGGTGATGGCCGTCGACGTGTCGGAGACTGCCCTGGCTCGCGCCGCGAAGGAGGCCGAGGCGCGAGGTGTGTTGGACCGCATTGACTTTCAGCACCACGACCTGTCCGACAGCTTTCCCGATGGGGTGTTCGACCTCGTCTCGGCGCAGTTTCTTCACTCCACCGTGCGCTTGGAGCGGCCGCAGATCCTGCGCAACGCGGCGCGGACCATCGCACCGGGCGGGCTGCTCGTCATCGTCGATCACGCGGCACCGCCGCCATTTTCGAAGAAGGTTCCGCACGATCACCCGTTCCCGAGTGCCCAGGAGGTGCTGGCCGAGTTGAACCTGCCCGCCGCCGAATGGGATCAGGTGCGCGTCGAGGTGGTGGAAAGGGCGGGCATCGATCCGGACGGTCAGCCGTTCACGTGGCGGGACAATCTGATGGTGCTGCGTCGACGCGGGTGATGGCGCGCCGAGTGGGGATCTCACGACGAAATTCACGGGCAGACGTCGTGAGATTCCCGCTCGCGGGTATTGCCTACGGATTGAGCTGCGTCAACCGAACGCTGTTGCCCGACGGGTCCCGGAAGCCCGAGTCGATCCCGTAGGGCATCTGGTTGGGTGGCTCGTTGTAGTCGACGCCACGCGCGGTGAGTTCCTCGTAGGTCGCCTGGACGTCGTCGGTGATCAGGAACACCGTGCCCGCGAAGCCCTTCGCCGTCAGGTCGAGGACCTGCTTGCGGGTGTCCTCGTCCATGAGGGGTTCACCAGGAACGGCCATCAGCACGATGCTCACGTCATCCTGGCCCGGCGGCCCGACGGTGAGCCACCGGAAGGCGCCCATTTCCTCGGGGAAGGACACGTCTTCGCGGACCTCCATGCCGACCTTCTCGGTCCAGAACTTCAGCGCAACTTCTTGATCATGAACCCATAGGTGGGTGCTTCCAATTCTCATCACGAGCCCGACGCTACGGTCGGCCGTCGTCGCTCGTCTTCTCCCGATGTGCTGTCTTGACGCGACTGTCGGATCCGGCGGGCACGAGCGCAGCGACCCGGGGACTGGGAAGGGGTCGGGTGTCGCGCGCCAGGATGCAACTCGGCACCCTGGCGCGAGAAGCGGCGGGCGGCATGGCGGCTCGGTAGGCCGCAGGTGGCCGCCCGTACACCCTGGCGAAAGTCGTGGTGAAGGACCCGACGCTCTGGAGGCCGACCATCACGCAGATGTCAGCGACGGAGCGATCGGTGTACCTGAGCAACGCCGCCGCTCGCTCGAGGCGACGGGTCTGGAGGTACGCCCGTGGTGACTCGCCGAAGGTACGGCTGAACATGCGCGAGAAGTGCGCACGGGACAACCCGGCGGCCGCCGCGAGGTCGTCGACGGTCAGCTGTTCGGCGTATCGCGCGTCGACCAGGTCCTTGGCGCGGAGCAGATAACGTGCCGGTGGCACCTGAGCCATGAAGATCAGAGTACGGTGATCGCGCGGACGAGTTGGCCGGGCGGCCGCGGACACCTAACGGTGTTCGAGGAAAGTCCGGACTTCACAGAGCAGGGTGATTGCTAACGGCAATCCGAGGTGACTCGCGGGAAAGTGCCACAGAGAACAGACCGCCCCCCGAGCCTTCGGGCACGGGGGGTAAGGGTGAAACGGTGCGGTAAGAGCGCACCAGCATTCCGGGTGACCGGAGTGGCTAGGCAAACCCCACCCGAAGCAAGGCCAAGAAGGCCGCAACCTGGTTGCGGCTGCGCAGGCGTCCGAGGGCTGCTCGCCCGAGCCTGCGGGTAGGCCGCTCGAGGCACCCGGCAACGGTGTGTCCAGATGGATGGTCGCCGCTTCGCCGCCAGTCATGGTGACGAGGAACAGAATCCGGCTTAGAGGCCAACTCGTCCGCCCCCGGCTAGCCCGACTTCTCGACGGCCTTCTTCAGCCGCTTGAGTGCGGCGCCGAGTTGCTCTTCGGACCGCAGGGCAAGCTCGGCTTCCTGGCCGAACAGCACACCGTAGGTGAACGTGTCCTCATTCGCGTCACGCGCGGCAATGGACTCCTGCGACAGGTGCGCGCGACTGACGACACTGTCCTGGTGGTCTCCGAGCAGCGCCTGGACCGCTTTCGCGCGCTCGGCGACTTCGGGCTCGCCCAATGCGGCCGCTGTGTAGCGAAGTTGCTTGGCGCGTTTGCGAACCTTGTGCAGTGTCTCGTCGCGATGCGCCGCGGAGAGGTCCACATCGGCGGCGGCCACACGGGCCTTCTTCATGGCCTTGCGGACGCGGTGGTAGGGATATTCGATCGTGGCAGGCTCGCGTTCGGTGCCGTCCGCCGACGCCGTCGGCTCGGCCGCGACCAGGGCGTCGAGTGCATCGAGCAGCCGGAAGTAGCGCTCCGAGCGCATCGCCGTCAGTGAGCGCCGCAAACCGGCTTGATAGCGCCGCTTCGCCCCGTCGACGAGGCGCTCCCGCACCGGACCCCGCACCAGGTCAGGGGGCAGTTCGTCGAGTGCACGCTGGTAGCGCTCGGCCAGCACCTCGGCGTCGCGCGCCGAGCCCAGGATTCCGGCCAAGAGCCGCAGCTCTTCCAAGACCCAGGCGTCGTCGGTGATGCCGAATGAATCCTCCGACGCCCGCAGCAGGCTTCGGATCTTGCGCGTCACCACCCGCATCTGATGCACGGAATCCCATGTGTCCGCACGCACCGCGCGATCCCAGACGAGCAGTTCCTCGGTGTGTCTGGCGATCGCACGGTGTACGGGGTCGGTCGACTCGGCCGCTTCGGGCTGCGCATCACCGCGTGCATTGGCGAGTACTCGCGCCAGCTTCGAACCGTGTCCCGCGGGCTCGGCGCCCGCGTCGAGTAGCCGATTGGCCAGCCGGTCCAGTAGCAGCTTCCCCGCGTCGGAATCGATGCCCTCGACGAGTTCGAGTTCCCATTCCCGCCAACCCTGGGGCTCGCCGTCGACGCCCGCAATCGCCGTCACCTGGTCGTCGCAGAACTCGGCGAGTGCGACGCCGGACGGCCCGAAGAGCAAGTCGACGGTTCGGGTGGTCTCGATGCGGGCCACCGGCGCGAGCTGTCGGTGCCGGATGATCGCGAGTACGACGTCTCGGAGTCCTTCGGGCACCCCGCCGGATGCCTCGCCCAGCGGGAGCCGGACCTCGGTCCTGGCATCGGGCCCGGCAGGCAGCTTCAGATGCCATCCGGCGTCCGGACCGCCGGTGCGGCGACGCAACGTGACGCGGTGAGCGGCCAAGTCATGTTCGGACGTGTCGAAGTACACGGCGTTCAGGTGCTGGAGGGGCGAGCGCTCGACTCGGCCGATCAACGACAACCCCTCGAAGGAAGGGGACACGGTTGTCTCGACCACTGCGAACTTGCGTTCGACCTCGGTATGCCGGGACGGTTCCTTGTCAGATGCCATCTTCGCCTTCAGTCGGATGTTCACAGTGGCGTGAATAGGTTGCCACATCGAAGTGAACGGCCATCCCGGGCAGGTTCAGCTGGCGCGCCGGAACTCTCCGGCGAGGTCCCAGGCGTGACGCTCGGCTGCGAAGGCGGCGCTCTGCTTGGCTCGGAATGCCGCGATGCTCTGGTCATTCGTGGTGAGGAAATCCCGATAGCCGGCAAGCGAGAACTCGCCGTTGACGATGTCGACTTCGCCACGTCCCGCGGCCATCTCGGCCCGCAGGTGCAGGAGCTCCTCGGCGCTGACCGGGTAGAAGCCGATGCGGTCGAAATACCTGAGCAGCCAAGGCGTCCCTGGCTCGAACGAACGGGCGTCGTTGGGATGACAGTGGTTCCACACCTGCGTGGTGCGCCCGACGAACTGGTAACCACCCGGACCTTCCATGCCGTAGATACACATATATGCGCCACCGATTCCGACGGCGTTCTCGGGTGTCCACGTGCGGGCCGGGTTGTACTTCGTCGTGACGAGTCGGTGTCGCGGATCCAGGGGAGTGGCCACGGGCGCGCCGAGATAGACGTCACCGAGACCCAGCACCAGGTACTGGGCGTCAAACACGATGTCGTGTACCTGTCCCGCGTCGTCGAGCCCGTTGATGCGACGGATGAACTCGATGTTGTCCGGGCACCACGGCGCGTCGGACCGGACGCCGTGTACGTAGCGCTGAATGGCTTCGTGGGTGGCCGGATCGTCCCAGGACAGTGGCAGTCGAACCGTGCGACTGGGTACGACGAGGTGATCGGATGCGGGCAGCTCACCGTCGATGCCTGCCAGCAGTTCGACGACCTCGGCCATCGACAGCGCGCCTGGGTCGAACTGAACCTGCAGCGAACGCACGCCGGGCGTGAGCTCGGTGAGCCCCGCCACGTCGCGGGCCAGCAGGTGTTGGTGCAGCACGTGGACGCGGGCGCGCATCGCGAGGTCGAGCAGCATCGGCCCGTACTCGACCAGCACGCCGCCGTCACCTGCTCTGCGCAGCGTCACTTCGGTGCCGTCGACGGTGGCGAACCTCGCGAGCACGCCGTCATCACCGTCGCCCGACGTCGAGATCACCAGCGGGAACGATGCGCGCCGGTCGACGTCGATGGAGCGTGACGATGGAGCGCGATCGGCGCGCATCGGGACAAATCTCACGGCGTCGCCGGGCGCCATCTGACCGAGCTTCCATCGGTCACCGCTGACGACGGTGACAGGGCACACGAAGCCGCCGAGGCTCGGTCCGTCGGGGCCGAGCAGGATCGGCGTGTCACCCGTGAAGTCAAGGGCACCAACGCAGTAGGCGTTGTCGTGGATGTTGGACGGGTGAAGGCCTGCTTCGCCGCCGTCGGTTCGTGCCCACTGCGGCTTCGGTCCGGCGAGCCGCACTCCGGTGCGGTCGGAGTTGAAGTGCACGACGTAGTCGGTGCCGATGAGCGTGTCGATGTCAGAACGAGTGAAGAACTCGGGAGCCCCGTGCGGGCCCTCGGTGACGGCGAGCTCCCATCGGTGGCCAATGCTGGGTTGTTCCTCGATGGCGGCTCTTGCGTCACGGTCGGGACGAAGGTCGTGCGGCCCCTGGTCGACGCCTGTTGACAAGATGTCGCCCTCGCGGAGCGGGCGGCCGTCGTGCCCGCCGAACAGGCCGAGGGTGAATGTCGCCGTACTGCCCAGGTATTCGGGCTCGACCAGACCTCCGGCAACGAGTAGGTAGCATCGCATGCCTGGGCCGGTGAGCATGTCAATCTCGAGCAGACCACCGAGCGGCACGTTCACCGACTGCCACTGTGGGACCGTCACTCCGTCGATCCTCACCGTGACGGGCGCGCCCGTCACGCATACCCGGCCGCCGGTGGGGAAGCACAAACCGAGCCCGCCCCTGGTGCATTCGAGTCCTGGCGCACCTCCGGGGTTGCCAAGTACCCGGTTGCCGATGCGGAAGCTCAGGTCGTCCATGGGTCCGGACGGCGGAACGCCGATGTGCCAGTACCCAACTCGGCCGGGCCAGTCCTGGATGGTGGTCAGCATGCCGGGCCGCATCACTTCGATGGTCGTCATCGCGACGAGATCACCATCTTGACCGGCGTGGGGTCGAATCCGTTGCAGGGGTTGTTGATCTGCGGGCAGTTGGACACCAGGACCAGCGTGTCGACCTCGGCGCGCAGCGTCAGTGACTTGCCTGGCGCTGAGCGCCCGTCGACGATGCCGAGGGTGCCGTCGGCCTCCACTGGCACGTTCATGAAGAAGTTGACGTTGGAGACGATGTCTCGTTTTCCCATGCCCCACTTGGTCGCTTCGGCAAGGAAGTTCTCGGCGCACGCGTGCTGGTGCACGGTGTGGTGTCCGTAACGCAGCGTGTTGGACTCCTTGGAACAGGCGCCCGCGATCGTGTCGTGGTTGCCCACCTCGTCGGCCACGATCGTCACCAGCGCCGTGCCGTCCGCGGCGCGCAGGACCGAGCCGGTGGTCAGGAAGACGTTGCGTTGCGCGGCGACGGTGGCTTGCGCGCTGTAGCGCAGGGCAGGCTCTGGCCTGCCGTCGACGTATCCGTAGAAGAGCGTGTCGACGGCCTGGTTGCCGTAGAGGTCGATGATCTGCAGCTGCTGCCCCGCCTTGACGACGGCCGACCACGGTGCACACGCTGCCACGATCTCCTCGGAGGCCAAGGTGGGCGTCGTCATTTCGCTACCTCACTGTCTAGTGCTGCCGCCCAAGTGCTTTCGGTGTTGAACAGGGCGCGCAGGTATTCGGGGTCGGAATTCACCGGGACGGTCGGATCGTCGTCGGCATGCCAGGCCACCACGTCCAGATCGGTGACGGCGGGGGCGGGATCGAGTGGATGCGGCGCGTTCACCAGGATGATGACCAGCGGAAGGTGAAGCAGCAGTTCGACTCCCGCGCCGGGGCCGGCGCCGCCGGTGTACGTGATGCCTCCGTCGTCGGCCACGCGGGCGCCCTTGAGCAATGAAAGCGATGGCGCTACGTCGCGAATGTCCATGCCGTGCTTGTGCACTCCAAGCAACATCTGGGCGCGGGCCGTGTCGGACATGCCGCACAGCGCGTCATGGTGGCCGGACGTGTCGGCGACGATGGTGGCGAGCAACCGGCCCTGATCGGAGAGCAGCGGGTGCCCCGCCCCGAGGTAGGCCTGCCACGGCACCTTCATGGTGTCGGCGACGTTGAGCCGCTCCCACGATGCGTCGGCGCGGAACAGCAGCACGTGTGCGCACGCGCCGCCGTCCGGGTCCGTCAACCGCAGTCGGGTGCCGCGTCCGAGCACCTTCGTGGCGTAGGAGCCGGCGGGGATGGCCTCGGCCCACGTCGGCTCGGTTACGCCGGGCGGCAGCGATGGCGCCCGTAGCTGTGTGGTCGCCGCTTGCGCGCGCGCATGCGACCGCGCGCCGTCGGTGGAATTGGTACTCGGCATGTCCGATCTCCTCATAACTGTCACCTGAAAGTTTTCGGGCAAGGCGTTCCGGGGTGGTGTCGCTGCTGTTACCGGCACGTTGACCTATTTCTATCAAACGATAGGTATTCGTGCACGGCGAGCGCGAGTGCCACAATGTGGCCATGCACACCGATGGTCGCGGACGCCCCAGGCTGGAGCGCTCCCGTCGGCCGGGCAAGACCGCCCGTGAAGAGATCCTTGACGCCGCCGCCGAACTGTTCACCACGCTCGGCTACGCGAACACGTCCACGCGTCGCATCGCCGACGCCGTCGGAGTGCGCCAAGCCTCGCTCTACCACCACTTCGCCACCAAGGACGACATCCTCGACGCGTTGCTGGCAGGCACCGTCGACGAGCCGCTCCGGTTGGCCGGAGAGCTGCTCGAGCAAGATGGCCCGGCAACGACACGGCTGCACGCACTGGTGGTAGCCGACGTCACCCAGTTGTGCTGCGGCACGTGGAACCTCGGCGCGCTCTATCTGCTTCCCGAATTGCGCGTGGACCGATTCGAGCAGTTCCGACTGGACCGCACCGAACTGCGCGAACGGTACCGAAGGCTGGCCGACGCCGCGATTGTCGAATGCGACGGTCCGGCAGACGCGGCCGACCTGCCGTTCCGGCTCGCCGAAGCGGTGATCAACCGTCGGTCCGACGATGGAGGCTGCCCGCCGGAGCAGCCGTGGACAATCGCCGACGGCGCGTTGCGCACGCTCGGATTCGGCGGAGACTTCGCCGCGCTGAGGCAGGCGACGGCGACTCGACTTGGCTTACATATCGGTGTGATGACGTAACACCCGCTGCGATACCGTTTGCGCCATGACCGCTTTCGAGACGCTGACGTTCTCCCAGTCCGGGCCCATCACCAACATCGTGCTCAACCGGCCCGACGCTGCGAACGGGATGAACGACACGCTGACCCGCGAGCTCGCCGTTGCCGCCGCGCTGTGCGACACCGAAACCACCAAGGTCGTCACGATCACCGGCGCTGGCCGGTTCTTCTGCGCAGGCGGCGACCTCAAGGCCATGGCCGCCGCGCCGAATCCGGGGACCTTCGTCAAGGGCATCGCGGACGATCTGCACCGGGCGCTGTCGACCTTCGCGCGCATGGACGCGGTCGTGATCACCGTCGTCAACGGGACCGCCGCGGGCGCGGGCTTCAGCCTCGCCGTCACCGGTGACCTGGTGCTCTCCGCCGAATCGGCGAAGTTCACCATGGCGTACACCAAGGCCGGGCTCAGCCCCGACGGGAGCTCGTCGTACTACCTGCCGCGGCTCATCGGCATCCGGCGCACCCAGCAGTTGATGCTCACCAACCGCACGCTGAAGGCCGCCGAGGCGTTGGATTGGGGCCTGTTGACCGAAGTGGTGCCCGATACCGAGCTCGCCGCACGGGCGGAAGCGCTCGCCGGCGAGATGGCCGCCACGTCGCGCACGTCCAACGGAACGGTCAAGCGGCTGCTGCTTGGTACCTACCGCACCGGCCTCGAAGAGCAGATGGAACTCGAGAGTCAGTACATCAGGGACAGTGCGCGTTCCGCCGACGGGCAGGAGGGCATCGCGGCCTTCGTCGCCAAGCGCGCGCCCAAGTTCGCCTAGAGCTAGAAGGAGTGCGCCTCGGCAGGGAATGTGCCGGTGGCCACTTCGTTGGCGTACTGCGTTGCCGCGCGGCGCAATTCGTCGCCAACGTCGCCAAAGCGCTTGACGAACTTCGCGGTCTTGCCTGCCGTCATGCCAGCCATGTCCTGCCAGACGAGTACCTGCGCGTCGCAATTGGGGCCCGCGCCGATGCCGATGGTGGGAATGGTCAACTTGCCGGTGATCTGGGTAGCCAATTCGGCGGGCACCATTTCGAGTACGACGGCGATGGCGCCTGCCTCGGCCACGGCGATGGCGTCGTGAATGGTCTGCTCGGCGGCGTCACCGCGGCCCTGAACGCGAAAACCGCCGAGCCCATTGACACTCTGCGGCGTGAAGCCGATGTGTGCGATCACCGGAATGCCCGCCTGAGTCAGCGTGGCGATCTGGTCGGCGACCCGTTCGCCGCCCTCCAACTTCACCGCGGCGGCCCCGGTCTCCTTCATGAACCGCGTTGCGGTGGCGAGCGCCTGCTGGGCGCCGGCTTCATAGCTGCCGAACGGTAGGTCCGCCACCACCAGCGCGTGCGGTGCACCGCGCACCACACCGCGCACCAACGGGATCAGCTCATCCGCGGTCACCGGCACCGTGGTGTCGTAGCCGTAGACGACGTTGGCGGCGGAATCGCCAACCAGAAGTACGGGAATCTCCGCGTCGTCGAAGACGCGGGCGGTGGAGTAGTCGTAGGCCGTCAACATGGCCCACTTGTGGCCCTCGGACTTCCACTTCAACAAGTGGTGGGTACGTACCTTGGTCCGAGGCTTGCGCTCGGAAGTCGCGTCGGCCGAATCGGTGGCAGCACCGTAAACCGTCTGCTCAGACATCATTGTCCCTTGTGTGGTCGGGTCGTCCTCGAGGCCCAAATCGGGTCCCCGGGTCGTCTGACACCACCAGTCTGTCACTCCGAGCGCCGAAGGTGAACTACGGGTGAAGTGGATTTCCTCACATTGAGGAAAAGCTCACACTCATGCCCCGAACCAACCGCCGGGGCCGGTTGGTTGGATTCGCGCAATACCGCCGTCGCCAGGCATAACATCGGCGACATGCAACGGCTCAGCGGACTCGACGCCAGTTTCCTGTACCTCGAAACCGCTTCACAGCCACTGCATGTGTGCTCGATCCTCGAGATCGACACCTCGACGATTCCCGGCGGCTACACATTCGCCACGCTGAGGGACGCACTCGGGGTGCGCATCAAGGCCATGCCCGAGTTTCGCGAGAAACTGGCCGACAACCGACTGAACCTCGATCACCCGGTGTGGGTGGAGGACAAGGACTTCGACGTCGACCGGCATCTGCACCGCATCGGGCTGCCGTCACCGGGTGGCCGCGCCGAGCTCGCCGAGATCTGCGGCCACATCGCGTCACTGAACCTCGACAGGAGCCGACCGCTCTGGGAGATGTGGGTGATCGAAGGGGTCGCAGGCACCGACGCGCACGACGGTGGACGGTTGGCGGTCATGACGAAGGTGCACCACGCCGGCGTCGACGGCGTCACCGGCGCCAACCTCATGTCCCAGCTCTGCACCACCGAAGCCGATGCGCCGCCGCCCGATCCCGTCGACGGAGTCGGTGGCGGGTCGAACCTCGAGATCGCCGTTTCGGGGGCGGTGAAGTTCGTCACCCGACCCTTGAAGCTGGCCAACGTGCTGCCGTCGACGCTGTCGACGGTGGTGGACACCGTGAAGCGGGCGCGCAGCGGGCTGAGCATGGCGGCACCCTTCGCCGCGCCCAAGACCGCGTTCAACGCCACCGTCACCGGGCACCGCAACGTCGCGTTCGCCCAGCTCGACCTCGAGGACATCAAGACCGTCAAGAACCACTTCGGCGTCAAGGTCAACGACGTGGTGATGGCATTGGTTTCGGGCGTACTGCGACGGTTTCTGCTCGACCGCGACGAATTGCCGGACAGCTCGTTGGTCGCCATGGTGCCCGTGTCGGTGCACGACAAGTCGGATCGGCCTGGCCGCAACCAGGTTTCGGGGATGTTCTCCAAACTGAATACCAACGTCGAGGATCCCGCAGCGCGGCTCAAGGCCATCGCCGACGCGAATTCGGTTGCCAAACAACACAGTGCGGCCATTGGCGCCACGCTGCTCCAGGACTGGTCCCAGTTCGCCGCGCCCGCGGTGTTCGGGGTGGCGATGCGCGTGTACGCCCGCAGCAGCTTGACCAGCGCCCTGCCAGTGCACAACCTGGTCGTCTCCAACGTGCCAGGGCCGCAGATCCCGTTGTACTTCCTTGGCGCCGAGGTCAAGGCGATGTATCCGCTCGGCCCGATCTTCCACGGATCCGGCCTGAACATCACCGTGATGTCGCTGAGCGGGACGCTCGACGTCGGATTGATCTCCTGCCCTGAACTGCTGCCGGACCTGTGGGACATGGCCGACGACTTCCGCGTGGCACTCGACGAGTTGTTGGCCGCGACCCGCTAACTCATCAAGAGCTCAGATTGCCGTGGAAGCATGGTTCGCCGTGAACTTCAAACGGGCTGCCTTCGCGGCGGCCGCAGTGGTGTTGCTAGTGGCCGGTTGCACCAGGCTGGTCGACGGGCGTGCGGTGATCGGCGCACCGCGTCCGGGTACCCCCGTGCAATGGTCGAAGTGCAAGCCCGCATCCCCGGACTCCCAGGTACCCGCCGGTGCCGAGTGCGGATTGCTGTCCGTTCCGGTCGACTACAGCAAGCCCGACGGCGACGTCGCACAGATTGCGATGGTGCGGTTCAAGGCCACCGGCGACAAGATCGGTTCGCTGATCGTCAACCCGGGCGGGCCGGGTGAGTCCGGGATCGACGCTGCGGTGGACCTCGTCGGCTCCATACCCGCGTCGGTTCGGGAGCGGTTCGATCTGGTGGGTTTCGATCCGCGGGGGGTGGCGCGCAGCAAGCCTGCGGTGCGGTGCAACTCCGATCAGGAGAACGACCGGGAGCGGACCGAACCCGACGTCGATTACTCACCCGCCGGCGTCGCGCACATCGAGTCCGAATCCAAGGACCTCGTCGCGCGCTGCGTCGACAAGATGGGCAAGGAGTTCCTGGCCAACATCGGCACCGCAAGTGTGGCAAAGGATCTCGACGCGATGCGGGCCGCGCTCGGGGACGAGAAGCTGACCTACCTTGGGTACTCGTACGGCACCCGGATCGGTTCGGCGTACGCGGAGGCCTTCCCGCAGCATGTCCGCGCGATGATTCTCGACGGCGCCGTCGACCCGAATGCCGACCCCATCGAATCCAACATCCGTCAGGCCGCAGCGTTTCAACAGGCCTTCAACGACTTCGCCACCGCCTGTGCGAAGAGCCCGGACTGCCCGCTCGGCACCGACCCGGCCAAGGCGGTCGACGTCTACAAGAGCATGGTCGACCCGCTGGTCGAACACCCTGCGAAGACTCAGGATCCGCGCCAACTGAGCTACCCGGACGCCGTGATCGCCACCATTCAAGCGCTGTACTCGCCCAGTCTGTGGAGCCATCTCACGGACGGACTCGCCGAACTTCGCGACGGCAAGGGCGACACGATGCTCACCCTGTCCGACCTCTACATGGGCCGCGACGAACACGGCCATTACAGCAACTCGACCGATGCCCAGATGGCGGTCAACTGCGTTGACGAACCGCCGGTAACCGATCGCAGCAAGGTCATCGACGCGGACCGTCGCACCCGCCAGGTGGCGCCCTTCATGAGTTACGGCGAGTTCACCGGGGACGCCCCGTTGAACAGTTGCGCGTTCTGGCCAGTACCGCCGACCTCGACGCCGCATCAGATTTCGGTCAGTGGGCTGCCGCAGGTCCTCGTGGTGTCGACGACCAACGACCCGGCCACGCCGTACCAGGCCGGCGTCGACTTGGCGAAGGAGTTGGGTGGCTCATTGCTGACCTTCGAGGGCACTCAACACACCGTCGTGTTCCAAGGCAACGCCTGTGTGGACGACATTGCAGCCAAGTACCTCGTCGACCTAGTGGTGCCGCCGCCTGGCGCCAGGTGCTGATCGCCCGTCAACTGCGCTTATGTGAGGTCATGGCACCATGGTCAGCCATGAGCCTCAGACGGGGGGTCCTTGCGGCCGCCATGGTGGTGTTGGTGGTCGCGGGCTGCGCCAGAGCGGTCGGCGGCCGTGCGGTGATCGCCGCCCCGCGTCCTGGCAGCCCCGTGCAGTGGGCGAAGTGCGTGCCCGCATCCGCGGCCGCCGACATCCCGGCAGGTGCCGAGTGCGGATTGCTGTCCGTCCCGATCGACTACTCGAAACCAGACGGGGACGTCGCGCGCATCGCGATGATCCGGTTCAAGGCCACCGGCGAGAAGATCGGCTCACTCGTCATCAACCCGGGCGGCCCGGGGGAGTCCGGCATCGAGGCCGCGGCCTCGCGGGTCACCGCCTTGCCCGAATCAGTGCGTCAGCACTTCGATCTCGTCGGTTTCGACCCCCGCGGGGTGGGCCTGTCGAGGCCTGCGGTGTGGTGCAACTCCGACGAGGAGAACGACAGGCTGCGGGCCGAACCCCTGGTCGACTATTCGCCCGCCGGCGTCGCGCACATGGAGTCCGAAACCAAGGACTTCGTCGGCCGGTGCGTCGACAAGATGGGTAAGGAATTCCTCGCCAACGTCGGCACCGCAAGCGTGGCAAAGGATCTCGACGCAATTCGGCAGACGCTCGGCGACAAGAAGCTGACCTACCTCGGCTATTCGTACGGCACCCGGATCGGAGCCACGTACGCCGAGGCCTTCCCGCAGAACGTCCGGGCCATGATTCTCGACGGCGCCGTCGACCCGAACGCGGACCCCGTCGAGGCCGACGTCCGCCAGGCCGCAGCGTTCCAGCAGGCGTTCAACGACTACGCCGCCGACTGTGCGAAGAGCCCGGACTGCCCGCTCGGCACCGATCCGACCAAGGCGGTCGACGTCTATAAGGGGCTGGTCGATCCGCTGGTTGAGAATCCCGCGAAGACCGCGGACCCACGCAACCTGAGTTACGGCGACGCGATCATCGGCACCATCCTGCCGCTGTACTCGCCGAATCTGTGGCGTCATCTCACGCAAGCGCTCACCGAGCTTCGCGGAGGCAGCGGCGACACCATGCTCAAGCTGGCCGACTTCTACATGGGCCGCGACGCCAAGGGGCACTACGACAACTCCACCGACGTCAGGGTGGCGATCAACTGTGTGGACAAGACGCCGATCACCGACCGAAACTCGGCCATCGAGGAAGATCGCCGTGTCCGTGAGGCCGCACCCTTCATGAACTACGGCGAGTTCACCGGTCACGCGCCGCTGAGCACGTGCGCGTTCTGGCCGGTGCCCGCGACGTCCCAGCAGCACGAGATCTCGGTCAAGGGGCTGCCGCCGATCCTCGTCGTATCGACGACGAACGACCCGGCCACGCCGTACCAGGCGGGTGTCGATCTCGCCAAGCAGCTCGGCGGATCGCTGCTGACGTTCGAGGGCACCCAACACACCGTGGTGTTCCAAGGGAATTCGTGTGTCGACGACATCGCGGCCAAGTACCTCGTCGACGTCGTGGTGCCTCCGCCGGGCGCCAAGTGCTGAGTGCTGAGTGCTGAATCATTCCCCGGTCGCTGCGCTCCTGCCCGCCGAACCCCGTTTAGTCACCATCTAGTCACCGTCTGATTGCTGCCTTGTCTCTGATCGCATTCCGAAGGCCGTTGCGTGCGAACATGTTCGCCATGTGGCGGGCGTCAAGGCTTCTGGCTGTGCCACTGACGATTCTGATGACCTGTTCCGTTGGCCACCCGGTAGCCGCCGCTTCCCCGGAGGGCCAGTCCGCGGTGCCCTACGGACAGGCGCCGGTATGGGGCAGCTGCGCAGGCGTCGTTGGCAACGCTGCCGACATTCCCACCGCACAGTGCGGCACGGTCTCCGTGCCTGTCGACTACGCCGACCCGCAGGGTCCGCAGGTCCAACTGGCGGTGATCCGGGTGCCCGCGACGGGTGACCGACTCGGCGTGCTGATGGTAAATCCTGGTGGCCCAGGCGCTTCCGCGGTCGACACCGTCGCCGGGATGGCAGCGGGCCTGGCTGGCACCGAAATCGCCCGGCGCTTCGACCTGGTCGGCTTCGACCCGCGCGGCGTCGGGCATTCCACACCTCAGGTGCGTTGTCGGTCTGACGCCGATTTCGACGCGTTCCGGCGCGACCCGATGGTGGACTACAGCCAAGCCGGCGTCGCGCGCATCGAGCAGGTCTATCAGCAGATCGCCCAGGGCTGCCTGGCCCACACCGGCCAGGCGTTCCTCGCCAACGTCGGGACAGCCTCGACCGCCCAGGACATGGACGTCGTGCGGGCGGCGTTGGGGGACAGCCAGGTCAACTACCTCGGGTTCTCCTATGGCACCGAGCTCGGCGCAAACTACGCCGAGCGTTACCCGGACCGAGTCAGGGCCATGGTGCTCGACGGGGCGGTCGACCCCGGCTCCGACCCGATAGGGGAGAACATTCGCCAGTTGGCCGGATTCCAAACGGCGTTCGACGACTACGCCGCCGACTGCGCGCGGTCCAGCGATTGCCCGCTCGGACAGGACCCGAGCCAGTTCGTCGCGCGCTACCACCAGCTCGTCAACCCCTTGGTGCAGCGGCTCGGGCGGACGTTGGATCCGCGGGGGTTGAGCTATTCGGACGCGATCACCGGCACCGTCAACGCGCTCTACACCAAGCGCTACTGGAAGTACCTGACGAGCGGGCTGCTCGGCCTGCAACGTGGGACCGATGCGGGCGACCTGCTCCTGCTGGCCGACGACTACCAGGGCCGCAACGAGGCGGGGCACTACTCCAACCAGCAGGACGCGTTCACCGCGATCCGCTGCGTCGACAGTCCGTATCCGACGGATCCGGCGGCGTGGGTCGACGCCGATGCCCGCGCGCGTGTCGCCGCCCCCTTCATGGCCTACGGGGACTTCACGGGATTCGCGCCGCGGGACATGTGCGCCATATGGCCGGTTCCGCCGACATCGGCTCCTCACCAGGTGGCCTCGCCCGGCCCTGGCAAGGTGGTCGTCGTATCCACCACTCACGACCCCGCCACCCCCTACCAAGCGGGTGTCGACCTCGCCCACGAGATGGGTGCCGCGCTCATCACCTTCGAGGGCACCCAACACACCGTCGTGTTCAACGGTGATCAGTGCGTCGACACGGCCGTCGTGAACTTCCTCGTCGATTCGACGCAACCGGCGCCGAACTTGCAGTGCTAGCGCTGACGGTTTTCCCGAGCATCGTGACGCGTTGAAAACCGTCCACGTAACACAGAATTAACAGCAGATGCCTACGCTGCCACCATGGACCGGCAGAAGGAATTCGTGCTGCGCACGCTGGAGGAACGCGACATCCGCTTCGTGCGGCTCTGGTTCACCGACGTGCTCGGATACCTCAAGTCGGTAGCCATCGCGCCTGCCGAGTTGGAAGGCGCCTTCGAAGAGGGCATCGGCTTCGACGGCTCCTCGATCGAGGGCTTCGCCCGGGTCTCCGAATCCGACACCGTCGCCCGGCCGGATCCGTCGACGTTCCAGGTGTTGCCGTGGACCACCAGCGGGGGCAAGCACCACTCCGCCCGCATGTTCTGCGACATCACCATGCCCGACGGTTCCCCGTCCTGGGGCGACTCGCGGCACGTACTTCGCCGCCAGCTGGCCAAGGCCAGCGATCTCGGCTTCTCCTGCTACGTGCACCCGGAAATCGAGTTCTTCCTACTGAAGCCGGGCAGCGACGACCAGCCCCCGGTCCCAGCTGACAATGGCGGCTACTTCGACCAGACCATCCACGACGCCGCGCCCAACTTCCGCAGGCATGCCATCGAGGCCTTGGAGTCGATGGGCATCTCCGTCGAGTTCAGCCACCACGAGGGGGCGCCGGGTCAGCAGGAGATCGACCTGCGCTACGCCGACGCATTGTCGATGGCCGACAACGTGATGACGTTCCGCTACGTCGTCAAGGAGGTCGCGCTCAAGGAGAGCGTGCGGGCGTCGTTCATGCCGAAGCCATTCGCCGAATATCCCGGCTCGGCCATGCACACGCACATGAGCCTGTTCGAAGGCGAGAACAACGCCTTCCACAGCCCGGACGACCCACTCCAGCTGTCGGACGTCGGCAAGTCGTTCATCGCGGGCATCCTCGAGCACGCGTCGGAGATCAGCGCCGTCACCAATCAATGGGTGAACTCCTACAAGCGGCTCGTCCACGGTGGTGAAGCGCCGACCGCAGCGTCCTGGGGTGCGGCCAACCGCTCCGCGCTGGTCCGCGTACCGATGTACACCCCGCGCAAGGCGGCGTCGCGCCGCATCGAGGTGCGCAGCCCCGACTCCGCATGCAACCCGTACCTGGCTTTCGCAGTGCTGCTCGCCGCCGGGCTGCGCGGCGTCGAGAAGAACTACCAGCTCGGCCCGCAGGCCGAGGACAACGTGTGGACGCTGACCCCCGAGGAGCGCCGCGCGATGGGGTACAAAGAGCTGCCGAGCAGCCTCGGCGTTGCCCTTACCGAGATGGAGACGTCCGAGCTCGTCGCGGAAGCGTTGGGGGAGCACGTGTTCGACTTCTTCCTGCGCAACAAGCGCGCGGAGTGGGAGAGCTACCGCAGCACCGTCACGCCGTTCGAGCTCAAGGCCTACCTGTCCTTGTAAAGACGGTGCGATGACGGCTGTAACCTTGCCGTTGTGCCGAAACCCGCGACGCAGCGTCCTACGCTGCCCAGCGTCGGCAGGCTCGGGCTGGTCGAGGCCGACGCCCGCGCGGCCCTGGACCGGCTCGGCTGGAACACCGACGCACACGTCGAATTGTTGTGGGCGCTCTCGCGCGCACCCGATGCCGACGGCGCGCTGCGTACCACCGTCCGACTGGCCGACGAGCTCGGAGCCGGCTGGGACGAGTTGCACCGCGCGCTGCTCAAGGACCGTGCACTGCGGGGCAGGCTGTTCGGCGTGCTCGGCTCGTCGCTGGCACTGGGCGACCACCTCGTAGCGCAACCGCTGGCTTGGCACCTGCTGTCGGGCAACGTCAAACTCCCGTCCGCCGAAGAACTTCGGCGCGACTTCGCCGCCGTCGCCGAATCGGGTGCCGACCCTAGTGCGCTGAAGTTCTCGCTACGCAAGCTCTACCGCGACCGCCTGCTGGTGCTGGCCGGCCTCGATCTGGCTCCGACGGTCGAGAACGAGTCCGTGCTGCACTTCCCGACGGTCGGTGCACACCTGTCCGACATCGCCGACGCCGCGCTGGGCGCCGCGCTCATCGTCGCGACCAGAACGGTCTGCGACGACGCCGCGCCCGCGCCACGGCTGGCGATCATCGCGATGGGCAAGTGCGGCGCCCGGGAACTCAATTACGTCAGCGACGTCGACGTCATCTTCGTCGCGGAGCACGCCGACACGGTGACCACCCGCGTCGCGGGCGAACTGATGCGGTTCGCCAACGATGCCTTCTTCGAGGTCGATGCGGCGCTCCGGCCCGAGGGCAAGCAGGGCGCCCTGGTCAGAACCCTCGAATCGCACGTCGCCTACTACGAGCGGTGGGCCAAGACCTGGGAGTTCCAGGCCTTGCTCAAGGCCAGGGCCGCGGTCGGTGACCCAGAGCTGGGCGCGCAGTACATCGCGGCCCTGATGCCGATGGTGTGGACGGCCTCCGAGCGCGAGGACTTCGTCCCCGAGGTGCAGGCCATGCGCAGGCGGGTCGAGGAACTGGTGCCCGCCGGGGAGCGGGCCCGCGAGCTCAAACTTGGGACGGGCGGGCTGCGCGACGTCGAGTTCGCGGTGCAACTCCTGCAACTGGTGTACGGCCGCAACGACGAATCACTGCACGTCGCGTCGACTGTGGACGCACTGTCCGCGCTCGCTGCGGGTGGATACGTCGGTCGCGACGACGCCGCCAACCTCACCGCGTCCTACGAGTTCCTCCGGCTGCTCGAACACCGCCTGCAACTGCAGCGGCTCAAGCGCACCCACATGCTGCCCGAGGCCGACGACGAGGAGAAGCTGCGGTGGCTGGCGCGCGCCGCGCACATGCGGCCCGATGGCCAGCACGACGCGCTCGGCGTGCTGCGCGAGGAACTCAAGCGCCAGAGCATGCGCGTGTCGAGGCTGCACGCCAAGCTCTTCTATCAACCGCTGCTCGAATCGGTCGGCGGACCGGCCGCCGAATTCTCCCCTGCGACATCGCCCAAGGCAGCCGAACGTCTGCTTGCCGCACTGGGTTACGAGGGTCCGCAGAGCGCGTTGACGCATCTCGCCGCGCTCACCACCCACAGTGGCCGCCGCGGTCGGGTGCAACAGGTGCTGCTGCCCACCCTGCTGGAGTGGCTGTCGGACACCCCTGACCCGGATGCGGGCCTGTTGGCGTATCGCAAGATCAGCGACGAGTTGGCCGACCAACGTTGGTTCCTCGCGACGCTGCGCGACGAGGGCGCGGTGGCCAAGCGACTGATGCGGGTGCTCGGCACGTCCGCCTACGTCCCCGACCTGCTGATGCACGCGCCCGAGGTCATCCAGCAGTATGCCGACGGCCCCCAGGGGCCCAAGCTGCTCGAGGTCGAGCCCGACACCCTGGCGCGTGCGCTGGTCGCTTCGGTGGGCCGACATTCCGACCCGGTCCGCGCCATTGCGGCCGCGCGCACGCTTCGGCGCCGCGAATTGGCGCGCGTCGCATCGGCCGATCTGCTCGGCATGCTCGACGTCACCGACGTGTGTAAGGCGTTGACCGCGGTATGGGTGGCCGTGCTCGAAGCTGCGCTCGCCGCGGTGATTCGCGCCAACACGCCCGACGACGGGGTGCCCGCGCGCATCGCGGTCATCGGAATGGGTCGGCTGGGCGGCCACGAACTCGGATACGGATCCGACGCCGACGTGATGTTCGTGTGCGAACCGCACGACGGTGTCGAGGAGTCCGTCGCGACGCGGTGGTCGGTGACTATCGCGGACCAGGTGATCAAGTTGCTCGGTACGCCAAGCGCCGACCCGCCGCTGGAGGTCGACACCAGCCTGCGACCGGAGGGCCGCAACGGTTCACTGGTGCGCACGCTGGAGTCGTACGCCTCGTACTACGCAAAGTGGGCGCAGCCGTGGGAGATTCAGGCGCTGCTTCGCGCTCACCGGATGGCAGGCGACGAAGACCTCGGCCACCGGTTCCTGTTGATGATCGATGAGACCCGGTATCCGGCCGGCGGCGTGTCCGTTGCGGCGGTACAGGAGATCAGGCGGGTCAAGGCTCGCATCGATGCCGAGCGGCTGCCCCGCGGCGCCGACCCGAACACCCACACCAAGCTCGGCCGGGGCGGACTCGCGGACGTCGAATGGGCCGTACAGCTGTTGCAGCTGCGCTATGCGCATGGCCTCCCCGAATTGCACAACACGTCGACCTTGCAGTCGCTCAACGTCATTGGCGCCGCAGGGCTGCTACCCGAAGAGGAAGTTGACCTGTTGCGCGACGCGTGGCTGACGGCGACGCGGGCGCGCAATGCGTTGGTCCTGGTGAAGGGCAAGCCCACCGATCAGTTGCCTGGTCCAGGCCGGCAACTCAACGCCGTCGCGGTGGCCGCGGGCTGGGAGGACGGCGACGGCGGCGAATTCCTCGACAACTACCTGAGGGTCACGCGCCGGGCAAAGACGGTGGTACGAAAGGTCTTCGAGACATGAGCATGGACTTCGCGTTCACCACGGTGAGCGCTGAGGAGTACGAACGGCTGAGTGCGTTGTACGAACCCCTGACGCAGTCGCTACGCAGGCTCGTCGACGCGGGCATCCGTACTGGAGCCGACGAGCAGATCATCCGCGACGCGCAGGCCACCATCGACAAGGTGGCCGACGCGCTGGAGGGTAGTCGGTTCGAGACGACGTCGACCCTGCGACACGCAGGCACGGGACGCCCGTTGGCGTGGGCCAATCCAGCAGTGGGACTGCGCAATGCGATTGCACCGCCGATGCTCATCCAGCATGAGGCCGATGGAAGTTGCTGGGCCGAGTTCACCCTGGGGCTGGCGTACGAGGGTCCGCCAGGGCTGGTGCATGGCGGCATATGCGCCCTGCTGCTCGACCACATCCTCGGTGAGGCCGCCAGCGACGGGCTGACCAAGCCGAAGTTCACCGGCACCATCAGCTTGCGCTACCTGCGCGGCACGCCGCTCGGCGCACTGAGGGCCGAGGCGTTCGTGGAGCGCATCGAAGGTGTGAAGACCTACGCCAAGGGCTATCTCAGCGATGCCGATGGCTACACCGTCGAGGCCGAAGGGGTGTTCATTGAACCGGCGTGGGCGCGGGACGCCGGCGGGCAGGAGCGTAGCGACCCGGGGATTCGTACAGCGTGAAGTTCTACGTCAGCACGGCCTTCCTGGACATCAAGGAAGTCGTCGAGATCGCCAAGGCCGCAGACGAACTCGGTTACGACGGCATGGGCATACCCGACCACGTCATCAACCTCGAGACGCTTGAAACGCCCTATCCCTATACCAAGGACGGTTCGCGCCGGTGGCAGCCGTTCACGCACTGGCCCGACCCATGGGTGATGATCGGGGCGATCGCGTTGGTCACCACCCGGCTGCGTTTCGTCACCACCGTGTACCTGCCGGCAATGCGCGATCCCTACTCCGCGGCGAAAGCCATTGGCACGGCGGCCTGCCTGGCTGACGGCCGGTTGGAACTCGGGATCGGCGTGGGCTGGTGCGAGGAAGAGTTCACCCTGATGGGCCAGCGGTTCGACCGCCGCGGCAAGCGCACCGACGAAATGCTGGAGTTGATGCGCGCGCTGTGGCAGCCCGGCTGGACGGAGTTCTCCGGGGAGTTCTACTCCACGCCGCGGCTGGAGATGGAACCCACGCCGCCGCACATCCCGATCTACTCCGGCGGGCTGTCGGACATCGCGCTGCGCCGCGCCGCGCGCAACGACGGCTGGATCGGTGACCTCATCACCACCGAGCGCGCGCTGGCCTCAGTCGACAGGGTACGCGAGCTACGCGCCGAAAAGGGCTTGACCATGCAGGATTTCACGGTGCTGACCCCGCTCACCGACGCCTTCACGCCGGAGCACTACGAGCGTGCCGAAGCCGGGGGCATCAATGGCATCATCACCATGCCGTGGATGTTCTACTCCGGGCCCAAGGCCTCGCTCGCCGAGAAGATCGACGGCATGAAGCGCTTCCGCAAGGACCTCGCGCTCGACGGCTAACGTCTGGCCCGTCCGGCGTCTAGCGCCCACGCGCCGCCGCCGGTGAAGACCAGAAGGAAGAAGCCGAAGCACAGCAGCACCGCAGGCTCGCCGTTGTTGATGATGGGCCACAAGGACTTCGGTTGGTGCTGCATGAAATACGCGTAAGCCATGACGCCTGAGGCGATGAACGCCGCCAAGCGGGTGACCAGCCCCGTCAGAATCAGCAGTCCTGCGACCACTTCGATGAGCCCGCCCCACCAGATCGGCCAAGAGCCGACCGGTGCCTGCTGCCGGGCCACCGGGAAGCCGAACAGATGTGACGTGGCATGGGAAAGCAGCAGTAATGCGAACACGATTCGGAACACACTGAGCACGAACGGCGAGAACGAGGTGAGCTTTGCCTCAAGTTTCGTCATTGGCTCAACACTACCGATACGAACGGGCCCCTCCTGCCCGAAGGCTGACGGGGTCCGCCAAACGGCGAGTCGGTTAAACGTCACATCGGCGAGTCGAGTCAAAATCGTAGTACGGCGAGTACATCCTGCGGGTTTTCAGCGTTTGCTGACCCCTTCAACATGTCGTTAATCGCCGGAAGTTGTTTCGGCGCAGCAGATTTCCGCGTTGCGGTCGGGTGCGGTTTTGAGCGTCCGTGAAACCTGTGTGTGCTGACTGCGGGCCAGCTGCCAAATCGGGCCGTTTGCTGAGATGCGGACTGGTCGCGGTGCTTCAGAAGTGGCCCGTTCCGACGGTAGCGGCGGTTACGCTTTAAGTGGTCGGCCCAGAACCCCGCTTGCCACCTATCGGTACGGATTCTGAGGTGGCTCAATGTTCGGTTACAACCAGAAAATGGGCGTAGACATCGGCAGCTACGTGGAGGTTGCGCCCTTAGATGTTCGCGTGGGCGACATCATCGGCATCAAGTACATCGACCGGTATGCCCCTCTGGTGGTCGTCAAGCCCGTTGAGGGTCCGACCCAGGTAGTCGATGATTCGAATTACACCATTTGGTGCGACTACAGGCGACGGCGCATTGCGGCCGGAGCGTTGCCTGACGACGTTGTGCGCCGCTACAAGTCTGAATAGCGCGCGGTGTCGGGTCTCGGTGAGGTTCCTCCAGCAGGCTCCGGCCACGGCGCTCCTCAGCGAAACCACGCTCGACACGTACGCCCACATGTGGTCCGGCTGAGATGAGACAACCCGGTCCGCCATCGTTGCTGCGATGGGGGACCGGGCTGTGTCGATCAAACGCAGTGCGGACGCACCGCGGGTTGAGAACCGCTAGCTACACGTCGTAGTACAGCGAGAACTCGTACGGGTGAGGCCGGATCTGGATCGGCATGATCTCGTTCTCCCGCTTGAAGGAGATCCACGTCTCGATCAGGTCCTCGGTGAATACCCCACCCTCGGTGAGGTATTCGTGGTCCTTCTCGAGATTGTCGATCACCGTCGTCAACGAGGTCGGCGCCTGCGGAATGTTGTTGGCCTCGTCCGGCGGCAATTCGTAGAGGTCCTTGTCGATGGGCAGACCTGGATCCATCTTGTTCTTGATGCCGTCGAGCCCTGCCATGAGCATCGCCGCGAACGCCAGGTACGGGTTGCCCGAGCTGTCCGGGCAGCGGAACTCAAGGCGCTTGGCCTTGGCGTTCTCGCCCGTGATCGGGATGCGCACGCACGCCGACCGGTTGCGCTGGCTGTACACCAGGTTGATCGGCGCCTCGTAGCCCGGTACCAGCCGCTTGTACGAGTTCACCGTCGGGTTGGTGAAGGCCAGCAGCGACGGGGCGTGGTGCAGGATGCCACCGATGTAGTGCAGCGCCATCTCCGACAATCCGGCGTAACCCTTGTCGTCGTAGAACAGCGGCTTGCCGTCCTTCCACAGCGACTGGTGGGCGTGCATGCCGGAACCGTTGTCACCGAAGAGCGGCTTGGGCATGAACGTGACGGTCTTGCCGCCATCCCACGCGGTGTTCTTGATGATGTACTTGAACAGCAGCACGTCGTCGGCCGCATGCAGCAGCGTGTTGAACCGGTAGTTGATCTCGGCCTGGCCCGCCGTGCCGACCTCGTGGTGGCCACGTTCCAGGATGAACCCGGAGTTCTGCAGGTTGGTGGCCATCTCGTCGCGCAGGTCGACGTAGTGGTCGTACGGGGCGACCGGGAAGTAGCCACCCTTGGGGCGGACCTTGTAGCCGCGGTTCGGGCTGCCGTCGGCCTCGAAGGGTTCGCCGGTGTTCCACCAGCCCGACTCCGAATCCACTTCGTAGAACGTGCCGTTGATCTTCGAGTCGAATGACACGGAGTCGAAGATGTAGAACTCCGCTTCCGCACCGAAGTAGGCGGTATCGGCGATGCCGGTGCTCTTCAGGTAGTCCTCGGCCTTGCGCGCGACGTTGCGCGGGTCACGCGAGTAGGCCGACTTGTCGTTCGGGTCGTGCACGAAGAAGTTGACGTTGAGCGTCTTGGCCTTGCGGAACGGATCGATGCGCGCGGTTTCGGGGTCCGGCAGCAGCATCATGTCGGATTCGTGAATCGACTGGAAGCCACGCACCGATGATCCGTCGAACGCCAATCCGTCTTCGAACACACTTTCATCGAAGGCGGAGGCCGGGATCGAGAAGTGCTGGACGACACCGGGCAGATCGCAGAATCGAATGTCGACGTACTCGACGTTCTCGTCCTTGATCAGCTTGAAAAGGTCGTCGGCTGTCTTTTCTGCCACTGAATTAATCTCCTTTGACTGGTAGCCCGCCGGTTGACGCTATGGACACGATGTTGCACTGCAGTCAACCGCATGTTGCGCGGACGTTACGCAATTCGCTCCAACCTATGCTGGCTGCATGCCCCGCGAGTACGGATCCTGGCTGTCCGGTCCACCACCTTACGAACAGGGAACGCCAGGAAAGGGCGCAGACGACTATCCAGGTCAGCGCCTAGGTCTGCCGCCGACCGGCCCGGGTTCGTTGGCCGGCACCGGTCGTCGCATCGGCGCACTCTTCGTGGACTGGTTCATCGCCGCCGGGTTGGCCCGCCTGCTTGTCGTATTCGGGTTCATCGGCGAAGCCGAGTTCTTGTACTCGTGGCGGGGTTCGACGGCAGGAGTGTTGGTCTGGTTGCTGCTGGGCGTCGTGGCGGTGCGACTGTTCACCTTCACGCCAGGGCAGTACGCCTTTGGCCTGCGGGTCGCGTCGATCGACCACCGCGAGCACGTCGGCGTTGGGCGAGCGCTGGTGCGTGGGCTGCTGGTGTTCCTGATCGTGCCCGTGCTGTTCTCCGACAGCGACGGCCGCGGACTCCAGGACAAGCTCACTGGAACCGCGGTCGTACGCCGCTAGCCGGTTACTTCCTGCGCACGGAGCGCTGCACGCCGCGCATCTTCGCGCCCGCCGGCAGCGGCCCCTTGGGCATCGCCGCAGGCCCCATCCGTGAACCCAGCGCCACCAGGCGCGACTCCAGGGAGTCCATCTGCTTGACGGTGATGTTGGCAGGCAGCTTGGTCAGGTGGCGCTCCAGCTTGGACAGCGGCACCTCACCCTCGCCGTTGCCGACCACGATGTCGTAGATCGGAATTTCGCCGACCAGTCGGGCGGTGCGCTTCTTCTCCTGCGCGAGCAGCGGTTTGACGCGGGCGGCCGCCCCTTCGCCGACGAAGATCACGCCCGGCCTGCCGATGACGCGGTGCACCGCGTCGAAGTGTCCGGTGGCCGCGACGCCTGGCGTCACCCGCCACTTGCCGCGCATGTTCTCCAACGCCCACGCGGCCGCGCCGGTCTGACCGTCGGCCTTGCTATAGACCGACTTCTGGGCCCGGCGGCCAAAGATGATGAACGCCAGCAGGGCGCCGAGTATGACGCCGAGCACGATCAGCATCACCATCGTGAAGATGCTGCCGCTGAAGTAACCCGCGACCGCCGCGGCAGCCACGACGAGCACGAACACGCCGATCATGTACGGCAGGAGCCGCTTGTCTTCCTTGCGCTGAATCTGGAACGCCTGCCACAGCTGGCTCCTGCGCTCTTTGGAGGCCGCCTTGCGCGTCGCCTTCGCCTCAGCCTTCGCGGCCTTGACGGCTGCGGGGTCCTTGCTCTTAGCCATTCGATCAGGATACGGGTGGGCTGGCATTCATCCGTATCCGCGCGGCCTCCGCATACAACCGACCCGCTCGATACGACGAACGCACCAGCGGACCAGCGAGGACACCGGCGAAGCCGAGCCCCTCGGCGAACTTCTGGTGCTCGACGAACTCCTCGGGCCTGACCCAGCGTTCCACCGGGTGGTGGCGCACGGTCGGGCGGAGGTACTGCGTGATGGTGACGATGTCGCAACCCGCCTCGTGGAGGTCGGTGAGCGCTGAACGGACCTCTTCGGGCGTTTCACCCATCCCGAGGATCAGGTTGCTCTTGCTCACCAGGCCGTCGTTGCGGGCCGCAGTCAGCACGTCGAGACTGCGCTGGTACCGGAACGCGGGACGGATGCGCTTGAAGATGCGCGGCACCGTTTCGAGGTTGTGCGCCAACACTTCCGGGCGTGCGTCGAACACCGTCTGAAGCTGCTCGGCGATGCCGTTGAAGTCGGGGATGAGCAGTTCGACGCCGGTGTTCGGGTTGAGCGCCTTGATCTGTCGCACGGTCTCGGCGTACAGCCAGGCGCCGCCGTCGGGCTGATCGTCACGGGCGACGCCGGTAACGGTGCTGTAGCGCAGCCCCATCGCGGCGACGCTCTCGGCCACCCGGCGGGGCTCGTCGCGATCGAGCTCGGCGGGCTTGCCGGTGTCGATCTGGCAGAAATCGCAGCGGCGTGTGCACTGTTCCCCGCCGATGAGGAAGGTGGCCTCCCGGTCCTCCCAGCATTCGTAGATGTTGGGGCAGCCGGCTTCTTCGCAGACGGTATGGAGGCCCTCCCGACGGACCAGGGCCTTCAGTTCCTGATACTCCGGGCCCATCCGCAGCCGCGTCTTGATCCACGGTGGCTTGCGTTCGATGGGAGTCTCGGCGTTACGGACCTCAAGCCGTAGCGGCTTGCGGATCCCAGGAGCCGACGGGCCTGCGACGGGGGATTCGGGCTCGACGCTCATTGCATCGATGCTAGCGCCGGACGGCCATCCAGGGCGTCGCGGACCGCTTCGCCGACGAGGCCAGCTACGTCGTCGACGGTGACGCGGTGGCCCAGCTCGGCGGTCAGCGACGTGACGCCCGCGTCCGCGAGGCCGCACGGCACGATCGACGAGAACGCGTCCAACTCGCAGTCGCAGTTGAGCGCGAACCCGTGCAACGTCGTCGCCTTGGCGACTCGGATGCCGATGGCGGCGATCTTGCGGTCTGGTCGACCACCCAGGCCGGGCACCCACACTCCTGACCTGCCTTCGACACGGCCGGTGCTGAGCCCAACGTTTGCGCACACCGCTATCAACGAATCTTCAAGGCGGCGTACGAAGTTCACCACGTCGAGCGGCTGCGCCAGGCCGATGATCGGGTAGCCGACCAGCTGCCCAGGCCCGTGCCAGGTGATCTTGCCGCCGCGATCGACGTCCACCACGGGGCGACCGTCGCGCGGGCGCTCGTGGGGCTCGGTCCGCTTGCCCGCGGTGTACACCGAGGGATGCTCGAGCAGCAGCAGGGTGTCCGGCCCGCCGGCTTGGCGCGCCTCGGCGAGTGACCGCTGCAGGCGCCAGGCCTCCTGGTAGTCGATGATGCCGAGTCGGCGGACGTCAACCCCAGTGTCTGCGGATCTGATCGACGCCGAAGCCATGTTTCCAGGCTACTGGAGTTAATCCTTCGGAGCGGTCGCGTAGCCGAAGGCTTCGCCGATTGTCTTGTGGTGAAACTCGAATCCGGCGCGTTCGAGCGCTGCGGGGATGGCGCGCTGCCCGCCGAGCACGCCTTCCTCGGCGAACTCGCCGAGCAGGGTGCGCAGTGCGAACCCCGGTACGGCAATCGGCGTCGGCCGGTTCAAGGCGCGGCCCAATGCTCCCGTGAACTCGGCATTGGTGACGGGCGCGGGCCCCGTTGCGTTGATCGGTCCGGACAGGTCGTGACCGATCGCGAAAAGCAGCGCACGGACCTCGTCCTCGAGGCTGATCCACGGCATGTACTGGCGACCGTTGCCGAGTCGCGCGCCGAGCCCAAGGCCGAACAGCGGCTTGATGCGGGCCAGCAGCCCACCCGCTGGGGCCAACACCAAACCCGTGCGCACCAACACCACCCGCACGCCCCCGTGCGTAGCGGATTCCGTTGCCGCCTCCCAGTCTTGGCACAGCCCGGCGAGAAAACCGCGACCCGCGGGTGCCGACTCGTCGACGACGCGGTCACGGGTGTCGCCGTAATAGCCGACCGCACTGGCGTTGACGAGTACTGGCACGCCGGCCGCAACGACGGCGCTCGACAGCACCTCGGTTGGCCCGATGCGGCTGTCGCGCAGGCTTTGCTTGAACGCTCCCGACCAGCGTTTACCACCCACGCTCACGCCGCACAGGTTGATCACCGCGTCGACGCCACGCAGCGCGCTCGCGTCGAACTCGCCAATGTCGGGATTCCAGAACAACTCGTCGGGATTCGACGGCGCCCGCCGGACGATCCTCACCACCCGGTGGTCGGCCGCGCGCAGGGCCGACGTCAGGGCCGAACCGATCAGTCCGGAGGAACCCGCGATCGCGACGACGGCATTGTTGTTTCCATCGGCCACTGGCCGTCAGCCTTTCTAGAGACCGAGGTCGGCCTCGAACGCGGCCTCTTCGAGGCGACGCTTGATGGTGGTCAGGAAACGGCCCGCGTCGGCGCCGTCGATCAGTCGATGGTCGTAGGTCAACGGCAGGTAGCAGACCGACCGGACGCCGATCGACTCGTTGCCGTTGTCGTCGACGACGACGCGTGGCCGCTTGACGATCGCGCCGGTGCCCAGCATCGCCGCCTGCGGCGGCACCAGGATCGGCGTGTCGAACAACGCCCCTTGGCTGCCGATGTTGGTGATCGTGAAGGTGCCACCCGAAAGCTCGTCGGGCTTGAGGTTGCCCGACCGCGCGCGGGCGGCGATGTCGGCGATGGCGCGGGCCAGCCCAGCCAGTGACAGATCCCCAGCGTTGTGGACGACGGGGGAGAGCAACCCCTGCTCGGTGTCGACCGCGAAGCCAAGGTGCTCGGCGTCGTAGTAGGTGATCTCCTTGGAGTCCTCGTTGTAGCTGGCGTTGACGTTCGGGTGCGCCTTCAGGGCGTCGATCACGGCGATCGCGAAGAACGGCAGGAACGTCAGGTTGACGCCCTCGCGCTCCGCGAAGCTGGCCTTGGCCCGCGCACGCAGGTTCACGATCTTGGTCAGATCGACCTCATGGGTCTGAGTCAATTGTGCTGTGGTCTGCAGGGATTCGCGCGTCTTCTTGGCCGTGATCTGACGGATCCGGTTGGCTTTCTGGACGGTGCCGCGTAGATGCGCCAGGGCCGGGGCGGGGGTGGCCGCCGGTGCGGGAGCCGCAGGCGCGGAGGCCGCGGGCGCAGCGGGTGCGGGTGCCTTCTTCGCCTCGGCGGCTGCCAGCACGTCCTGCTTGCGGACTCGGCCGCCGATGCCCGTGCCCTTCACCGTCGTCAGGTCGACGCCGTGCTCGCCGGCCAGCTTGCGCACCAGTGGAGTGACGTATGGGCTGCCGTCGCCTGCGGGCTCTGCCTTTGCGGTGGCGGGCTCCGGCTTGGGTTCTGGTTTCGGTTCGGGCTTGGGCTCTGGTTTTGGTTCCGGCTTGGGCTCGGCCTTCGGCTCTGGCTTGGGCTCTGGCTTCGGTTCGGGCTTCGGCTCCGGCGTGGGTTCGGGTGCCGGCTCGGCTGCGGGCGCGGCGCCCTCTGCACCGATCTTGCCCAGTTCACCGCCGACGGCGACGACGTCGTCCTCCTCGGCAGTGATCGCCAGCAGCGTGCCCGCCACCGGCGAGGGGATCTCGGTGTCGACCTTGTCGGTGGACACCTCGACCAGTGGGTCGTCTACCGCGACCGAGTCGCCGACCTTCTTGAGCCAGCGGGTGACGGTGCCCTCGGTGACGGATTCTCCGAGTTCGGGCATCGTGACCGACGTTGACTCGCCGGTCGACGCGACTGGCTTGGCCGGCTGCGCGGGTGCGGGCTCCGGTTCGGGTTCGGCGGCCTCGGGTGCCGGCGCTTCGGCAGCAGGTTCGGGTTCGGGTTCGGGTGCCTTTTCGGCGGGCGCGTCGCCGCCGCCGCCCTCGCCCGCCTCGCCGATGAGTCCGAGGTCGCCGCCGACCTCCACGGTGTCATCCTCGTGCGCGATGATCTTGGTCAGCACGCCGGCGACCGGCGACGGGATCTCGGTGTCGACCTTGTCGGTCGAGACCTCAAGCAGCGGCTCGTCGACAGCGACGGTGTCGCCCTCTTGCTTCAGCCATCGCGTGACGGTGCCCTCGGTGACGCTCTCACCGAGTGCGGGCATCTGGACGGAGATGGCCATGTGTGTTGACTCCTCGGACGGTCGCTCGGCACGGGTCGAATGTCGATTCCCCATCCTGTCACGTCCATCGCCGTCGGTCGTCGCAGACTCTGCAGAATCCCCAGTCGCTTCGCTTCTGCCCTCCGACAGCACGTTTTGCTCTGGCACTATCGAAAGTGAGGTCCCGTCGATTGCGGGAGGCAGCGCTGAAGGGAGTCAGGTCCAGTTGGGACTGTTGAACAGGTTTCGCGGTCGTGGCCCACGGCGCTCGACCGACGGCCAGGATCCGGATGCCGACCTCAATTACCTACGTCAGTGGGTCGTGGAGCACGAGGGTGTCGAGGCTTTCGTGGAACCGAAGACCACCGTCACCGAGGTGACGGTCGTGCTGATCGCCGCAGACGGCGAGTGGACCCGCCGACGCGCCGGCGGTGATGCCGGTGCCCGCAAGCTCAGCGACCAGCTCCAGATCCCCGTGTACGACGTGCAGAAGGTCGGCTATCCCCAGCGCATGCGCGATTACGACGCCCGCCGCCGCATCGAACGCAAGCGAGAGCGGCGACGTGCGCTCGAGGACGGGTAATTCACGTTCGGCGAGGTATCAGCCGTTGGCGGCCACGTCCTCCAGCACCGCGAACATGGTCCGCGTCGGTACGCCCGTACCACCCTTGCCGGTGTAGCCCCACGGGCCGCCGCTGTTGTAGGCCGGACCCGCGATGTCGACGTGCGCCCATTGCACGCCATCGGCGACGAACTCACGCAGGTACACCCCAGCGACGAGCATCCCCGCGAACCGCGACCCGCTGACGTTCGCCAGGTCGGCCACCGTCGACTTCAGGTCGTCCTTGAGCTCGTCGGGCAATGGCATGGGCCAGGCGTTCTCGCCGACGCCTTGCGACAGCGCGGCCACCCGATCGCGGAACTCGTCGCTGCCCATCACCCCTGGCGTACGGGCGCCGAGCGCGACGGTCTGCGCGCCCGTCAACGTGGACGTTTCGATCAGGTAGTCGGGCTCGTCCTCGCAGGCCCGCACGATGGCGTCGGCCAGGATCAATCTGCCCTCGGCGTCGGTGTTGAGCACCTCGACGGTGATTCCGCCGTACTGGGTCAGCACGTCGCCGGGCCGCTGCGCCGTGGACGACGGCATGTTCTCGGCCATCGGCACCGTTGCGATGACGTCGATCGGCAGCTGCTGCTTGGCGGCCAGCACGACCGTGGCGATGACGGCCGCGGCGCCACCCATGTCCGATGTCATGTGATGCATGTTCGCCGCAGGCTTGATGGAGATGCCGCCGGTGTCGAACGTGATGCCCTTGCCGACGAGCGCGACCGTCTTCGACTTCTTGGAGGTGCCGCCCTTGTGGATCAGCCGCACCAACCGCGGTTGGCGCGACGAGCCCTTGCCGACGCCGACGATCCCGCCGTACCCGCCCTTGTCGAGTGCCTTCTCGTCGAGCACTTCGACGAGAAGGCCGGCGGCCTCGCCCAAAGCCTTTGCCCGCTTGGCGAATTCAGCCGGGAACAGGTGGCTCGGCGGGGTGTTCACGAAATCTCGGGCGGTGGCCACCGCAGTGGCGATGTCGGCTGCGCGGGCCGCGGTGGACTTGGCGCCCTTCGCCGTCGAGAGGGCCGTCAGGGTCGTCAGGCCCGGCTCCTTGGGCGCCGTCTTGGCGCTGCGGAAGTCGGTGAACCGGTAGGACCCCAGGATCAGGCCCTCGATGGCGGCCTCCAGGTCCAGCTCGGTCAACGACGTCACCACCGACTCGGTGCCGGACAGTGCCCGAGCGGCGACGCCCGCCGCTCGCCGGATCACATCGGCAGGCCACTCGTCGCGAGCCTTGCCGAGGCCGACCGCCAGCACGCTGGCCACGGGCAGCGACGGGGCGATCACCCGGGTGGTCGACTCCGCAGCGGCCTTGGCTCCGAGCGCCTTCAACGCGACCTCGATCTCGCCGGTCGCCTCGGCGTCCAGGAACGGGTTCGCGACCACGGTGGGTTCGTCGTCCTCGCCCGCGACCACGGGCACGATCAGCACCGACGCGCCGAGGCCCTTCTTGGGCAGGGTGGCCGAGACCGTGACGGTGGGGGACTGGTAGCCGGGAGTAGTAGTCACGGGACTAAACCCTAGCGATGCGCGGAGATTAGGGTGTCGGGCGTGAGTGACAACCTGCTGCAGGGCCCCCTGGAGGACCGCCACCGCGAGCTCGGCGCGAGCTTCGCCGAATTTTCGGGCTGGTCGATGCCGGTGTCATACGCCGGCACGGTGAGCGAACACAACGCGACCCGCAATGCCGTCGGCCTGTTCGACGTCAGCCACCTCGGCAAGGCGCTGGTTCGTGGGCCCGGGGCGGCGCAGTACGTCAACTCCGCGCTGACCAACGACCTACGCCGCATCGGGCCGGGTAAGGCGCAATACACGTTGTGCTGCAACGACTCCGGCGGTGTGATCGACGATCTGATCGCCTACTACGTCTCCGACGACGAGATCTTCCTGGTGCCCAACGCCGCCAACACGCCTGCCGTCGTGGCCGCACTGATCGAGCGGGCGCCGTCGGGACTGACGATCACCGACGAGCATCGCGCCTACGCAGTGCTGGCCGTGCAGGGTCCGAAGTCCGCCGACGTGGTCGGCAGCCTCGGGCTTCCCACGGAGATGAACTACATGGGTTACGCCGATGCCCAGTTCGGCGGCGTTCCGGTCCGGGTTTGCCGCACCGGCTACACCGGCGAGCACGGCTATGAACTGCTGCCGTCCTGGGACCGGGCCGCAGTGGTGTTCGACGCGCTGGTCGAAGCCGTCTCGGCCGCAGGTGGGGAGCCCGCAGGCCTGGGCGCACGCGACACGCTGCGCACTGAGATGGGCTATCCGCTGCACGGCCACGAACTGTCGCTGGAGAGCTCGCCGCTGCAGGCCCGCTGCGGGTGGGCGGTCGGGTGGAAGAAGGACGCATTCTGGGGCCGCGACGCCTTGCTGGCGGAAAAGGCGGCCGGACCGACACGACTCCTGCGCGGGCTACGGGCCGTCGGCCGCGGGGTGTTGCGCGCCGATATGACGGTGCTCGCCGGCGACACCCCCGTCGGGGTCACGACCTCCGGAACCTTTTCTCCCACACTGAAACTCGGTATCGCGCTGGCGCTGATCGACGCCGACGCAGGCATCGCGGACGGGCAGCGCGTGGCGGTGGACGTGCGCGGCAAAGCGCTCGAGTGCGAGGTGGTCGCGCCGCCTTTCGTGGAGGCTAAAACTCGCTAGCCGCGGGTTATACAATCGCCATATGACCGAAGGCCACCTCGAGTTCTCGCTTGCCCGCAATTCCAGCCCGGCGAGCGACGAGGTACGTGCCGAGATCCTTGGCGACCCCGGATTCGGGCGGTTCCACACCGATCACATGGTGTCCATCGATTACACCGAAGGCCAGGGCTGGCACGACGCCTCGGTCCTTCCGTACGGTCCGATCGCGCTCGATCCCTCGGCGATCGTGCTGCACTACGCCCAAGAAGTGTTCGAAGGGCTGAAAGCCTACCGCTGGGCGGACGATTCGATCGTCTCGTTCCGGCCGGACGCCAACGCGGCCCGGTTGCGCACGTCCGCGCGTCGACTGGCCATCCCCGAACTGCCTGCCGACGTGTTCATCGAATCGCTGCGGCAGCTGATCGCCGTCGACAGCGATTGGGTTCCCGCGGCGGGCGGGGAGGAGTCGCTGTACCTGCGACCGTTCATCTTCGCCACCGAACCCGGACTCGGCGTGCGGCCTTCCACGCAGTATCGCTACATGGTCATCGCCTCCCCGGCCGGCGCGTACTTCAAGGGCGGCCTCAAGCCGGTGTCGGTGTGGTTGTCCACCGAATACGTGCGCGCCAGCCCCGGCGGCACCGGTGCGGCCAAGTTCGGCGGCAACTACGCGGCGTCGCTGCTGGCTCAGGCCGAGGCTACCGAACACGGTTGCGACCAGGTCGTCTGGCTGGACGCGATCGAGCGCCGCAACGTCGAGGAAATGGGCGGCATGAACCTGTTCTTCGTGTTCGGAAGCGGGGGTTCGGCGCGGCTCGTCACACCCGAACTAAGCGGTTCACTGCTTCCCGGAATCACGCGAGATTCGTTGTTGCAGTTGGCAACTGATGCGGGATTCTCCGTAGAGGAACGCAAGATCGACGTCGACGAGTGGCAGAAGAAGGCCGCCGCAGGCGAGATCACCGAGGTGTTCGCCTGCGGTACGGCCGCGGTGATCACACCGGTGTCGCACGTCAAGTCCGGCGATGGCGAGTTCACCATCGCCGATGGCGAACCGGGCGAAGTGACGATGGCGCTGCGCGACACGTTGACCGGTATCCAGCGGGGCACGTTCGCCGACACGCACGGCTGGATGACACGGCTCGACTAACGCACGGCCAGTCCCAGCGCGGCGACCGTCGTCGTCAATTCGAGCGCAGCGCCGAGCACGTCACCGGTGATGCCCCCGAATCGGCGGACGCAGTGCGCGACCAACGCGGCCGTGAGTGCCAAGGCGACGAGTACGGCTGCGGGGCCCTGCCATGGCCGCGGCGCTGCCAACGTGGCGGCGCCCGCGACGGCCACGACCCAGGCTGCCGCCACCCACCGCGGTTGAGTGCCCGCCACGGCCCCGCCAAGGGCGCTGCCCGCCGCCGCGGGCACCCCGCGCAGACAGGCCAGCACCACGGCCACCCGGCCCGCCGCGACGGCGACCACGATGCCGATAAGACTCGTGGTCGAGAACGCGAGCCCCTGAATTACCAGCGTGAGCACCACGGCCGCCACGCCGAACGGGCCTGCTGCGCCATCCCGCATGACGGCGAGCGCGCGTTCGGGCGGTCCGTAGCAGCCGAGTCCGTCGGCGGTGTCGGCCAAGCCGTCGAGGTGCAGCCCGCGGGTGAGCAGCGCCAGCACCGCAACGGCGACCATGCCGGTGAGCGCGTGTCCCGCACCGAAGGCGTGTGCCGCCGCCCACGTCGTCCCGGCCGCCGCGCCGCCCAGCAGCACGCCCACCAGAGGCAAGGCCGTCAGCGCGCCGCGCCCGAACGCATGACGTGCAGGTATCGGCAGCACCGTCGCAAACGCCAACGCGCCGGCGAGCGAGGAGATCACGTGCCGCCGTCGTTTACGGCCGCCTCCCCGAACGTGGCCATCGAGGCGAGCGTGGCCACCGCGGCCCGCACGATCGGCAGGGCCACGGCCGCGCCCGTGCCCTCGCCCAGCCGCATCTGGAGGTCGACGATCGGATCGAGTTGCAACCGCTCCAACGCCAGCGCGTGGGCGGGCTCGGTGGAGCGGTGGCCGGCCTGCCACCACGCGCGTGCGCCCGGCGCCAAGCGGTCGGCCACCAGCGCCGCCGCAGTCACCACCACGCCGTCGAGCAGTACCGGCGTGCGGCGTACCGCGGCCTGGGCGCAGAAACCTGCCATCGCGGCCAGGTCCGCACCGCCGCAGACCTGAAGCAGCGCAAGGGGACTCGTCGAAAGCCCGCGCCCCCGGTACAAGGCGTCCCGGATGGCCGCGGTCTTGCGGGCCCAGCCTTCGTCGTCGACCCCGGTGCCCCTTCCGACGACGGCGACGGGCTCCGAATCTGTCAGCGCGGCAATCAGCGTCGTTGCCGGCGTGGTGTTTCCGATGCCCATGTCGCCCGCGATCAACAGATCGGCACCGCCGTCGACCTCTTCGTCGGCAATGCGACGCCCCGCCTCCACCGCGGCGTCGGTCTGCTCGGCAGTCAAGGCGTCCTCGACGGCGATGTTGCCGCTGCCGCGGCGCACCTTGTACTTCCCGATCGCAGGCGTCAGTGGGCCATCGGAGTCGACGGCGATGTCGACGACGCGCACGGAGGCGCCCGCCAGCTCGGCCAACACGTTGATGGCCGCCCCGCCACTTTCGAAGTTCGCGACCATCTGCGCAGTCACCTCTGACGGAAAGGCCGAGACCCCGGCCGCGGTGACCCCGTGATCGCCTGCGAACACGACCACCCGTGGCCGCTCGAACTGTCGCGGGGGGCAGACCCCTTGGCACGCCGAAACCCACACCGACAGCGCTTCGAGCCTGCCCAGTGCCCCCGGCGGCTTGGTCAGCGTGCCCTGGCGGGCGAGGGCGGCGGCCTCCGCCTGCGCATCCGGCGGCGTGATGCCGGGAAAGTCCGTCACTTCGACTCCTTCACGATCAGTTCCTGCCCGGCGATCACCAAGACGACGCGGTCACACACGGCGGCCAACCGCTGGTTCAGCGCGCCGAGCGCGTCGGCGAACAGCCGGCCGGACTCCGTCGCGGGCACCACCGACAAGCCGACTTCCGGGCTGACGAGGACGAGCGGCCCACCGTAGCCGTCGACCGCGCCGACGAGCTCGTCGACGTCGCGCGTCACCGAACCGCCGGTCCACGCGCCGTGGCGATCCATTGCCGCGACCAGCCAGCCGCCCATGTCATCGACCAGGGTGGCGGGCTGCTTCGGGGCGCTCAATTGCGCTGCGACGTCGGCACTTTCGACCGTTGACCAGGATGCCGGCCTGCGGGCCCGGTGAATGGTCACCCGGACCGTCCAGTCAGGGTCGTCACTCAAGGCTCCGGTGGCCACGTAGCGGACGGGGTCATCGGGGCCGACGGAACGTGCCATCGTCGCTTCCGCCCACGCCGACTTGCCCGACCGGATGCCGCCGAGCGTCAGAACCCGCACGGCGGATCAGTCGATCTTGTCGCCGCGCTTGACCTGCGGGCGCGGTGCCCGCATCCGGCGCAGCTGGGAGGCCCGGCTGGCCGCGTAGAGCCCCAGCTTCCAGCCGCTTTCGGTGTTGTCGGGGAACTTTGCGTCGACGGCCTTGTTGACGCGGCGGCCGACGAAGACGCCATCGATCGCCATCACCACGATGAGCACGAGCATGCCCGGCGTGACGGCCTGCTGCACCGCCAACGACGGGATCGACAGCATCACGAACACCATGGCGAGCGCGGCGGGCATGAAGAGGCCCAGCACGTTGCGGCGGGAATCCACCACGTCGCGGGCCAGGCGCCGCACGGGACCCTGATCGCGGGGCAGGAGGTAACCGTTCTCGCCAGCCATCATCCGTTCGCGGCGGTCCGCCATGGCGGCGCGGCGCTGGACCTTCTCGGCGCTGCGTTCCTCCTTGCTGAGCTTCGGACCGCCAAGTTCCTTGCGGCGCTTCCTTGCCTCGGAGGCGGTCAACGGCGCAGGCGCCACCGGGCCGCGCTTGCGGGCGGCCTCGCTGCGCTTCGGCGTCGGTCTGCCCTTGGGCGCGGTGACGCGGGCGGCTGCTTGGGCCTCTTCGTCGGCGGCCGCTGCGGACGCGGCGTCCACTTCGGCTTGCGCGGTGTTCTTCTTACGGCCCAGCAGATTCACGCCACCAGGTTACTTCCGTATCCGCGCTGCCCGGCATGCGCCTCCGATTGCGCCGACATACCCTGCTGGAATGACGGGTCAGGCGCTGCGTGTGCTGATCGCCCCCGACTGTTTTGGGGACAGTTTGACCGCGGTGCAGGCCGCCGAGTCCATCGCGGCCGGCTGGGCAAGCGGCCGTCCCGACGACGCGCTGACGCTGGCTCCGCAATCCGACGGGGGACCGGGTTTCGTCGACGTTCTGGCCAGCAGGCTTGGCGAGCGTCGTTCGCTTCGGGTGTCGGGCCCACTTTCCGACGAAGTCACCGCGGAGTGGGTTTTCGATCCGGCGTCGGACACGGCCTATCTCGAATGCGCCCAGGCGTGCGGGCTGGCGCTACTGCCAGAGGGCCCCACGGTCCGAACGGCCGTCGAAGCGCACAGCGTGGGCGTCGGCCAATTGGTCGACGCTGCGCTGCAGGCGGGCGCGCGTCGAATCGTGGTCGGACTGGGTGGCAGTGCGTGTAGCGACGGCGGACGCGGCCTGGTCGACGCGCTGGGCGGGCTGGCGGCCGCCAAAGCCCGACTTGCCGACGTCGAACTGATCGCCGCCACCGACGTCGAACATCCGTTGCTGGGCGAGCGGGGCGCCGCGGCGGTGTTCGGCCCACAGAAGGGTGCCGACCCCGCCACGGTGGCCGCGCTCGAACGCCGGTTGACCGATTGGGCTGCCGAACTCGCCGCGGCGGGTCGCGATGTCCGCGGTGAACCCGGTGCGGGAGCCGCAGGCGGCCTTGGCGCTGCGTTGTTGGCCCTTGGCGGCCGCCGCGAGTCCGGGGCCGCAATCATCGCCGAGCACACCGGCTTGGCAGACGACGTCGCCGCCGCCGAGCTCATCATCACCGGTGAAGGTCGGTTCGACGACCAGTCCCTGCACGGCAAGGTGGTCAGTGCGCTGGCGGCGGGCGCCGGGGATGCGCCCGTGCTCGTATTGGCTGGCCAGGTCACGTTGGACGGCGCAGCGCTGAGCAACGCAGGCATTGCGCAGGCGCACTCCATTGCCGACTACGCCGGATCGATCCAACTCGCGATGGATGACGCCGCAAATCAGCTGGCCGGCCTGGCCAGGCAGACCTCCGCCAATTGGGCGTGACCGCGCCGTGGCGAATCTGCTGAGGGTCGGGAATAGCGGCCCAACAAGGTACCGTTGAGGAAGTTCAAGGCGGTTTCTCGGCATCGAGCCGAGGCAACGCATCCGTGAGCACGCACCAGGGAGAGAATCGATGACAGTTCAGGACGAGTCGAAGACCATCACCGCGGCCCACGGCGTCATCCTGACCGACGCCGCGGCTGCCAAGGCCAAGACGCTGATGGAGCAGGAAGGGCGCGATGACGTGTTCCTGCGGATCACCGTCGAGCCAGGCGGCTGCGCAGGCCTTCGGTACAAGCTCGAGTTCGACGACCGGTCACAGGACGGCGACCTCGACGTCGACTTCGACGGCGTCCAGCTGACCGTCGACCGGATGAGCGCGCCCTACCTGCAGGATGCCCAGATCGACTTCGTCGACGCGTTGACCGGTGGCGGCTTCACCATCAACAATCCGAACGCCACCGGGTCCTGCGCCTGCGGCGACTCCTTCAACTGACCCGCTTAGAAGGGTCCCGCGCTCCGCGGTAGATAGGAACAGACCAGGATTTCGTTGCCCTGGACGAGCAACTGTGCAACGGACTGACGGTCCACCTCGGTCTCACGCGTGGCCGTCTTCGCCTTCATGGTGAACAGGGCCTGCGCCTGGTTTTCGGACAGCGACACGATCTTGTCGACCTGCTGGACCTGAACACTGTCGAACTGCCGACGGAATACGTCGCTGGCGAGCTTGGCCAGGGCCATGTCAGGCTGCTTGTCCTTGATGGCGTCGAAGAGCCCGCAGGATGCGTTCCGTGCGATGGTCTCGTCGTCGCCCTGGGCGAGTGCGTCGAGGTATTGCTGGATGGCAGCCTTCGCCGAATCCGGATTCAACACGGCGTCGCCGGCCCCCGCGGGGCGCCGCTCGGCGAGGATCAGCGCCGCTACGACGGCTGCGATGACTGCGGCCACCAACAGCCCGAGCACGATGACCAACCATCGGCTTCGCCTGGGCGTTTTCGGGTACTCGACCGGAGGCGGAAGGCCGCCGGGGTAGGCGGCGGAAGCCGGTGGCGGCCCCGTCGGCGGAAACGGCTGCTGGGGCAGTGATTCCGGGTAAGGGGATTCGGGGTACGGAATTGGTCCGGCCATGACGTTGTTAGGCTAGCGCACTGACCTGCAGCTCGTTTCTACAAAAACGGCCGACTGCAAAGCGTCTTACTCAAACGAAAGCGGCTGACTCGAATGAAGGGTGACCCTGCGTGACCATTGCGGTGACGGGATCCATTGCGACCGACCATCTGATGCAGTTCCCTGGGAAATTCTCCGAACAGCTTTTGGCCGATCACCTGCAGAAGGTTTCGCTGAGCTTCCTCGTGGATGATCTGGTGATCCACCGCGGTGGCGTCGCAGGCAACATGGCCTTCGCCATCGGGGTGCTCGGAGGGGACGTCGCGCTCGTCGGTGCGGCGGGCAAGGACTTCGCCGAATACCGGCAATGGCTCGGGGCGCATGGCGTCGACTGCGAGAGTGTGCTGATCTCCGACTCGGCCTACACCGCTCGATTCGTCTGCACCACCGACGAGGACATGGCGCAGATCGCGTCCTTCTACCCGGGAGCCATGTCGGAGGCCAGGAACATCAAGCTTACCGACGTCGTAACGCGGACGGGCACACCGGAACTCGTCATCATCGGCGCGAACGACCCAGAGGCGATGTTCCTGCACACCGAGGAATGCCGCGCGCTGGGGCTGTCGTTCGCCGCGGATCCTTCGCAGCAGTTGGCGCGCCTGTCGGGCGAGGAGATCCGCAAGCTCATCGGCGGAGCCACCTACCTGTTCACCAACGATTACGAGTGGGATCTGCTGCTGCAGAAGTCGGAGTTGAGCGAGGCCCAGGTGATGAACCAGATCGGCTTGCGCGTCACCACGCTTGGGCCCAAGGGCGTCGACCTGGTGTCCTCTGACGGCACCTTCGTTCACGTCGGCGTGGTGCCCGAAACGCATCAGGCCGACCCGACCGGCATCGGCGACGCGTTCCGCGCCGGGTTCCTCACCGGGCGCAGTGCCGGGCTGAGCCTCGAGCGGTCCGCGCAGCTGGCGTCGATGGTCGCCGTGTTGGTGTTCGAGGCGCCCGGTCCGCAGGAGTGGAACTGGGACAAGGCGGCTGCGATGACCCGCATTACCGATGCCTACGGCACGGACGCCGGCGCCGAGATCGCCGGAGCGCTGGCCTGATCCACGGCACCGCCGTGGCAGATTAGATCTGCACGGGGTAGTGCGGCTCGCTGATCTGTGGCGTGACGCTGTGCTCGACGAAGATCGCGTGCCACAGCATGAAGATCAGCACGGTCCAGAGTCTGCGACTGTGATCACTTGCGCCGCTGCGATGTTCGTCGAGCATCTGACGCACCGCCGCGGCGTCGATCAGGTCGCCCGTCTGTGACGCGTTGACGGTCGCGTACGCCCAGTCGAGCAGCTCTCCCGTGCGCAACCAGTGCCGGATCGGCACGGGGAAACCAAGTTTCGGTCGGTTGAGCACGTGCGCGGGCACGATCGGTTCCAACGCGCGGCGTAGCGCGTACTTGGTCGTAGTGCGGGTGATCTTCTGGTCGAACGGCAATCGTGAGGCCACCGCGAAGACCTCGGGATCCAGGAATGGCACCCGCAGCTCGAGTGAGTTCGCCATCGTCATCTTGTCGGCCTTGACCAGAATGTCGCCCCGCAGCCAGGTGAAGAGGTCGATGTGCTGCATGCGCGCCACCGGATCCCACCCGTTCGAGCTGGCGTAGAGCGGCGCGGTGACGTCCGTGTGCGTCCACTCCTGGCGGAATCCCGGCAGCGTGGCGCGCAGTTGCTCGTCGGAGAAGCTGCGCGCATTGCCGTAGTACCGGTCCTCGAGGGTCAACGAGCCGCGATGCAGCAGGCTCTTGCCCCGCATCCCTTCGGGCAGGGGTTTGGACGCCTTGCCCAGCGTGCGCCGGACGGGCCGGGGGAGATAGTCGAAAGGCTTCAGCGACAAAGGTTCTCGATATATCGTGTAGCCGCCGAACAACTCGTCGGCACCCTCGCCGGACAGCACCACCTTCACGTGCTTGCGCGCCTCGCGGGCGATGAAGAACAACGGCACCAGGGCGGGGTCGGCCACGGGTTCGTCGAGATACCAGACGATCTCGGGCAACGCTGCTACGAACTCGGCCGCGCTGACGACCTTCGTCACGTGCCGGGCACCGATGGCCTCCGCCGATGCCACGGCGACGTCGACCTCCGAGAAGCCTTCGCGCTCGAAACCCGTGGTGAACGTGATCAGTCGCGGGTTGTGCCGCATCGCGAGCGCAGCGATCGCCGTCGAGTCGATGCCGCCTGACAGGAATGCGCCAACGGTGACGTCAGCACGCATGTGCTTGGCAACCGAATCCTCCAGCACCGCGGTGATCTCGTCGTAGCGGCTCTGCTCGCGGCCGGCGACGAACGGCACGGCCGCGAACTTGGGCTCGAAGTAGCGAGTCACCTTGGGCGTGCCACCCGGTCGGATCCTCGCGTAGCTGCCGGACTCCAACCGGCGCACGCCCCGATGCAACGTCTCGGGCTCCGGCACGTACTGCAGCACCGTGTAGTGCTGCACGGCGCGCACGTCGATGCCGAGGTCGACGCCTGCGTTCTCGGCCAGGGCGAGCAGGCACTTCTTCTCGCTGCCGACGATCGTGCCGCCGGGGCCGGTCGCCATGAAGAGCGGCTTGATGCCGAACGGGTCGCGCGCGCAGAACAATTCACGCTCGACGGTGTCCCACAGCGCGAACGCGAACATGCCCCTCAGCCGGTTCAGGGCCTCGGTGCCCCAGTGGTGATAGGCCGCGACGATCGTCTCACCGTCGCCGACGGTGGCGAACGCCACGCCGTAGTCGGCCGTGAGCTCGTCGCGCAGTTCGAGGTAGTTGTAGATCTCGCCGTTGAACACCAACACGTAGCGATCGGGGGCCTCCGGCGGACCCCAGCGCAGCGGCTGGTGGCTGTGCGCGATGTCGATGATCGACAGCCTGTTGAAACCCAGCACCACGTCGTCGTCGGACCAGGTTCCCGGCTCGTCAGGGCCTCGGTGACGCATCAGGTGCGCAGCACCGGACACCGCGTCGTCGAGTTCGGGAGAAACCCTTGTGGACGGGTCAGTCAGATAGGCCAGGAGTCCACACACCGGGCCAGTATGCCGGTTCGCCAACGAGAGCCGGGAGTCGTCCCGCCGTGACATACCCCGGTCGCTTCGCTCCTGCCCGCCGTGACATTCCCCGGTCGCTTCGCTCCTGCCCGCCGGGCCATTCCCGAGTCGCTTCGCTCCGCCCCGTGGGTGTGGTCTACGCTGCGTAGTATTCGCCCGTTTCCACCGACTTTCAGGAGGCGCCAACGTGACCGCTCGCGGGTGCAAGCTGGTGGCGTTGTCCGTTGTGCTCGGCGGCACTGCGCTGCTGCTCAGCGGTTGTAGCTGGGCCGACGCGCTCGCGCTCGGCTGGCCGAAGGGCATCACGCCAGAAGCCAAGCTCAACCGCGAGTTGTGGATCGCGTGCGTGATCGCGTCGCTGGTGGTGGGCGTCATCGTCTGGGCCCTGATCTTCTGGACCAGCGCGTTCCACCGCAAGAAGAAGACCGACACCGAGTTGCCGCGTCAGTTCGGCTACAACATGCCGCTGGAACTGGTGCTGACCGTGGTGCCATTCCTGATCATCTCGGTGCTCTTCTACTTCACCGTCGTGGTGCAGGAGACGATGCTCCACAAGGACCCGAATCCCGAGGTCGTCGTCGACGTCACGGCGTTCCAGTGGAACTGGAAGTTCGGCTACCAGAAGGTCGACTTCAAGGACGGCACGATCAAGTACGACGGCGTCGACGCCGCCCGCAAGGACGCCATGGTGTCCAAGCCGGAAGGCAAGGACGCTCACGGTGAAGAGCTCGTCGGCCCGATCCACGGACTGAACCCCGAAGATCGCACGTACCTGAACTTCGACAAGGTCGAGACCATCGGAACGAGCACCGAGATTCCAATCCTGGTGCTGCCCAAGGGCAAGCGCATTGAGTTCCAGATCGCGTCCGCCGACGTGATCCACGGGTTCTGGGTGCCGGAGTTCCTGTTCAAGCGCGACGTGATGCCGGATCCCAAGGCCAACAACTCGGACAACATCTTCCAGGTCAGCGAGATCCAGGAGACCGGCGCCTTCGTCGGGCGATGCACCGAGATGTGCGGGACGTACCACTCGATGATGAATTTCGAGGTTCGCGTCGTGGAACCCAACGACTTCAAGGCCTACCTCCAATACCGCACCGACCACCCAGACGGGACCAATGCCGACGCGCTGAGGGCCATTGGCCTGCCAGCCGAGGCGGTTACCACCCACCCGTTCGACACCCGGCGCGGTGAGCAGGCCGGGGTTGCCCCCCAGGCGAGCAAGTAGGGACGACACATGCATATCGAGGCGAGGCTGTTCGAGTTCCTGACCGCGTTCTTTGCGCTGACTGCGGTTGGCTATGGCGTGCTGACGGCGATGTACGCGACCGGCGGCATCGAATGGGCCGGTACGACGGCGCTGGTGCTCACCACCGGGCTGGTGCTCATCACCGGCACGTTCTTCCGCTTCGTGGCCCGTCGCTTGGATACCCGGCCCGAGGACTACGAGGACGCCGAGATCGCCGATGGCGCTGGGGAACTGGGCTTCTTCAGCCCGGGTAGCTGGTGGCCCCTGCTCATCGCCCTGTCGGCGTCGGTCACGGCCGTCGCGACCGCGTTGTGGCTCCCATGGCTGATCGCTGCGGGCGTCGTGTTCGTACTGGCGTCGGTGGCCGGCCTGGTCTTCGAGTACTACATCGGTGCCGAGAAGCACTGACGCGCATCGCGCATGGTCACGCCGCGCGCAAAGATCACAAATCAAACGTCAGTTGGGTGACCCGGCTCGCGGCGAGGACCGCGTGATCGAGGCGTTCGGTAAGGTTGCCAGAGCACGGTCGGTCACCACCCCACAGGTGGCGTCGCGCCGAATCAGCAGTCGAAAAGGATAGGCGTAGATGAGCGGGCCGAATCCCCCAGAATCGGATTCTCCGACACCGGACGAGCCGACTGGCGAGGCACCACCCCCGACGGGGGAGACGGAGATCCACTCGCAGGCGTACTCGGCACCTGAATCCGAGCAGTTCACCAGCGGGCCCTACGTTCCGTCCGAAGTCGCGCTTTACGAGTACGACGGCTACGAATCCGCTGCGCTCGCCGACCAGCAGCCTCCGCGTTGGCCGTGGGTGGTCGGGGTGGTCGCGATCGTCGCCGCCATCGCCCTGGTCGCGTCAGTGGCGGTGCTCGTCACCCGCACCGACAACACCAACCTGGCGACACCGTCCACCAGCACTACGACACCAGGCCCGCCCGTTCAGGACGAGATCACTACCACCACGACGCCGCCGGAGCCGCCACCACCCCCTCCGCCGCCACCGCCGACCAGTGAAGAGCCTCCGCCTCCACCGCCGGAGACGGTCACGGTGACGCAGGACACGCCACCACCGCCCGCCGAGGGAGCCCCGCCGCCGCCCCCGGCCAGCACGCCGCCGGCCGGCCCTCGATTCATCACGTACACGGTGACCGGTACCAAGGCGCCGCTGGACAGGATCTCGGTGACATATACCGACGCATCGGGCAGGCAACGCACCCAGCAGAACGTGTACATCCCGTGGTCGCTGACCGTGACACCCATCTCGATGTCGGAGTTCGGCTCCGTTCAGGCCTCGAGCCTGCTGCGGCTGAGCAAGCTGAACTGCTCGATCACCACCAGCGACGGTCAGACGATCGCCTCGCAACAGAACAATGACTGGCAGACTGCCTGCTGATGACATACGACGACGCCGCGGGACGCACGCGGTCAACCCTCGATGCACCGGACCAGACCGACCGAATCTTGTTGGGCGTGTGCGCTGCGCTCTGGCTGGTTGCACTGGCGGCCGCGGTGGCCGCCATCGTCGCCCTGGTCGACCTCGGGCGGCCCCATTCGGCGGCGGGGGAGAGCAGCCCGACGCCATGGTTGCTCTACACCGTCATCGGGGTGTCGGCGATTGTCATCGTCGGCGCCATCCCGCTCTTGATCCGGGCCCGCAAATCGGCGCTCGACAACGGCGGGCGGACCGAAGCTGGGCCTCCCTCCTCGACGCAGAACGTGTTCGGCCCGCCGTTGGGCACCGAAGGTAGGCAGCGCGGCTTTGGTGCGCCTGCCATCCGTCGTCAAGCGGTCCCGCCGCCCACCAGTCGTGTCGGATTCCCGACTGCTGCCGTGGAGCAGCTTTCGCTGCGCTGCACGCTGGTTATGGCCAGTGCGATCGGCGCCGCGACGGCCGCCATCGGCATCGGCACCTATCTGATGGCATCGGAACACGACGGGCTGGCCTGGGCTGCCTACGTCGTGGCCGGACTGGTGACGGTGGCCTTGCCCGCCGCCCCGTGGTACTTCCTGCGTCAGCTGCGCGACGTACTGAGTTAAGCGCCGCTCGCCCCGCGGGCGTCAGCCCGAAGCTCAGCCCCGGATCGGACGACGTGCTCGGTTGGGCGTGCGGCGCTTCTGTGTGTCAGGTATCGGGGGTTGATTTGAGCTGTAGGTTTGTGGCGCAGGCCCGGGAAGTGACTTGTCTGAAGTGCCGGTGTGCGGGGTGTCAGCCGGCCGCGCGAGACGATTGAGCCGCCCCCGAGTGTCCTCCCGGGTCTGCCCCTCCGTCTTCGGCGTCGCGGATCACGCGCCGGTCCGCCGTTCCCGCCCTAACGGACGGGAAGGCAGCCGTTCAGCCGATCAGTGGTGACCGTTCGAGGATCCGTTGCCGTTCGACGAGCCATTCAGCTCGTCCTGATACTCCTTCACAGCGGTGAGCGCACGGTGTTCGGCGGCGTGAGCGGCCTCGGCCAGCGCGTCGCTCTCGGTCGTGGGGTCGGCAATCAGGAAGCTGCCTGCGCCCGGCGCGCCTGCCGAGCCAAGCTTGTTCATCTTCTTCGGAAGGGCGGCACCCTGGTATTCGAGGGGGATCGGATGACCGTGGTCGTCGACGGGGCCGAGTGGCTGATGCAACTCGATGTAGGCCCCGTGAGGCAGCCGCTTGAGGATGCCGGTCTCGATGCCGTGCTCGAGCACTGCGCGGTCGCTGCGCTGCAGACCCACGCACCACCGGTAGGTGATGTAGTACACGATCGCGGGCAGCACGACCATGCCGATGCGGCCGATCCACGTCGTCGCGTTGAGCGAGATGTGGAACTTGAGCGCGATGATGTCGTTCATGCACGCGAGGGTCAACACCATGTAGAACGCGATCGCCATGGCACCAATCGACGTCCGGACGGGCACGTCGCGGGGCCGCTGCAACAGGTTGTGGTGGACGTCGTCGCCGGAGAACTTCTTCTCCAGGAACGGGTAGATGATCAGCAGGATGAATACCAGGCCCATGATCAACGCGACCGCCACGGCCGCGGGAATCGTGTGTCCGAAGGGGTAGAACTCCCATGCCGGCCACATACGGGCCAATCCGTCTGTCCACATCATGTAGAAGTCGGGCTGGCTGCCTGCTGAAATCTGGGACGGCTTGTAGGGACCCAGCTGCCAGATCGGGTTGATCTGCAGCAGCCCGCCCATGATGCCGAGGATGCCGACGGTCATGGCGAAGAACGCGCCGGACTTGACCGCGAAGACCGGCATGACGCGCACGCCGACCACGTTCTGCTCGGTGCGGCCCGGTCCGGGGAACTGGGTGTGCTTCTGGAACCACACCATCGCCAGGTGAACGCCGATGAGCGCCAACATGATTCCGGGAAGTAGCAGGATGTGCAGTGCGTACAACCGGGGAATGATGATCTGGCCGGGGAAGTCGCCGCCGAACAGCAGCCAGTGCAGCCATGTGCCGATCAGGGGCATGCCCAAGGTGATCGAGGAGAACGCCGCGCGCAGCCCGGTTCCGGAGAGCAGGTCATCGGGCAGCGAGTAGCCGAAGTAACCCTCGAACATGGCCAGGATCAGCAGCAGCGAGCCGATCACCCAGTTCGCCTCGCGGGGCCGACGGAACGCGCCGGTGAAGAAGATGCGGGCGAGGTGGACCATGATCGACGCCGCGAACAGCAGGGCGGCCCAGTGGTGGATCTGGCGGACGAACAACCCGCCACGCACTTCGAAGGTGATATCCAGCGTGGACTCGTATGCGCGCGACATCTGCACGCCGTTCAACGGCTGGTACACCCCGTGGTAGGTGACCTCGGCCATCGACGGGTCAAAGAACAGGGTCAGATACACGCCGGTGAGCAGCAGCACGATGAAGCTGTAGAGCGCGATCTCGCCGAGCAGGAACGACCAGTGGGTGGGGAAGACCTTGTTCAGCTGACGGCGCACCGCAGCTGATGGGTGGTAGCGCGAATCGATGGCTTCGCCTTGCGAAGCTGCGATATCAGCCAGCTTTGTTGAACGATTCTGTGGACTCATGATTTCCGCTCCCAGAATGCAGGTCCGACGGGCTCGATGAAATTGCCGTTGGCTACTAGATAGCCGTCCTTGTCGATTGTCACCGGAAGTTGTGCGAGCGCGCGTGCAGCGGGGCCGAAGATGGGCCGGGCAAAATGCAACGCGTCGAATTGCGACTGGTGGCAGGGGCAGAGAATGCGGTAGGTCTGCTGCTCGTACAGCGAAGACGGGCAGCCCAGGTGCGAGCACACCTTGGTGAATGCGAACAATTCGCCGAAGTTGAAGCTCTCCTGGCCTTGCCGCTTGACCACCTTGCCCATGTCCGAGGGGCGGATGCGGATGAGCATCACGGGGTTTCGCACGCCCATCGCGATCTCGGTGAGCTTGTGGGCGGACTCGACGGTGGTGCCGTCGCCGTCGCTCTCGCGCCAGGGGAACACGGTCTCCATGCCGCCGGCGTCGATGTCCTCGGGCCGCATCTTGACGAACGGCGACTCGCCGGGCAGGCCGGTCGCACGGGCCATGAAGATGGTCTCGCCGTGGAAGCGCGGGGTCCAACCCGAGGTCCACAGCACGGCATTCATGCCGTCCGCCGTCGGCACGACCTTGGCCCAAGGATTCTTGATGAGCCCGCCGATGAACGCGACGGCCGTGCCGAGTCCGAAGGCGCCGAGTCCGATGCCGAGCGACAGCCCGATGAGCTTGCGCCGCTTGATGGTTGAACCCTCGAGGGCGTCGGTCAGGTTGGCCGCGATGGTCTTACGGGCGACCTCCGGCGAAGCGCCGTCGTGGCGCTCCTGGATCGAGATCTCCTCGGGGATGAACTTCTTCTGGAACAGCACCGCACCGATGCCGATGGCCAGAATCGAGAGCCCGAACGTCAGCCCGTATAGGGGAGTGGTCAGCGAGTAGATGAACTCGCCCTCGGAGCCGAACGGCTTGTACTCCCACGGCCAGAACAGGAAGATGACCAACAGCGCCAGGCCCGAAAGGCCGCCAAACAGAAGCCAATACGCGACGGCCCGCTCGGCGCGCTTCTCGGCCTTGGTGCCCTCAACCGGCCACCGGGGCGCCTTGAAGACGGTCTCGACGCCGTCGATCCGACCGCCGAGTTCGACGAGCTCCTCGCGGGAGAGCTCGGCCAGTTCGGCATCGGTCGGGATTTCTGGGCCCTTGGTGTCACTCATGCGCGTGATCCGATCCACATCGAAATGCCGATCACCGCGACCATCCCGATGATCCAGGCTGCCATGCCCTCCGGAGCGGGCCCGAAACCACCGAGACCGTAGCCGCCGGGGTCAGGTGTCGAGGTGGCTTGCCTGACGTAGGCGACGATGTCGCGCTTCTGCTCCGGGCTCAGCTGACGGTCGGAGAACTTCGGCATGTTCTGCGGCCCGGTCAGCATCGCGGTGAAGATCTGGGCGGGTTCGGCGTCGGACAGGTCGGGGGCGTACTTGCCCGACGACAGCGCGCCGCCCTTCCCGGTGAAGTTGTGGCACGAAGCGCAATTGAGCCGGAACAGGTCGCCACCGCGAGCGACGTCGTGGCCGAGCAGCGAGTCCTGCGCCACCCCGCCGTTGGCGTCGCGCGGAACGGTCGGGCCGCCGCCGTTGGCCTGAACGAAGGCGCCGAGCGCGTCGATCTGGTGCTCGTCGAAGATGGGGGCCTTCTGCGGAGCCTGCGCCTCACCGCGCATGGCGGGCATGCGTCCGGTGGAGACCTGGAAGTACACCGCCGCATCACCGACGCCGATGAGGCTCGGCCCGCGGTCCGGCACGCCCTGCAGGTTCGCGCCGTGGCATGTCACGCAGGAGGTCTCGAACAGCTGCCCGCCCGTGCGCAGCAGCGCCAACGAGGACTCGTCGGCTTGTGCGACTTGCGGTTTCGGCGTCAGGGTGGCGGCGAGCCCACCCGCGAAGAGAAGTCCGATCAGCAACAGGACTGCTGCCGAAAGACGACGGCGCAGCCGACGGCGGGACTTGCTGGTCATCGAACCCCTTCTCATCGGCCAACGGATCATCGAACGCATCGGCGAGCCGATCATCGGACGAAGTAGATGACGGCGAACAGTGCGATCCACACGATGTCGACGAAGTGCCAGTAATACGACACGACGATCGCTGCGGTGGCCTGGGCCGGGGTGAACTTGCTCATCCGGGTGCGGGCCAACAGGAGTATGAAGGCGATCAGGCCGCCGATGACGTGCAGGCCGTGGAAGCCCGTCGCGAGGTAGAAGACGGAGCCGTATGCGCTGCCCGGGATCGTCGTTCCGTGGCTGACGAGGTGGTAGTACTCGTAGCCCTGGCCGAGGACGAAGAACAGGCCCATCGCGAAGGTCAAGACGTACCAGCGGCGCAGTCCGAAGACGTCGCCACGTTCAGCGGCGAAGACGCCCATCTGACAGGTGAACGACGAGGCGATCAGCACCAGCGTGACCGGCACCGCCTGCACCAGGTTCAGCTCGGTCGGGGGCGGCGGCCAATTGCCGCCGGCTTGCGACCGAGCGGTGAAGTACATGGCGAACAGTCCAGCAAAGAACATGAGTTCGCTGGAAAGCCACACTATGGTGCCGACACTTACCATATTGGGACGGTTCAGCGAATGCACGCGCGCAGTGATCGCGGTTCCCGAGGTCCCTACAGCACTCGTCACAGGAGCAAGTATGACGCTTTGTAGTTGTTGAACTCCACCCGGGTCGCAACATTCGTCATAATCGGGCCGTGTCTACTGACGATTCCCAGACCTGGCCGCAGCTGCTCGGGCGACTGACCACCCGGCAGCCGCTCCTCTCCGGTGAGGCGTCGTGGGCGATGGACCAGATCATGACCGGCGCCGCGACGCCCGCCCAGATCGCCGCGTTCGCGGTCGCGATGAAGATGAAGCGGCCGACGTCCGCGGAAGTCACCGAGCTTGCGGACACCATGCTTCGACACGCGCGACGGGTGCCGACCGATTCGTTCGGCAATGACTCGGTCGACGTCGTCGGTACCGGCGGCGACGGCGCCAACACCGTGAACCTCTCCACGATGGCGTCGATCGTGGTCGCCGCGAGCGGAATTCCCGTCGTCAAACACGGCAACCGCGCCGCGTCCTCGCTGTCCGGCGGAGCCGACACGCTGGAGGCACTCGGCGTGCGGATCGACTTGGGACCCGACGACGTGGCGCGCAGCGTGGCAGAAGTGGGCATCGGGTTCTGCTTCGCCCCGCAATTTCATCCCTCCTATCGGCACGCCTCGGTGGTCCGTCGCGAGATCGGTGTGCCGACCGTCTTCAATCTGCTTGGGCCACTGACCAATCCGGCGGCACCGCGGGCCGGGCTCATCGGCTGCGCGTGGGGTGACCTTGCCGAGGTCATGGCCGGAGTCTTCGCGGCCAGGGCGTCCAGCGTGTTGGTCGTGCACGGAGACGACGGACTCGACGAACTGACCACCACCACGACCAGCACCATCTGGCGGGTCCAGGCCGGCACGGTGGAGCGGCTGACGTTCGACCCGGCCGCATTCGGCTTTCGGCGCGCGGACTTGGCCGAGTTGACCGGCGGTGACGCCGAGGCCAACGCCGCGTCGGTCCGGGAGGTGCTCGCAGGCGCCACGGGGCCGGTCCGCGACGCCGTCATGCTCAACGCGGCGGGCGCGATGGTCGCCCATGCGGGGTTGTCCAGTGATGCCAAGTGGGTGCCCGCCTGGGAGGACGGGCTGGCGCGCGCCAAGGAAGCGATCGACTCCGGTGCGGCCGAACAGCTGCTTGCGCGGTGGGTGCGCTTTACCGCGAAGCTCTGAGCTCGGCCAGATCAGTCTTCGGGCGACGCTGCAGGCGGCCGATCAGCTCGGCGTCGTCCTCGACTGCTTGTTGCGCGGCGATGCGTGCGGACCTGGCCGTGGCCGACCAGAGCGCCAGGCGGCCGGCGGACCCGCGCGGCGTGGCATATCCGGAAGTGGCGCGAACCACGCGCACCCCGGGTTGCGCGAGCCATCGGGCGAGTAACGCCGTTTCCTCGACGAGTGCGCCACCAAGTGGGGCTTGACTGGGCAGAATCACTTGTGCGGCAGCGCAAATCGTGGATACGACCGGCATCGGTGGCACCCCGCGGGGTGCATTCGCTGCGGCGGCCAGCTGACCGTGTCGGATGACCGCGAGGTGCCAGCCGCCGCTGCCGTCGGGACGTGCCGCGACGAGCTCTTCGACCCCCACCAGCGCACGCAGACGTTGTCCACGCCACAGCGCATCGATGGCCGTAGCGGTGTGATCGCGTAGCCGTGCAGCCGTTTCGTAGCGGCCCCGACCCACCAATTCGTCGAGGTGCGCGAGCGCGGCGCGCAGGGCGTCGTCGTGGCGGCCCGCGATCATCTGGGCTGCGGCATCGGGAGCGGCGGCGTAGTCGGAAGCGCTCACGTCGCGCTGTGCCGGGCACGGCGATACCTCGCGCTGGACGCAGGATGGCCCGTGGAGCGCCGAACGGCCCAAACGGACGGAGCATGTGCGTATACCGGTGAAGCGGGCCAGCAGGGCTGCTGTGTCGACGGCGTCGCCGTGAACCCGGAACGGCCCGACCGCGACGTCGTGCTTGGGGGCCCGCACGATCGAGAAGCGCGGGAAGGCCTCGTCGGTGAGCACCACCCACCACCACCGGTGCGGGAACTTGGAGCGTTGGTTGTACGGCGGTGCGTGGGCGGCAAGCAGGCGAAGCTCGCGCACACCCGCCTCGAGCTCGTGCGCGCACTCGACGTGATCGACGGCGGTGGCCAGCAGCACCATCTCCTTGATCCGCGTGCGCGGTTCGGCACCGGTGAAGTACTGCCCGACCCTGCGTCGCAGATCGACGGCGGTGCCGACGTAGAGCACCTCGTTGGTCGGGCCGCGGAACAGGTACACGCCCGGGCGGCGGGGCAAGCCCACCGCAAGCGTGCGCTTGCGGCGTTGGGCAGGACTGACGTCGGGCAGGTAGGCCCGCAGATCCGGGTAGCTCTGTACGCCTTGATTGCCGACCCGCTCGATCAGGGCGTGCAGAACGTCGACCGTGGCGCGTGCGTCGTCGAGCGCGCGATGCGTCGGCGTGGTGGATGCGCCGAAGAGTTGCGCCAGCGCCGAAAGCCTGACGCTGGGCGCCTCGTCCCGGGTGAGCACCCGGCGTGCCAACTTGACCGTGCACAGCACGGGTGGCCGGAGCCACGGCAGCCCGCACCGCTCGGCGGCCGCCTTCAGGAACCCGACGTCGAAGCCGGCGTTGTGGGCCACCAGCACCGCGCCCCGGGAGAACTCGAGGAAGGTCGGTAGCACCGACTCGATCGTCGGGGCGTTGCACACCATGGCGGTGGTGATGCCCGTGAGGGTGACGATCTGGGGCGGAATGGAGCGGCCGGGGTCGACCAGGGTGGCCATTTCGCCGAGCACCACGCCGCCGCGCACCTTGACTGCGCCGAGCTCGGTGATGGCGTCGTGGTCGTTTCGGCCTGGCGCGGATTCCTTCGCGCGGCCCCCGGTGGTCTCCAGGTCGACGACCACGAAGGTGGTGTCGTGGAGCGACAGCGGAGCCAGCCCGTCCTCCGACCCGAGGTCGACGAAGCTCAGCTGCCCCATGGCACGTGACCGTAGGCCCGGTAACTGACATCCGTGTGATTTGTCAGTGGCCGTCGTTAGCGTGGCTGTGACGCGGAGGATTCGAACGAACCTTCGAACGAGCATCGAGAGGAGCGCCGGAAATGGCACACACGTCCAATACCCCGGAGCCACCCAATTCGGACACCGGAGCCGTCGTCATCGACTGCGACGACTGCGCGGTACGCGGGATCGGATGCCAGGACTGCGTGGTGAGTGTCCTGCTCGGCATTCCTGAGAGTTTGCTGGACGACGAGCGCAAGGCCTTGGAGGTGCTGGCCGACGCGGGGCTGGCACCACGGTTGCGGTTGGTTCCCATCCACCGCCACTCTGAACCCGAAGGGGATTCGGGCGCCGCCTAGCGACACGCAGCTGTCAAAGACAGCGAAGAAAATTCCCTTGCTCCTGTTAAATTTGCCGTTCTGTTGGACAACCCCGATGCCGTTTCGTAACCTATCTGAGACCTGACAGCAGTTTCGACGGCTCGTAACGGCAGTTGAAGGACGCGAAATCTTGAGTTTCAACCGCACGCAGCGATGCAACCGTGGAATTCGACGACCCCTAGTTAGTGCAATCGCAGGTGCGATGTTGCTGGGTGGAATCGTCGCAGGAAGTGTGCACGCCGATCCGGCAGATGATGCCCTGGCTAAGCTCAACGAGCTGTCGAGGCAGGCCGAGCAGACCACCGAGGCCATGCATTCGGCCCAGCTGGACCTCAGCGAAAAGGTTGCGGCACAACAATCTGCCGACGCGCAGCACGCCGCCGACATGGCTGCGGTAGATGCCGCCAACGCAGACTTGGCAAAGTTTCAGGGCGCCGTAGACAAGGTTGCTGCCGCGCAGTACATGGGTGGTCGCACAGACGGACTCAACGCGATGCTGACCGCCGACTCTCCGCAGAACCTCATCGACCAACTCGCCGTACAGCGCGTCATGGCCACCGAGATGACCACACAGATGCAAAGCTTCCGCTCAGCCAGTGATCAGGCCGCTCATGTCGAATCGGCGTCCGCGGCATCGGCCGCCACCGCCAAGACCGCGGCCGAGCAGGCCGCCGCTGTGCGCGCCGATTTGCAATCAAAGCAAAGCAAGCTCCAAGTTCAGATCGGCGTCGTCAGATCGCAGTACACGCAGCTGACTCCCGCGCAGCGCGAAGCCCTGGCCGCCCTCCCGCCGGCGCCTGCCCCCGAGGCGTTGCCGCCCGCCGACGGACCCGAGGTCCTTGCTGCCGCGCCGGGTGGTATCACCCCAGGTGACATAGCACCGCCAGAAGCCGCGCTGCCCATTGCGGGCGGCGAAGGCGCGGTCGCTGTGCAAGCGGCGCTGACCCGAATCGGATCGCCATATTCGTGGGGCGCGTCGGGTCCCAATGCGTTCGACTGCTCCGGTCTCGTCATGTGGGCCTTCGGACAGGCCGGCGTCAATCTGCCGCACTCCAGCCAGGCGTTGGCGCAGGGTGGTCAGCCGGTGTCGATGGACCAGATGCAGCCGGGTGACCTGATCACCTACTACGGCGATGCCTCGCATGTCGCGATCTACATCGGCGACGGGATGATGGTGCACGCCTCCACCTACGGCACACCGGTGCGGGTCGCCCCGGTAGGCAATGCGCCGATTCACAACGTCCGCCGTTACTGAGCGCCCCTTCCTGGGCTCACTGCTGCTCGCTGAGCTGGTGCTCGGCGCAGCGCTGATCGCGTGGCCCACCTCGACCGCCGCGGTGCCCGTTGCGGCGCCCTCGGTCTCCGTCGCCCCCGATGCGCCGTCCGGCGTGACCACTTCGAGAGCACTGACGGATGGTCGCACCGTCACCTTGATGCCCCTCGGCGGAGCGGACACGAAGCTCCTGACCGATCGGATCGGCTCCGAACTCGACGGCGCCGCGGACGCCGTCACCGCCTTCTGGGGCGCGGACTGGCCGCGTCAGGTGCTCATCGTGGCCGCAGGGACGGACCAGGAGTTCCTCGGCATGGGCGGCGGTACCCCGGACAACGCCGCGACGACCACGTCCCAGCGCATCCTCTTCGCGCCCGGCGCGACGTCGATGGATGCTCAAGCGCTGCGGATCGTGTTGCGCCACGAACTCTTCCACTACGCCGCAAGATCCGAAACGGCCACCGACGCCCCGTGGGCGCTGACCGAGGGGGCGGCCGACTTCGTGGGGCGCCCCGCCGCACCACGGCCGGGTCCAGCGCGGGCGGCCGAACTGGCCCGGCTCCCCACCGACGCGGACTTCGACGGCGCCGGTGCGGCGCGGTCGTTGGCCTACGACCAGGCATGGTGGTTCAGCCGGTTCGTCGCCGACCAGTACGGGACGCCGACCCTGCGCCGGCTCTACCTGGCGGCGTGCGGGCGCGGCCACGCGGACGTCGCCACGGCGGTCCGGAACACGCTCGGTACCGACATGGACCGGGTGCTGGTGGCCTGGCGGCAGTGGCTGAGCGGCTAGCCTGACCGCGATGACCCGGGTTCTGCTGGTTACCAATGACTTCCCGCCGAGGCGTGGCGGCATTCAGTCGTATCTGGAGAACCTCGTCGACGAACTCGTGCTGACGGGCGAGCACTCGATCACCGTCTACGCGCCCAAGTGGAAGGGTGCCGACGAGTACGACGAACGCGCCTCGGCATGCGGTGTCGACGTGGTGCGGCATCCGACGACGCTGATGGTGCCGGAGCCTTCGGTGGCGGTGCGGATGCGCAGGCTCATCGCCCGCGACGAAATCGACACCGTCTGGTTCGGCGCGGCGGCACCGCTGGCGTTACTCGCTCCGCTCGCCCGCGCCGCGGGCGCCCGCCGGGTGATCGCGAGCACCCACGGTCACGAGGTGGGCTGGTCGATGTTGCCGCTGGCCCGAACGGCGTTGCGGCGCATCGGGAACGACACCGACGTCGTGACGTTCATCAGTCACTACACGCGAAGCAGGTTTGCCTCGGCGTTCGGGCCTCGAGCGGCGCTGGAACACCTCGCACCCGGTGTCGACACGGACCGATTCGAACCCAACTCCGTCGCCCGCGCGGAACTGCGCGCACGATACGGACTCGGCGAGCGCCCGGTCGTCGTGTGTGTGTCGCGGCTGGTGCCGCGCAAGGGGCAGGACATGCTGATTCAGGCGCTGCCGTCGATCCGGCAGCGGGTGCCGGGGGCGGCCCTGGTGATCGTCGGAGGTGGCCCGTACCTGGACAAGCTGCGCCGGCTCGCACACGGCTTCGGCGTGGCCGAACACGTGATCTTCACCGAGGGCGTGCCAGGGGAGGAACTACCTGCCCACCACGCGATGGCCGACGTGTTCGCGATGCCGTGCCGGACCCGCGGCTCCGGGCTGGACGTCGAGGGGCTGGGCATCGTCTATCTAGAAGCCTCCGCCACTGGCGTGCCCGTCGTGGCTGGCCGCTCCGGGGGCGCCCCGGAGTCGGTCTGCGACGGTGAGACCGGGCTCGTCGTCGACGGCTGGGACGTCGGCGCCATCGCCGCTGCCGTCGGCGACCTGTTGGCCGACCCTGCGCGTGCCGCAGCCATGGGAGCAGCGGGCCGGCAGTGGGTCGTCGAGAACTGGCAGTGGCGCGCCAAGGCTAGGCGGTTGGCGGAGTTGTTGAGCGGTTAGCCGTCGGACTTCGTGTACAGGGCGTCGATGTCGCTCGCGAACTTCTCGGCGACGACCTTGCGCTTGACCTTCAACGTCGGGGTGAGCTCGCCGGTGTCCTCGGTGAAGTCGACCGGCAGAATCCGGAACTTGCGAATCGACTCGGCGTGGGACACCGCCTGATTGGCGTCCTTGACGGCCAGTTCGACCTCGGCGATCAGATCGGAATCCTCGGCGAGGTCGCCCACCGAAGCCGATGCGTCCTTGCCGTTGCGCTGCTTCCACCCGGGGAACGCCTCGGGGTCGATCGTGATCAGGGCCGCGATGAACGGCTGTGCGTCGCCGACGACCAAGGCCTGGCTGATCAACGGATGTGCCCGCAGGCGATCCTCCAACAGTGCCGGGGCGACGTTCTTGCCGCCGGCCGTCACGATGATCTCCTTCTTGCGGCCGACGATGGTCAGGAAGCCGTCGTCGTCGATGGCCCCAAGATCGCCGGTGTGGAACCAACCGTCCGAGAACACCGCGTCGGTCTCGGCCTGATTGTTCCAGTAGCCACTGAACACGACGCCACCGGAGACCAGCAGTTCGGTGTCGTCGTCGATGCGCATACTGTTGCCCGGCAACAGTTTTCCGACCGAGCCCACCTTCACCGCACCGACTTGGTTGACGGTGATCGCTGCGCTGGTCTCGGTGAGTCCGTAACCCTCGTAGATGGTCAACCCGACGCCGCGGTAGAAGTGCCCGAGCCGGGCACCGAGCGGCGCGCCTCCTGAGATCGCGGCGTGGCAGTTGCCGCCGAGCGCCGCGCGCAGCTTGCCGTAGACCAGCCGGTCGAAGAGGGAGTGCTTGAGGTTCAGCAGCAGGCCCGGCCCTCCGCTCTCCTGAGCCTGGCTCCACTCGATCGCGGTGTTCACCGCGGGGCCGAAGACCCAGCCCTTCCCGTCGTCGCGGGCGTTCTGTTCGGCGGTGTTGTAGACCTTCTCGAACACGCGGGGCACCGAGACCACCAGCGTCGGCTTGAACACGCCGAGCGTCGGCACCAGATTCTTGACGTCGCTGGTGAAGCCGAGTGTCACCTTGTTGCTGAACGCACAGATCGTGATGGCGCGGGCCAGCACGTGGGCCAGAGGCAGGAACACCAGCAGCTTCTCGCCCTTGTCCAGCAGCGCCGGGAAGGAGGCCTTGGCGCCGCGCATCTCGTGCAGCAGGTTCGAGTGCGTCAGCTGGCAGCCCTTGGGCCTGCCGGTGGTGCCGGACGTGTAGACGAGCGTCGCAACGTCCGCTGACTTGATGGCCGAAAGGCGTGCCTCGAGTGCTGCGGGGTCGGTGCCCTTGCCTGCCTCGGCGAGTTCGTCGAGCGCGGCCGGACCCGTCCCGTCGATGCGCAGGACCTTGCGCAGCGCAGGCAGTTCGTCGGTGAGCTGCTCGATCTTGCCTGCGTGCTCGTCGGTCTCGGCAAACACCGCGACGGCTCCCGAGTCGGAGAGCACGAACCGCACCTGCTCAGCCGATGAGGTTTCGTAGATCGGGACGGTGACCGCCCCGATCGACAGAATGGCGAAGTCGATGATCGGCCACTCGTACCGTGTTGCCGACAGTATCGCCACGCGGTCGCCTGGCTGCACCCCCTCGGCGATCAAACCCAAAGCGGCCGAACGCACTTGGGCGGCGACCTGCGCGCAGGTGACGTCCGACCAAGAGCCGTCGACGAGTCTTTGGATGATCACGTGGTCGGGGTCGTCGGTTTCGTGGGTGAACACGGAGCTGACGACGGTGTCGTACTCGCCGACGGTGAACGATGCCGGGACGCTGAACTCGCGCACGATCTTGGCCCTTTCGACGGTGGAGTCGGCCCTGGGCCGGAAATGACGTCGCTTAAGCCTAGTCGGCCGCCTAGTGGCCGCGAGAGCGCATGTGTGAAGCTATCCAGCGATGAACAGCATCCAGGTCGCGGACGAGACGTTCGTGTGCGCGGACCCCGTCGACGTCGGCAAGGCAGTCGCCGATCCCGCTAATTGGCGTCGGTGGTGGCCGGATCTGCGGCTGTCGGTGGTCGAGGACAGGGGCCCGGCGGGGCAGCGCTGGACCGTCAGCGGGGCATTGACCGGGACCATGGAGATCTGGCTGGAACCGTCGTTCGACGGTGTGATCCTGCACTATTTCCTGCACGCCGAGCCTGCTGGCATCGCGGCGTTCGAGCTGGCCAAGCTGAACCTCCCGAAGTTGGTCCACAAGCGCCGGGTGGCGGGCAAGGACATGGCCTTCGAAATGAAGCAGAAGTTGGAGGCGAAGCGTCCGGTCGGGGTCTCCCGACTGGCGTGACGGCAAGCTGGGCCGAGCGCCCTCGAGGTACTGCGCTGGACCCCAGGGACCGTCGGGTGCGGGTACATTTCTGTGCTGAGGGACCCGCTTGTCCTTCAGCGCACCGAACGACTCGGAGAACACACGTGGCGGACAAGACTGCGCAGACGATTTATATCGATGCCGACCCTTCGACGGTGATGGACGTCATCGCCGACATCGGCTCATATCCGGAATGGGTCGCGGAGTACAAGGAAACAGAGGTGCTCGATTCGGATGCCAAGGGCAATCCGAAGACGGCCAGACTGGTGCTGGACGCCGCCGTGCTCAAGGACACCATGGTGTTGTCCTACGTATGGCCGTCCGACCGCAAATCTGTGACCTGGTCGCTGGTCTCCAGTTCCCTGCTGAGGGCGCTCGACGGTGAGTATCGCTTGGCGCCCAAGGGTTCTGGAACCGACGTCACATACGAGCTTTCCGTCGACCTCGTCATTCCAATGATCGGGTTGTTGAAGCGCAAAGCTGAGCGGAGGCTCACCGACACGGCCCTCAAAGACCTCAAGAAGCGAGTCGAGGCTGAGTGACCGATGCGCGCGCGGCCTTCGCCCGGATTAGCCTCTTCGTCGGCAAGGGCGGCGTAGGCAAGTCCACGTTGGCGACCGCTACGGCCGTGCGCGACGCGCAGAGTGGCCTACGGGTACTGGTCGTCTCCACCGACCAGGCCCACTCCACGGGCGACGTACTCGGGGTGGCGATCACTCCGACCGGCGAGCGCCGACCGACTCGAGTGCTCGCCGATCTCGATGCCGGACGCACCGCGGGCACGGGCGGATTCCTCGACGCACTGGCGCTGGACACCCTGGCGCTGCTGGAAAGCCGGTGGCGCGAGGTCGCAGGAGTGCTCGCGGACCGCTTTCCCGAATCGGACCTGGGTGCCGTTGCCCCCGAAGAGCTTTCGGCATTTCCCGGAATCCAAGAGGTACTCGGACTGCACGAGGTCGGCGAGTTGGCGGCCTCCGGCGATTGGGATCATGTTGTCGTCGACTGCGCGTCGACTGCCGACGCCATGAGGATGCTGACGTTGCCCGCCACCTTCGGGTTGTACCTCGAGCGCGCGTGGCCGCGACACCGTCGGCTCTCACTAGTGACCGACGAGGCCGTGGCAGCAGGGGTAGTGACCCTCGTCGAACGCATCGCAGCAGGCACCGAGCAGTTGGGTGCGTTGCTGACCGACGAGTCCCGGGTGACCGCGCACCTCGTGCTCACCCCGGAGCGGGTGGTCGCCGCGGAGGCGGTCCGAACCCTGGGCGCACTGGCCCTGATGGGTGTCTCGGTGGACGAACTGATCGTGAATCAGTATTTGGTTCAAGATGATTCGTACGAATACCGAAATCTGCCCGAGCACCCGGCGTTCGATTGGTACACCGAGCGGATATCCGAGCAGCGCAACGTGCTCTCCGAGCTCGACAACGCCATCGGCGACGTGAAGCTGGTGCTGGTTCCGCACCTGCCCGGCGAGCCCATCGGGCCGAAGGCGCTCGCGGAGCTGCTCGACAGCGCGAGGCGTCGAGACGGGTCGCCCCCACCCGGTCCGCTGCGGCCCGTGGTCGACCGGGAAGCTGGATCCGGGCTCGATGCCATTTATCGATTACGGCTAGAGTTGCCGCAGGTCGATCCGGCAACGCTGACGTTGGGCCGGGTCGACGACGACCTCATCATCGGGGCAGCAGGACTGCGGCGCCGGGTTAAGTTGGCGTCCGTCCTGCGCAGATGCATCGTGTTGGACGCGCAGCTGCGAGGCGGTGAGTTGACCGTGCGTTTTCGACCTGATCCGGAGGTGTGGCCGGCGTGACCGAGTCTCGCACCGACGGCCGGGGACATTCAGACATAGCTCCCGAGCTGCGGCAACTGGCGCAGACGATCCTCGACCGACTCGACCCCGCAGTGCGGCTGGCCGCGGCGCGGGCCGCAGGAAGTGGCGCAGGCAAATGCCAGCAGGTGTGGTGTCCGGTGTGCGCGCTGGCGGCCCTGATCAACGGTGAACAGCATCCACTTCTGACCGTGATCGCCGAACATAGCGTCGCCCTGCTCGCGGTCGTGCGCGCGGTGGCCGAGCCCGCAGGCGCATCAGCCGGCCATCCGGAACCCCCGGACCCGTCCACCCCGGCGGGCCCCCCACCTCCGGACGACGAGCCACCGCCCTCGGGCCCCGGGCACTATCAGCACATCCCGGTCTCCGTAGAGGAGTGAGTGGAGGTAGCCGGCCTCCGGTGAATCGCTCAGTCACAGCGGCTTCTCAACGCCGTCCTGTGGTCGAGTCAACATCGCGTAGGTAAGGTTGTCGCAGGGCACCATTCGCGGGGCCCGCTGCGGGAGGGTCGATGTGGTACTGGCTATTCAAGTTCGTCTTCATGGGACCCCTGCTGAATTTGCTCGGTCGTCCGAAAGTTGAAGGGCTCGAATACGTTCCGGACTCCGGGCCGGTAATCCTCGCCAGCAATCACCTCGCAGTCGCCGACAGCTTCTACAAGCCGCTGGTCGTGCGACGCCGCATCACGTTCCTGGCCAAGTCCGAGTACTTCACCGGAACCGGCATCAAGGGCTGGTTCCAGCGCTGGTTCTACACGGCCGCCGGTCAGGTTCCCATCGACCGCACCGACGCCGATTCCGCGCTCGCCGCGCTGAACACCGCCGCGCGCATCCTGTCCGAGGGCAAGGTGCTCGGCATGTACCCCGAGGGAACCCGATCGCCCGACGGTCGGCTGTACAAGGGCAAGACCGGACTGGCCAGGGTCGCGCTGCAGACCGGCGTGCCCGTGATCCCCGTGGCGATGATCGGCACGGACGGGGTCAACCCGCCGGGCAGCAAGATGTGGCGCTTCGGCCGCGTCACGGTGAAGTTCGGCAAGCCCATGGACTTCACCCGCTTCGAGGGGCTGGCAGGCAACCGGTTCATCGAACGCGCCGTCGTCGACGAGGTCATGTACGAACTGATGCAGCTGTCCGGTCAGGAGTACGTCGACCTGTACGCCGCGGACGTCAAGGAGAACAAGCCTGATGACGGCAATCCGGCAGCCCGTATTCCTGAGGCGGCCGCGGGCTAGGGGCTAGCTCGTCGCGGGCACCGGCGCAGTGGCGTTCAACGCCGAGCGGCTCGCCCCCTCGGCGCGACGGCCGAGTGGGCCTGCCACCGCACCTGACACCGCGATCACCGCCAGCGCCCACCACAGGTAGGGCCCGCCCACTAGCTGGCGCCATACGGACTCCGCGGATTCGTGGTGTTGGGGCAACAACACGTACGGCAAGCAGATCATCAGGACGACCCCGATCACACTCACGGCTGCCAGTGCCGCGTTGCGTTCCCGGTAGCCGATCACCGCGGTGACGAGCACGGCAGGCAACGCCCATACCCAGTGGTGTGACCACGACACCGGCGACACGACCAGTCCGAACAGGGCGACGCACACGAGTGCGAGCGTCGGTTGGTCGGCCTTCAGGATGCGCCGTACCGACCACACGGTGAGCCCGAGCACCGCGAAGCAGGCCAGCGTCCACAGCACGAACCGCGGGCCCTCGCTCACGCCGAGCCGCGCCAGTAGACCCGCGATGTTCTGGTTGGTATTGAACGTGACCGTCCCGATCCGGTCGGTGTCGTGCACGGTCTCGGTCCAGTACTGCAGGGAGTCGCGCCACGCAAAGACCAGCCCGATCAGGGTCGCCCCGATCGCGGCCGCCGCCGAGGTCACCAGCGCGCGGGTGTCACGGCGCAACAGGAAGTAGAGCAGGAAGATCGCGGGCGTCAGCTTGAGCGCGATCGCGACGCCGAGCAGCAGCCCGCGCGGCCACGGCGTCTTACGGGGCACGCAGTCGGCGATCACCAGGGTCATCAGCACGACGTTGATCTGGCCAAATTCGAAGTTCGACCGAATCGGCTCAAGGAACAGCACGGCGGGCGCGACGATGGCGGCGGCCAGCCAGCACCGTCGCAGCCAGCCGGGGCCAGTGAAGGCGGGCCACCGGTCGCCGACCGCCAGCCGCGTCAACACGATCCACGTCGAGACCACGAGCAGCACCAACGTGGTGAGCGTGATGGCGGCGCTTGCCAACGGAAGGGGCAGCAGCGCGAACGGTGCGAACGTGATGGCCGCCAGCGGCGGGTACGTGAAGGGCAGGTCCAAGCCCGCCTGGGTGGAGAACAGCACACCGTCGCTGTACAACGGGCGACCGTCGAGCCAGGCTTGGCCGCCCAAGCGGTAGACGTCGATGTCGATGCGATACGGCGTGTGGCCCAGCAGGCGCCAGCCGGCCCAGAGCAGCGCCGCCGCGGTGAGCAGCTGAAAAAGCCTCCACGCCACGGTTGGCCACCAGCCCGCTACGCCGCGCAACCGCTGAGTACTCATGTCGGGCTCCAGCCTATCGTTGCGCCAACGCGTGTCGGCGGGTATCCGTTCGGGACACGCGCTGGTCGGCGTAAGTTTCGACCGTGCACCTGAACATCGAGCTGGACTTCATCACCCGCGGGCGGTTGCCGCTGCTGTGTTGCCTGGTGGCGTTCATCCTCACCTTCTTCGTTACGCGCACCATCGTTCGCTACATCCGGGCCCAGGCAGACAGTGACGCTCCCCGTAAGTGGTGGCAGCCCCGCAACATCGGGCACGGTGGCGTGCACATTCACCACGTCGTCATTGGGGTGATCCTCGTCATGCTCTCCGGCGTGACGATGGTGACCTTGGCCGTCAATGGGGGAGTACCCGAATTCACAGTGGCTGCAACGTTCTTCGGAATCGGAGCCGCGTTGGTGCTCGACGAGTTCGCGTTGATCTTGCACCTCCAGGACGTGTACTGGTCGGAGGACGGCCGAACGTCGGTCGACGCGGTGTTCGCCGCGATCGCCATCGCGGGCCTGCTGGCGCTTGGCTTCAACCCGCTCTCGTTCTTCGACGTCGGGGTCTGGCGTGACGACCATTCGTTACTGGCCCGCGCGGCGGTGATCGTGCTCGCCGCGAGCACGCTGCTGCTCGCCGTGATCGTGTTGCTCAAGGGGAAGGTCTGGACGGGGCTCGTCGGAATGTTCATCACGCCGCTGTTGCTGGTCGGAGCCTTCCGACTGTCTCGCCCGCACGCACCGTGGTCGCGGTGGCGCTACACCACCCGTCCACGCAGGATGCACCGGGCGCTCGTCAGGGAACGCAGATTGCGCAGACCAGTCGTTCAGGCCAAGCTTTGGCTGCAGCACGTCGTCGCCGGGGAACCGCACTTTCCCGACGACAGGGAGGTCGATCAGCAGCTCGACCTCGAAATCCACCCAGCGGCGGCGCCGTCCGAACCGCCTGCGGTCCATGAGAAGGCGAGTGTGTAGGTCCTGCCATGCGCTTCTTCTATGACACCGAGTTCATCGACAACGGTCGTACGATCGAGCTCATCTCGATCGGCGTCGCCGCCGAGGACGGCCGCGAATACTACGCCATCTCAACCGAATTCGACCCCGAGCGGGCGGGCAGTTGGGTGCGCAAGAACGTACTGCCAAAACTGCCTTCGCCGTCGTCGAAGCTATGGCGATCCCGGCGCCAGATCCGCGACGACCTCGAGACGTTCTTCGACATCGACGGCGACGAGCCGATCGAGTTGTGGGCCTGGGTGAGCGCCTACGACCACGTCGTGCTGTGCCAGTTATGGGGTCCGATGACGGATCTGCCGCCGTCCATCCCGCGCTTCACGCGCGAGCTGCGCCAGTACTGGGAGGAACGCGGTTGCCCGCGTATGCCACCGCGGCCCAGGGAGGCGCACGACGCCCTCGTCGACGCCAAGCACAACCTGCGCCGTTTTCTCATCATGAACGAACTGATGACAGACGACGGCGGCTGGGCGCAGCGCGCCTGACGGTCGGTCCTCAGGCGGGCAGCGTGGTCGGTAAAACCCGCTGGTGCGCGCAGTTACCATAGATGGGTGAACTGGACCGTCGACGTACCCATCGACCAGCTCCCGGACCTGCCGCCGCTCCCCGCTGAACTGCGCGAACGGCTCGACGCAGCGCTGGCCAAGCCCGCGGCTCAGCAGCCCGGCTGGCCCGCCGACCAGGCCGCGGCAATGCGGACCGTGCTGGAGAGCGTCCCCCCGATCACCGTGCCCTCGGAGATCGAGCGCCTGCAGGGCCTGCTCGCACAGGTCGCCCGCGGCGAGGCGTTTCTGCTGCAGGGGGGCGATTGCGCCGAAACCTTTGCCGACAACACCGAGCCGCACATCCGTGGCAACATCCGCACGCTGCTGCAGATGGCCGTCGTACTGACCTACGGCGCAAGCATGCCGGTGGTGAAGGTGGCCCGCATCGCGGGCCAGTACGCCAAGCCGCGGTCGGCGGACGTTGACGCGTTGGGCCTGAAGTCGTACCGCGGGGACATGATCAACGGTTTCGCGCCGGACGCCTCCGTCCGCGAGCACGACGCCTCGCGGTTGGTGCGGGCCTACGCCAACGCCAGCGCCGCGATGAACCTGATGCGTGCCCTGACGTCCGGCGGGTTGGCGTCGCTGGAGTCAGTGCACGACTGGAATCGAGAATTCGTTCGCACGTCACCGGCGGGCGCGCGCTACGAGGCGCTGGCAGGTGAGATCGATCGCGGGTTGCGGTTCATGAATGCCTGCGGCGTCACGGACCAGAGCCTGCAGACGGCCGAGATCTTCGCCAGCCACGAGGCGCTGGTGTTGGACTACGAGCGCGCGATGCTTCGGCTGTCTCACGACGAGGCCGGCGCGGCGGCGCTGTACGACCTCTCGGCGCACTACGTGTGGATCGGGGAGCGCACCCGCCAACTCGATGGCGCGCACATTGCCTTCGCCGAGGTGGTCGCGAACCCGATCGGAGTGAAGATCGGACCGACGATGACACCGGAGCTGGCCGTCGAATACGTCGAGCGGCTCGACCCGCACAACAAGCCGGGCCGGCTGACCATCGTGAGTCGGCTGGGCAACAACAAGGTTCGCGATCTGCTGCCGCCTATCATCGAAAAGGTGCAGGCAACCGGACATCAGGTGATCTGGCAGTGCGATCCTATGCACGGCAACACCCATGAGTCGTCAACCGGATACAAGACGCGTCACTTCGACCGCATCGTCGACGAAGTTCAGGGCTTCTTCGAGGTGCACCGCGCGCTGGGTACGCATCCCGGTGGCATCCACGTCGAGATCACGGGCGAGAACGTCACCGAGTGTCTTGGTGGTGCACAAGACATTTCGGACTCGGACCTGGCCGGGCGTTACGAGACGGCGTGCGATCCGCGGCTGAACACCCAGCAGTCGCTGGAGTTGGCCTTCCTGGTCGCGGAGATGCTGCGCGACTGATTCGGCGGGCTGGAGCGGAGCGACCGGGGATTTTGGTCAGATCAAGCCCGCCAGGTTGCTGCCGAGCGTCCACGCGCCGGCGGCCACCAGTCCGGTGAGGATCAGGATGGCGAGTACCCACAGCAGCAGCGCCCGCCTGCCGCGTTGTCTGGCCCACTCGAATTCACTGAGCTCGATGCCTGCGAAGTGCCCGGATTGTGCTGGTGCGGACGGTCTTTCGCGCGGCCGTTCCTCGCGCGTGAACTCACGGGTGTGCTTGAGCGGCGGCCGCGCGGGTTGCGGTGTCCGCACCGGAAGGATCGGTGGCGGGGCCGCAGGCCGGTCGGTGGTCACCGCCGTCGTCTGCTCTTCGACCACCTGGCTGTGAAAGACCTCGGCCGCGTGGTGCTGGGCTGAATTGCGTGGCGCCGGAACGCGAAACGGCGGCAGCGCCAATTCCTCGCTGATGGATTCGAGCTCGGCCACCATTTCCTGTGCGTCGGCAAACCGATCGGCGGGGTTGCGGGCCGTCGCGGTTGCGACCAATTCGTCGAATTGCGGTGGCACGCCCGCAATTGCGGCACTGGGGCGCGGTACGTCGTTGTCCATCCGCTGATAGGCGACGGCCAGCGCGGAATCGGCGTTGAACGGTGTGTCACCGGTCAGCAGTTCGTAGGTGAGGATTCCGGCGGCGTAGACGTCGCTGCGCGGGGTGGCGTCCCCGGTGCTGACCTGTTCGGGGGAGAGGTACGCCGCAGTGCCGAGGATCACACTGGTCGATGTGATCTTCGCCTCGGCGACGGCGCGCACCAAGCCGAAGTCCGCGATCTTGACGTCTCCGTCGTCGGAGATCAACACGTTCTCCGGTTTGACGTCACGATGTACGAGCCCGGCGTGGTGAGCCACTGCGAGCCCATGGAGCACCGGCGCCATTACCGCAGCGACGGCGTGGGGTGGCATCGGGCCGCGTTCGCGCAACAGCTCGCGGAGCGTGCCGCCCTCGACGAGCTCCATGACCAGGAACGGATGCCGTCCGTCGAAGCCCTGGTCGTACACCGCGACCAGCCCTTGGCCCTTCAAACGCGCAACGGCCCGGGCCTCCCGTTGGAACCGCGTGAGGAACTGTTGGTCGCCGGAATACCGGGCATCCATGACCTTGAGCGCGACGGGTCGGTCCAGCCGTACGTCCAGTCCGCGGTACACAGTGGACATGCCACCGGTCGCGATCATGCCGTCGACGCGGTAGCGCCCGTCCAGCACGGCACCGACGAGCGTGCCCGATTGGTGGCTGGTCTCCACTCACGCATCTTAGACTCGGTGCGATGAGCAGCATTCCGGCCGCCGAGGACGTACTTGATCCCGACGAAGCCGTCTACGACTTGCCCGCAGTGGCATCCATGCTTGGCGTTCCGGTGACCAAGGTGCACCAGCACCTGCGGGAGGGTCACCTCATCGCGGTGCGCCGCGACGGCGTGGTCGTCGTGCCAACGATCTTCTTCGACGGCTCAGGGCACGTCGTGAAGAGTCTTTCCGGCCTGTTGGTGGTGTTGCGCGATGGTGGCTACCACGAGACCGAGATCCTGCGGTGGTTGTTCACCCCGGACTCGTCGCTCACCATCAGCCGGGACGGCGCCACCGAGGCACAACCCAACGCACGTCCGGTCGACGCCCTGCACTCGCATCAGGCGCGCGAGGTGGTCCGGCGCGCCCAGGCGATGGCCTACTGACGCTCCGGCGACAGTTGCTCGTCGGCCTTGCCGAGAGGGGCCTTGGCGAGCCAATACCACGCTGCCACAGCACATCCCGTGGCCAACAACACGTGTAGCCACGAATACATGCCGTGGGAACCGTCCGGTTTGAAGATGACCATGATCCAGGTCGAGAACCCCGCGATCACGGCGATGGCAGATCGGCTCTGCGCCAGCGCCGACAGCACCGCCAGCGGCCACGTGTAGTACCAGGGCAACGCCGCGGGCACGAACAGCACCACGATCAGCATGGCCAGCGCGATGCCCGTCAACGCCTCCCGGTCATTGTGCCGAAATCGCCACCACAACAAGGGCAGCGAGATGGCAATGACGCCGATGCCGATGATGCGCGTGACGTCCAGCACGGCGTAGAAGTTGACCGGGAAGAACAGTCCGCCGACGGCGTTGATGAGATTGGCCGCCGCAGTGGGCACCGTCAGCCAGTTGATGATCTTCACCGAACCCGCCAGCGCGGTCAGCCAGCCGAGCCCGACCCCCGCCAGCCACGAAACCACGGCGAAGACGAGCGCGAAGATTCCCACCGACGCCGCGGTGGCGATCCCGAACGCGCGCAGGCCGCCAAAGCCGTGGCGATCCCGTAATCGGTGCATCCACATCCACACCATGAAAGGCAGCGCGATCCCCGCGGTGGCCTTCACGGCGACGGCGAGGGCGATCAGCACAACACCCCACGCGGGTCTGTCGGCGCACGTCAAGGCGATGGCGGCCATCATGAGCCCCACCATCAGCATCTCGTTGTGCACGCCACCCATCAGATGGATGATGACTAGCGGGTTGAGCACGCAGATCCACAGTGCCGCAGCGCCATTGGCGCCCACGTGGCGCGCCACCCGCGGGGCCGCCCAGATCAGCATCACCAGTCCCGGCAGCATGCACAACCGCAGCAGCATGGTTCCCGCGATGACGTCGTTGCCGACGATCATCGTGACGAACTTGGCCACCATGATGAACACGGGGCCGTATGGCGCCGTCGTCGTCGTCCAGATGGGACTCACGTTGTCCAGCAACGAGTTCTCGTTGTCGATGGGTCCCACGACGTACGGGTCCAGCCCGTCGCGCAGAAGGGCGCCCTGCGCGAGGTAGGAGTAGGTGTCGCGGCTGAATACCGGCACGCTCAGCAACAGCGGCAGCAGCCAGAACCATGTCGTTGCGACCATCGTGAACTCGGTCGCGGAGCGGTCGACGACCCGACGACCCAGCCACAGCCAGGCCACCAGCATCACCGCCACTCCGGCCCACAGCAGCACCGACGACAACACCAGGCCGTGGCCGAATCGCATCCACGACAGGTGAAGCGACTCGAGCAGCGGATCGTGCAGTCGTGTGCTGCCTGCGCCAAGGCCGCCGACGGTGATCAAGGCGGCGCCGAGGAAGCCCAGGAGGGCGGGTCTGCCCTCCTCGGCGGTGGCAAAGGTCTGTAGCGCGCGGACGTGGCGACCCAGCCAGGGTTTCGGGTCGCGCGTCGATGTCGGGGTAGTCATGCTCCTCAGGCGGACCGGTTGGAGGCCAATCTGCCAAGCTCGGCGAGGCCGATCTTGGCATGTGCGTCAATCGGCGCCGCGGCGAGCGTCTCCAGTGCCCGCCGGGTCAGCGTCTCGATACGGCCTTCGACGGCGGCTAGTGCGCCGACCGACTCGATGACCAGGCACAGTTCGCGGACTTGGGCTTCTGTGAGGTCCGTGCCGATGGACGTGCGCAACAGCTTGGCTGCGATCGGATCGTTCGCTTCGGCGCGTTCGACGGCCTCGGCGAGCAGGACGGTGCGCTTACCCGATCGAAGGTCGTCCCCGGAGGGCTTGCCCGTGACGGCCGGGTCGCCGAACACGCCGAGTACGTCGTCGCGCAGTTGGAACGCCACCCCGAGGTCGGTGCCGAGTTCGTGAAAGATGTCCTGCACGTCGGGTCGGTCCGCGGCAGCCGCCGCGCCGAGCTGAAGCGGACGCGAGATCGTGTAGGACGCCGTCTTATAGGTATTGACCGTCATCGCCGACGCGACGGATTCCGCCCCGCTGGCCTCCGCGGCAATGTCCAGGTACTGCCCACCGAGTACCTCGGTCCTGATGTCGGCCCACACGCGCTGCACTCTGCGGTGCGCGTCGATGGGCAGCTCGACTCCCGCGACGATGTCGTCAGCCCAGACCAAGGACAGGTCGCCGGCCAGGATCGCCGCCGACAGGCCGAACTGTTCGGATGACCCGTGCCACTGCCGTTCCCGATGACGATCGGCGAACACCCGGTGGATGGTCGGCAGGCCGCGCCGCGTGGCCGACGCATCGATGACGTCGTCGTGTACCAGGGCACACGCGTGCAGCAACTCGAGTGCGGAGAACAGGCGCAGTACGTCGGCGTCGGCGACGGCACCCGGCGGGGCAACCGCACGCCAGCCCCAGTACGCGAACGCGGGCCGCAGCCGCTTCCCGCCGCGCAATACGAATTCTTCGAGGGCAGCGGTCAACTCGGTGTAGTCGGCACCTATGTAGGCGGCGTCGCTTCGCCGCCCGCGCAGGTATTCCCGCAGTTGCTCAGTGACGGCGCCCGTCAGTTCCATCGCCGACGGTGCCGCTGCATCAACGCTCAGCCGGCGCCCCTTTCACTACCCCTGGGTGCATTCAGAGTAGAGCGTGCGATCGGATTTGTAGCAAGTCAGGGCCACTTCGCCCGCGTCAACGACGTTCGCGCGTGTCTTCCAGAATCGGGCTGCGATCACGCGCCATCCACGCCACTCCCGCGAGGATGCCCGCGACGAGGAAGGCGCCGATGCCCATCCAGATCGCCGCGCCGGTGAACGAACGCGCGCTGGGGTCGGTGTAGCGGGCCTGCGCACTCATGGTGCTCACGATGCCGGGCTTGAGCTTCCACTCGACGATGTCGGACGACACCTGATTGCCGTTGGTCGAGGTGACGTCGCCGGGGAACGACACGGAAAGCGACACGTCGGCATCCGGATCGTTGAGCGAGGTGAGGTCGGCCCGGCCTTCGAGAATCACCAGATCGCCTGCCCGGCGCAGCGAGATGTCGACGCCCGCGGAGTCCCGGTTCATGTTCGCCAGTTGCGGAAGTTCGGCGAACGTGAGGTCGGAGAACAAGGCTTGCGAGCCGACGTAGTCATCGCGCTCGTAGCTCGTCACGGAAACCTTGTTGCTGAACGGCAGCGTGTTGAGCAGCTGCGGACCCTTGTCATCGCTGTTGCGCGGTTTGGCCGCAGCGATGATCTGTCCCGACACCCGGTCGTCGGGGGAGACCGTGATGGACGCGCGCACGCGTACACAGCCGACGACGATCGGGAGGATCAGCACCAGCAACAGGAGGGCCGACAGGCGTCTGGCGCGGAAGCGGGCGGCGGGCACCTGAGTAATCGTGCCAGCTCTACCCGCTCAGAGCGGTAGTGATCGGCCGAGTATCGCGAACGGCCTCGGGTCGCCGGCGAAGTGGTAGTCGCGAATGACGTCGCCGAAGCCGAGCCGTCGGTAGAGCCTCCACGCTCGGTTGGACTCGCCGTTGATCTCGGGGGTGGAGAGCAGCACGTGTGACTCGCTGCGCCCGGCAAGCAACCTGCGGGTCAGCGCTTCGCCGAGCCCGCGCCCCTGGGCCCGCGGGTCGATGTGCAGTTCGGTGAGCTCGAAGTAGCTCGTCATCAGGTCGGTGATGCGGGCCCGATCGGTGCCACCACGCTCGAGCCCCTGGACCACTTGTTGCTGCCACCACTGATCCGGCGCGCCACAGTAGCCGTAGGCCACCCCGAGCATCGGCGCCGCGACCAGCGTCGTCGGATCGTCAGGCGGCTCTACCGATTCCACGGCCGCCACTGCTTTCCAGCCAAGCCTGCGGGTGTGTTCCAGCCACATCGAGGCCCGCTGCTCCTCGGTGCCTCTGGGGTACCGCATTGCGCCCACGTAGATGGCCAGCGCATCGCCGAGTCTGGAGTGCATGTCGTCAGGCGACAGGTCGATCAGAAACGTCGACAACCTACAGGTGCCCTTCGCGCGTTCGAGTGCGGTGCGGCCCCCGGCGGCGGCCGGAGGAATCGTTGTCATTATCCCGTCGGGGCCCAGTCGCTGCGGTGGCGGCTCGGCAGTGGCGTCCAACGTCATACAATCGTGCGACGAACAAGGTGGTACGGGTCAGATTGAGCTCGTATCATTATCATTAGGTGTCCGTGAATGCGGATACACGCATTGTTGAACAGTAGACACGGCCTCGGCAGGTGCAGGCAGGCAAGGGAGGCACGCATGCCACTCTCGGATCATGAGCAGCGCATGCTCGACCAGATCGAGAGCGCGCTCTATGCCGAGGACCCCAAGTTCGCGTCGAGTGTCCGTGGTGGCACTCTTCGCGCACCTTCGGCGCGTCGTCGGTTGCAGGGGGCACTGCTGTTCGCGCTCGGACTTGCACTCCTGGTCTCGGGAGTGCCGCTCTACACCAACGTCAGCCATGTCTTCCTGGCGCTCAGCATCGTTGGATTCGTGGTGATGTTCGGTGGCGTGATCTTCGCGATCACGGGTCCTCGGGTGGCAGGTGGACGGGAGCGTCCTGCCGGCGAGGCGGGCCAGGCGCGCCCCAAGCGGGGCAAGGGCTCTGGCGGCTCCTTCACCAGTCGCATGGAGGACAGGTTCCGCCGCCGATTCGAACAGTGATCGACGCTTCATGACCTTGGGGTAGCTCCGGTAGGGGCTGCCCCAATTTTTTGGGCTGCTCCCTTCCTTGGGCCTGCCCGGGTGCTTTGGCCCGCCGCAAAATCCCTTTCGCCAGGACACGCCGGAGCCTGCGTTCACCGGGCGCTGACGAGGCTCGGCGCCCCACTGCGCCCCACCGGGCGTTCGCGGTGCGACTACCTGGGGTTTCCCCATTTCTGCAGCGCTCGCGTCCGCGGCGCGTGGAGGTCTTCGACGGCATCGGTGGCGGTAGGTGGGGCGGGCGACCAATCTTTTGCCCACGAATGGAGCTAAGTGGGGGATTGTGGGGTAAAGTGGCGACCAGCGGAGCGAATGGGTGCTCCGAAGGGCAGAAGCGACGCGACTCGGGGCCAACCGAGTGGTGGGAGGTGCGGGGATGTTTCTCGGCACCTACACGCCCAAGCTCGATGACAAGGGGCGGCTCACGCTGCCCGCCAAGTTCCGCGATGCACTGGCAGGGGGGTTGATGGTCACCAAGAGTCAGGATCACAGCCTCGCCGTGTACCCGCGGGCCGAGTTCGAAGCAATGATCACCGAGAAGGACGAGCGGGCGTCGCGCGGCAATCCGGAGGCCCGCGCCTACCTGCGAAACCTGGCCGCCGCCACTGACGAACAGCACCCAGACACTCAAGGGCGCATCACGTTGTCGGTCGACCACCGGCGCTACGCGAACCTCAGCAAGGAATGCGTAGTGATCGGTTCGGTTCGCTTCCTGGAGATCTGGGACGCCCAGGCCTGGCAGGACTACCAAACCACCCACGAAGAGAACTTCTCAGCGGCCTCCGATGAAGCTCTTCACGACATCATCTGACCCACGTGCCCTTGCACCGTGGCCTCTGCCCGAATCGGCCCTGGCGTACTTCCCCAACGCCAGGTCCGCCAACTCGGGCAGGGACCTCGGTGCAGGGGCATCCCTTCTTCTCGAGGCTGCTGCGATGCCACAAGCCCGCGATCACCATCCTCACGTCCCCGTCCTGCTCGAGCGCTGCGTCGAACTGCTGACGCCGGCGCTCACCCGCCAGCATGCCGACGGCTCGGGCGCAGTACTGGTCGACGCCACCCTTGGCGCGGGTGGACATGCGGAACGATTCCTCACCGAGCTACCCGGATTGCGGTTGGTCGGACTCGACCGCGACCCCACGGCGCTGGCCATCGCAGCCGAACGGCTGGCCGGGTTCGGCGACCGCGTCAGCTTCGTGCGTACTCGCTACGACGGGTACTGGTCAGATCGCGCGGAGCCCACTGTCGACGGCGTGCTGTTCGACCTCGGCGTCTCGTCGATGCAATTGGACAGGGCCGAGCGGGGCTTCGCGTATTCGAAAGATGCGCCGCTGGACATGCGCATGGACCCCGATGCGCCGCTGACCGCCGCCGACGTCGTCAACACCTACGACGAGCGGGCACTGGCCCGAGTGCTGCGCGAGTTCGGTGAGGAGCGGTTCGCTTCCCGCATAGCCCGAGAAATCGTGCGGCGCAGGCAGCAACAGCCCTTCACGACCACCCGCGAGCTCGTCGAACTGCTGTACGTGGCCATCCCCGCGCCCGCTCGGCGCACCGGTGGCCACCCCGCCAAGCGCACCTTCCAGGCGTTGCGCACCGCCGTCAATGGCGAACTCGACTCGCTGCGCGACGCTCTGCCTGCGGCGATGGCGGCGCTGTCCGCGGGCGGACGGATCGTCGTCATGTCCTACCAATCGCTCGAGGACAAGATCGTCAAGGGTCAGTTCGCCGCCGCGACCGCGTCGCGCACGCCCGAAGGCCTGCCGGTCGACTTGCCGGGTCACGAGGCGGATTTCGTCACCCTGACCCGAGGCGCGGAGAAGGCCAACGCCGTCGAGTTGGACCTCAACCCGCGAAGCGCGTCGGTTCGGCTCAGGGCCCTGGAAAAGCGACCTCTGAAAGAAGTTGTCAGAAGGGAAGATTCGTGATGGCCAAGCGGACAGAACCAGCACGCGGCAGTAAGGAACGGCGCCGGGTTCCAGAGGGCGCTTCCATGCGCCGGTCGGGTGACGCGCCAACCCGCGGGCGCAAGCCGGCGCGTGAGCAGCGGCCGACCCGCTCGGCCCCGCGGACCAGCCCGATTCCCCGGCCGTCGGCCGCGCCTGCCCGGCCCAAGAACGCGGCCCAGGCTAAGGCAAGGGCCAAGGCCCGCAAGGCCAAGGCGCCCAAGGTCATTCGCATACCGCTCCGCGAGCGGCTGCTCATCAAGCTGTCGTCCATCGACCTGGATCCGCGCACCTACGTCGCCAGGGTGCCGTTCGTGGTGCTGGTCATCGGGGCCCTCGGCCTCGGCCTCGGCGTCACGCTGTGGTTGTCGACCGACGCCGCAGAAAGGTCCTACCACCTCAGTCATGCGCGCGAAGTCAACCAAGCGTTGATGCAGCAGAAGGAGGCGCTGGAGCGCGATGTGCTCGAGGCGCAGGCCGCACCCGCGCTCGCGGAGTCGGCGCGCAACCTCGGCATGATTCCGTCCAGGGACACCGCGCATCTGGTTCAGGACCCCTCGGGTGCCTGGGTGGTCGTCGGGAGCCCCAAACCGGCCGAGGGAGTTCCGCCGCCGCCGTTGAACACCCCACTGCCCGAACCGACGCCGCCAGGACCACCGCCGCCGCCTGCGCCGCGCGTCGTCGAACCGCGCGAGGTGACGGTCCATCTGCCAGCGGCGCCCGCAGTGGCTCCCAACCCCGGGCTGCTTGCCGTCCCCGGCGTGCCTGCCGCGCCCGGCGTGCCAGTCGTGCCCGGCCCCGGCTCCGAGGTTCCGGTGCTGGCCGCACCCGCAGCACCACCCATCGACGCACCCGTCACACCGCTGGCGGCCGACACACCTCACGTCGCATCGCCGCAGGCGCCTGCGCTGCCTGGCCCGCTACCTTCCGCCGACCCGCTCGCGCCCGTCGCGGTGCCCGCTCCCGGAACGCCCGCGTGAGCCGCGGCGATCGACGCGGTCGCAAGCCCGCGGCGCCGGCCGCCAAGGGTAAAGCCCAAAAATCAGTAGCGCAGCCGCATTCCGCGCGCGCCAGGCGCACCAGGGAGGCCTCCGCGGGCGACGGCGTACGCACCGCGTCGTTCGCATTTCGGCATCGGGTGGGCAACGGCGTCATCGCCTTGGTGTTGGTCGTGGCCGCGGCACAGCTGTTCACGCTCCAAGGGCCGAAGGCGTCGGGGCTGCGCGCCGAGGCGGCCGGACAGCTCAAGGTCACCGACGTCGAAGAGGCGGTGCGGGGCAGCATCGTCGACCGCAATGCCGACAAGTTGGCCTTCACGATCGCCGCACGGGCACTGACCTTCCAACCGGCCAGGATTCAGAAGCAGCTGGCCGAGGAGAAGGCGAAGAAGCCCGCAGCCCCCGACCCAGATGTGCGGCTACGCGAGATCGCCACCGGGGTGTCCGGCCTGCTGAACAACAAGCCGGACGCCGCGACGCTGCTCAAGAAATTGAGAAGCAAGGACTCCTTCGCCTACCTAGCCCGTGCCGTCGACCCGGCCATCGCCACCGCGATCATCAAGAAGTACCCCGAGGTCGGCGCGGAACGGCAGGACATCCGGCAGTATCCAGGCGGGTCGCTGGCCGCGAACGTCGTCGGCGGCATCGACTGGGACGGGCACGGCCTGCTGGGACTCGAGGACTCGCTGGACTCCAAGTTGGCAGGTACCGATGGATCGGTGACCTACGACCGGGGCTCGGACGGAGTGGTGATTCCGGGCAGCTACCGCAACCGCCACGACGCGGTCGACGGATCCACCGTCCAACTCACCATCGACGACGACATCCAGTACTACGTCCAACAGCAGGTTCAGCAGGCCAAGGACCTGTCGGGGGCCAAGAACGTGTCCGCCGTCGTGCTCGACGCGAAGACCGGTGAGGTCCTTGCGATGTCGAACGACAACACGTTCGACCCGAGTCAGGACATCGGGCGTCAGGACAACCGGGAGCTGGGCAACCTGGCGGTGTCGTCACCGTTCGAGCCGGGCTCGGTGAACAAGATCATCACCGCGTCCTCGGCCATCGAGTTCGGGCTGACCAACCCCGACGAGGTGCTGCAGGTACCCGGCTCCATCGACATGGGCGGCGTCACCGTGCACGACGCGTGGGAGCACGGGCTTGCGCCGTACACCACCACTGGCGTGTTCGGAAAGTCGTCCAACGTCGGCACGCTGATGCTGGCTCAGCGGGTCGGGCCGGAGCGTTGGGCGGACATGGCAGACAAGTTCGGCCTCGGACAGCGCACCGGTGTCGGGCTCCCGGGCGAGAGCTCGGGCCTGGTCCCACCCATCGACCAGTGGTCCGGTAGCTCGTTCGCGAACCTGCCCATCGGACAGGGCCTTTCGATGACCCTGCTACAGATGACGGGGATGTACCAGGCGATCGCCAACGACGGAGTGCGGATTCCGCCACGCATCCTCAAGTCCACCATCGCCGCTGACGGGACCAAGACCGACGAGCCGAGGCCCGACGGCGTGCGCGTGGTTTCGTCGGACACCGCAAGAACCGTTCGCAACATGCTGCGGGCCACCATCCAGAAGGACCCGCGCGGGATTCAACAGGGCACGGGGTCCGGAGCGGCGGTCGAGGGCTACCAGATCGCGGGCAAGACCGGGACGGCGCAGCAGATCAACCCGGGCTGCGGGTGTTACTACGACGACGTCTACTGGATCACCTTCGCCAGCATGGCCCCGGCCGACGATCCCCGCTACGTCGTCGGCGTGATGATGGACAATCCGCACCACACGGCCGACGGGTCACCCGGTACGACGGCGGCGCCGCTGATTCACAACATCGACTCCTGGCTGCTTCAGCGCGAGAACGTCCCACTGTCGCCGGACCCCGGCCCGCCGCTGACCCTGCAGCAGACCTAAGCGGACGGATGCCGAGCTATCGAGGCCGGCCGGTACTGTGTCATCGCCATGAAGTTGCGTCCCTCGCGCCCGGTGGGTGAAGCTCTCGTGCCACTGGCCGAGCGGGTAGGGGCCGTCGCCGCGCCAGGAGCGTCCGTGTCGGACCTGGTGGTGACGGGGGTGACGTTGCGCAGCCAGGATGCCGTCGCCGGCGATCTGTTTGCGGCCCTGCCAGGCGCCACTGCGCACGGCGCACGCTACGCGGCCGACGCGGTTGGCCGCGGTGCGGTGGCGGTGCTCACCGATCCCGCCGGGCTGGAGATTTTGCCAACGGACATCGATGTGCCGGTGGTCGTTCATCAGAACCCGCGTGCGGTACTCGGCGAGCTGGCCGCCGCGGTATACGGGAACCCCTCGGAGCGGCTCCGCGTCATCGGCGTGACCGGGACGTCGGGCAAGACCACGACGACCTACCTCGTCGAGGCGGGGCTGCGCGCGGCAGATCGGGTGGCCGGGCTCATCGGGACGGTCGGCATCAGCATCGACGGGCGGGCCGAGCCCAGCGCCCTGACTACGCCGGAAGCGCCTGATCTGCAGGCCCTGCTTGCCGTCATGGTCGAGCGCGGTGTCGACACGGTCGTGATGGAGGTATCGAGCCACGCGCTGACCCTGGGCAGGGTCGATGCCGTGCACTTCGCAGTGGGTGGATTCACCAACCTGTCGCGTGACCACCTCGACTTCCACCCGACCATGCAGGACTACCTCGAGGCCAAGGCGAGACTGTTCGATCCCGAATCTGCCACTCACGCAGACATTTCGGTGATCTGTGTCGACGACGACGCGGGGCAGACGATCGCGGCGCTGGCCCACCGTCCGACGACCGTGAGCGCCACCGGCCGCGATGCGGCGTGGACGAGCGAGCACGTGCACACCGACGCCCAGGGCGGTCAGGAGTTCGTGGCGGCGGATCCCGCCGGGGTGCACCACCGGGTGCGGATTGCGCTGCCCGGCCGATACAACGTGGCCAACGGACTGCTCGCGCTGGCACTCCTCGACGCCGTCGGCGTGTCGCCGGAACAAGCTGCGCCGGGGCTGCGGACGGCCACCGTGCCAGGCCGCATGCAGCCGATCGACGGCGGCCAGGACTTCCTTGCCCTGGTCGACTACGCGCACAAGCCGGGCGCGCTGCGGGCGGTGCTGGAGACGCTGCGGGCGCAGCTCGAGACGGGGGACGGCTCGGGCGGTCGAATCGCGGTCGTCTTCGGCGCCGGAGGCAATCGGGATCAGGGCAAGCGCGAGCCGATGGGAGCCGTCGCGGCGGAGCTCGCCGATCTCGTCGTCGTCACCGACGACAACCCACGTGACGAAGATCCGGACCGCATTCGCGCGACGATCATGGCAGGCGCGGCTGCGGTCGGTGCCGACGCCCAGCTCGTCGAGCTCGGCGACCGCAGGGCGGCCATCGACTTCGCGGTCGGCTGGGCCAGGGCGAACGACGTGGTGCTGGTTGCCGGCAAGGGCCACGAGGCCGGCCAGACCAGCCACGGTGTCACAAGACCATTCGACGACCGCGACGAATTGGCCGCGGCGATAGCAGAACTCGGGACGACGAAGTGATCGACCTGACCCTGAAGCAGGTGGCCGACATCGTCGGTGGAGAGCTCGTCGACGTCTCGGCTGCCGACGCCGACCGCATCCGAATCACCGGCACCGTCGAGTTCGACTCGAGAGCAGTGACGCCAGGCGGCCTTTTCATTGCGCTGCCCGGCGCACGTGTCGACGGACACGACCATGCACCCGCCGCGGTGGCCGCAGGCGCTGTTGCCGTACTGGCTGCCCGCCCGGTCGGAGTGCCGGCAATCGTGGTGAAACCGATTGGTGCCGAATCTGATTCATCTGCCGGCGTGCTCGAGCACGACACCGACGGCTCCGGTGCCGCCGTACTGGCGGCGCTCGCCCTGCTGGCCGGTGCGGTCGCCGCCGAGTTGGTTTCGGCGGGGCTGACGATCGTCGGTGTCACCGGATCGTCCGGCAAGACGTCCACGAAGGATCTGCTGGCCGCGGTGCTGACTCCGCTCGGCGAGGTCGTCGCGCCGCCAGGCTCGTTCAACAACGAACTGGGCCATCCGTGGACGGTGCTGCGCGCCACCGCCGACACCGACTACCTGATCCTGGAGTTGTCGGCGCGGCACCCGGGCAACATCGCAGCGCTCGCAGCCATCGCCCCGCCGTCGATCGCCGTCGTGTTGAACGTCGGCACCGCCCACCTCGGCGAGTTCGGGTCCCGCGAGGCCATCGCCGCCACGAAAGCAGAACTGCCGCAGGCGGTTCCGGCCTCTGGGGTGGTGATCCTCAACGCCGACGACCCGGTGGTCGCCGCGATGGTAGAGCTGACCGCAGCGCGGGTGGTCCGTGTCGGTCGCTCGTCGGCCGCAGACGTCTGGGCGGGGGACGTCACCCTCGACGAACTCGCCCGGCCCCGATTCACGTTGCACGCCGGCGGCGCTCATTCCGATGCCAAGACCCATGTCGCGCTGGCCGTGCACGGCGACCATCAGGTGTCCAACGCACTATGCGCGGCCGCCGTCGCACTGGAGTGCGGGGCCAGCCTCGACCAGGTCGCGGCGGCGCTGGAAGCGGCAGGGCCGGTGTCGCGACATCGCATGCAGGTCCGCACCCGCGACGACGGCGTGACCGTCGTCAACGACGCCTACAACGCGAACCCCGACTCCATGCGGGCGGGGCTGAAGGCACTGGCCTGGATGGCGGCCGCGGGTGGGCAGAAGCGCAGGAGTTGGGCCGTGTTGGGTGAGATGGCCGAACTGGGCGACGACGCGATAGCCGAACATGACAGCATCGGACGACTGGCAGTGCGCTTAGATGTGTCACGACTGGTCGTCGTCGGAACGGGGAGGTCATTGAGCGCCATGCATCACGGGGCGGTGATGGAGGGGTCGTGGGGCAGCGAGGCCGTGATGGTCGACGACGCCGAAGCAGCCCTGGAGTTGCTGCGGGCCGAACTACGCGACGGTGACGTGGTGCTGGTGAAGGCCTCGAACTCGGCTGGGCTCGGTGCGCTTGCCGACACGCTTGCCGCAGATTCCGGGGCCGGGGCGTCATGAGGCAGATCCTGATCGCGGTCGGTATCGCGCTGGCGGTGTCGATCCTGCTGACGCCCGCACTGATACGTGTCTTCACCAGACAGGGTTTCGGCCACGAGATCCGTGAGGACGGGCCGCCGAGCCACCAGAAGAAGCGCGGCACGCCGTCCATGGGTGGCGTGGCGATCATCGCGGGCATCTGGGCCGGCTACCTCGGTACGCACCTGGTGGGGCTCGCCATGGATGGTGAGGGCCCGTCCGCGTCGGGGCTGCTGGTGCTCGGCTTGGCCACTGCGCTGGGCGGGGTCGGGTTCGTCGACGACCTGATCAAGATTCGTCGCTCACGCAACCTCGGGCTCAACAAGACGGCCAAGACCGTCGGGGTGCTCACTGCGGCGGTGCTGTTCGGCGTACTGGTGCTGCAATTTCACAATGCCGACGGGCTGACCCCTGGCAGCGCGCAACTGTCCTACGTCCGGGAGATCGCGACGGTCACCCTGGCACCCGCGGTGTTCGTGCTCTTCGCGGTCGTCATCGTGAACGCGTGGTCCAATGCGGTGAACTTCACCGACGGCCTGGATGGGCTGGCCGCCGGTGCCATGGCAATGGTCAGCGCGGCGTACGTGCTGATCACCTTCTGGCAGTACCGCAACGCGTGTGCGACGAGTCCGGGTCTTGGCTGTTACAACGTGCGCGATCCGTTGGACCTCGCCCTGGTCGCCGCCGCCACCGCGGGCGCCTGTATCGGGTTCCTGTGGTGGAATGCCGCTCCGGCCAAGATCTTCATGGGCGACACGGGTTCGCTCGCGTTGGGCGGCATCATCGCGGGGCTTTCCGTGACGAGCCGGACGGAGACGCTCGCCGTGGTGCTCGGGGCGCTGTTCGTGGCCGAGGTGACGTCGGTGGTCGTGCAGATCCTGGCGTTTCGCACGACGGGCCGACGGGTGTTCCGCATGGCGCCCTTCCACCACCACTTCGAGCTAGTCGGCTGGGCAGAAACCACGGTTATCATCCGGTTCTGGCTGCTCACGGCAATCGCCTGTGGCCTCGGCGTCGCGTTGTTCTACAGCGAGTGGTTGGCCGCGGTCGGGGGCTAACCGGCCTCGCCCTCGCACGCATTTCGCGACACGCGACGGATATCCGCGTTCTGGGGGTGTGACGGGGGAGGATTCTGGGGTGCGAGGGAAAGTTGAGTCTGGTGTTAACCATGTGACTCAGGTGAACTATCGGTTGGCGTCTCGCCGGTGAGCGCAATTCTTACCCGGCTACGGCTTCGCCGCGGCACCCCGGCCGACGCGGCGAAGCCTGCCGCCACGACCTCCAGCGAAGCGCCCCGGGTGCCCCGGACGCAGTTTGGGGCATGGCTCGGACGCCCGATGACGTCCTTTCACCTCATCATCGCGGTCACGGCGCTGCTGACCACGCTCGGGCTGATCATGGTGTTGTCGGCCTCCGGTGTGCACTCCTACGACGAGGACGGCTCGCCGTGGGTGATCTTCGCCAAGCAGGTGCTGTGGACGATCGTCGGGCTATTCGCGTTCTACATCGCGCTACGCATGCCGGTCAACATCATGCGGCGGCTGGCCTTCCCGGCGTTCGCGCTCACCATCGTGATGCTGATCCTGGTGTTGGTTCCTGGAATCGGCAAGGAAGCCAACGGATCCCGCGGTTGGTTCGTGGTTGCCGGCTTCTCGATGCAGCCTTCGGAACTCGCCAAGATCGCGTTCCTGATCTGGGGCGCGCACCTGCTGGCCACGCGCCGCCTTGAGCGGGCCTCGTTGCGCGAGCTGCTGTTCCCATTGGTGCCCGCCGCGGTGCTCGCACTGTTCCTGATCGTCCTTCAACCCGACCTCGGGCAGACGGTGTCGCTCGGCATCATCCTGCTCGGGCTGCTCTGGTATGCCGGCCTACCGCTTCGCGTCTTCATGACCTCGCTCGGCGCCGTCGTCGCGGCGGCTGCCGTGTTGGCCGTCTCCGAGGGTTACCGCTCCGACCGGGTGCAGTCGTGGTTGAACCCCGGCGCCGATATGCAGGGCTCTGGCTATCAGGCCAAACAGGCCCGGTATGCGCTGGCCAACGGCGGGCTGTTCGGCGACGGCCTAGGCCAGGGCACGGCGAAATGGAATTACCTGCCCAACGCCCACAACGACTTCATCTTCGCCATCATCGGCGAAGAACTCGGGTTCGTCGGGGCGGCCGCACTGCTGTGCCTCTTCGGCCTGTTCGCCTATACCGGCATGCGCATCGCCCGCCGGTCCGCCGACCCGTTCCTGCGGCTGTTGACCGCCACCGCGACGCTATGGATCCTTGGTCAGGCATTCATCAACGTCGGCTACGTCGTCGGGCTGCTCCCGATCACGGGGCTTCAGCTGCCCCTGATATCGGCCGGTGGAACATCCACGGCGACAACGCTTCTCATCCTTGGGGTGGTCACGAATGCCGCGCGCCACGAGCCGGAGGCGGTGGCCGCGTTGCGTGCTGGCCGAGACGACACCGTGACCCGGTTACTGCGGCTGCCCCTTCCTGAACCCTATGTGCCGACACGGCTCGAGTCGGCGCGCGATCGCCTGCGGAGCCGTCAGGCCAAGGCCGCCCCGAAGCCGAAGTCAAAGGCCAAGTCGAAGCCAAAGCCGAAGCCGAAATCGGGGCAGGTGCGCAAACCCGCCAAGGACGCCGGGCGCAGGACCGCCCATGCGGGCGATGAGTCAGTTCGGCGCTCAGGGCATCATGGAGGCCGTCAGCGCCAACCGAGCCCACGGGCTCGACCATTGGAAGGTCAACGTTACGGGTGAATCGCCCCTTCTCCGTGGTGCTCGCGGGTGGCGGTACCGCAGGTCACGTCGAGCCGGCAATGGCAGTGGCCGACGCCCTGGTGGCGCTGGATCCTGGAATCCGGATCACCGCACTCGGCACCCAGCGCGGCATCGAGACCAGGCTTGTTCCCGAACGTGGCTACGACCTCAAGTTGATCACCCCTGTACCCCTGCCACGTAAACCGTCGGGTGATTTGATCCGGCTTCCGCTGCGGGTGCGCAAGGCGGTGCGGCAGACGCGTGCGGTGTTCGATGAAGTGGACGCCGACGTCGTCATCGGCTTCGGCGGCTACGTCGCGCTGCCCGCATATCTCGCCGCGCGCGGCAGCCTGGTCGGGTCCCGCAGGCGCCGGGTGCCCGTCGTCATCCACGAGGCGAACGCCAGTGCCGGCTGGGCCAACCGCGTCGGGGCACGCTCCGCCGACCGGGTGTTGTCTGCGGTGCCCGATCCGGGGCTACGAGGTGTCGAGGTGGTAGGCGTCCCGGTCCGTGCTGCGATCACGGCCCTTGACCGAGCCGCGATGCGGGCCGAGGCGCGGGCCCACTTCGGATTCTCCGACGATGCCCGCGTGTTGTTGGTGTTCGGTGGATCCCAAGGCGCACAGTCGATAAATCGCGCTGTTGCCGCGGCTGCCAAAGACTTTGCCGCAGCTGGTATTTCGGTGCTGCACGCTCACGGACCCAAGAACACCCTCGACCTTCGCGAACCCGCGGCGGGCGATCCGCCATACGCCTCGGTGCCCTATCTGAGTCGCATGGATCTCGCGTACGCCGCCGCCGACCTGGCGATCTGCCGTTCGGGTGCCATGACCGTGGCCGAGGTCACCGCCGTCGGGCTCCCCGCGGTGTACGTGCCGTTGCCGATCGGCAACGGCGAGCAACGGCTGAACGCACTGCCCGTGGTCGGCGCCGGCGGCGGGCTGCTCGTCGCCGACGAGGATCTGACGCCCAATTTCCTCGCGACTACCGTCTGCGAACTCCTCGGTGACGACGACAAGCTGGCTGCGATGACGTCGGCTGCGAGCCTGGCGGGGCACCGGGATGCCGCACAGCGGGTGGCGCAGGTGGCGTTGGACGTGGCCGTGATGTTCCGGAGGGCAGGAGCGAAGCGACCCGGGAATGTGTTGCGGAGGGCAGGAGCGAAGCGACCCGGGAATGTGTTGCGGAGCGCAGGAGCGAAGCGACCCGGGAATGTGTTGCGGAGGGGTCAACGGTGACCGGCCCGTCATTACCCGCCGACTTGCAGCGGGTGCACATGGTGGGGATCGGCGGCGCCGGGATGTCGGGCATCGCCCGGATCCTGCTCGATCGCGGCGGCTTGGTCTCGGGCTCGGACGCCAAGGAGTCGAGGGGGGTGGCCGCACTGCGCGCCCGCGGCGCCTCGATCCGGATCGGACACGACGGCTCAGCGCTCGACATGCTGCCGGGAGGCCCGACGGCGGTCGTGAGTACCCAAGCCGCCATCCCGAAGGACAATCCCGAGTTGGTGGAGGCCCGACGGCGCGGCATCCCCGTGATCATGCGTCCGGTGGTGCTCGCAAAGCTGATGGACGGTTACACGACCGTCATGGTGACTGGCACCCATGGCAAGACGACGACGACATCGATGATCGTGGTGGCGTTGCAACGCAGCGGATTCGATCCGTCCTTCGCCATTGGCGGCGACCTGGGGCAAGCGGGCACGAACGCCCACCACGGCAGCGGTGCCACGTTCGTGGCCGAGGCCGACGAAAGCGACGGATCCCTGCTCGAGTATTCGCCCGATATCGCGGTGGTGACGAACGTCGAGGCCGACCACCTGGACTTCTTCGGCACTGAGGCGGCCTACGCGGCGGTCTTCGATGAGTTCTTGGCGAAGCTGCGCCCAGGTGGTGCGTTGGTGGTCTGCGTCGACGATCCGGGAGCGGCGGCGCTCGCCGCGCGCTCGGCCGAACGTGGTGTCCGAGTCTTGCGCTACGGCAGCGGTGAGGATTCGAAACTTGCTGCTGCCCTTGTTAATTGGGAACAGCAAGGCACCGGCGGAGTCGCGACGGTGCGGCTGGCCGGGGAGTCCCATGCCCGAGGACTACGCCTGGCGGTGCCCGGCAGGCACATGGCGCTCAACGCACTCGGGGCGGCGCTCGCGGCGATCCAGACCGGCGCCGACGTGGACGCGGTCTTGGACGGGCTGGCCGGATTCGAAGGGACGCGACGCAGGTTCGAGGCGGTGGGCACGGCGGCCGGAGTACGAGTGTTCGACGACTACGCCCATCATCCGACGGAGGTGAAGGTCAACCTCGAGGCGCTGCGCGCGGTCGCGGGGGAGGGCCGGTCGATCGTGGTGTTCCAGCCGCACCTCTACTCCCGCACGCAGACGTTCGCGAAGGAGTTCGGGCAGGCCCTCAGCGTCGCGGACGAGGTTTTCGTGCTCGACGTCTATGCGGCACGCGAACAGCCGATCGCCGGCGTGAGCGGAGCAACCGTCGCCGAGCACGTCGAGGCGCCGGTGCACTACGTGCCCGACTTCTCTGCGGTGGCCGATCGGGTCGCGGCGGCCACGCGCCCCGGTGATGCCGTCGTCACGATGGGCGCCGGTGACGTCACGCTGCTCGGACAGGAGATCCTGGCGGCGTTGCAGGCCAGGGCAGGCTCGCGATGACCGGGCCGTCGGACACCGACGAGGTGCCCGAACCCGAGCCCGAGCCCAATGAGGTCGAAGCCCCCGGTGAGGCCGAGCCCGGACCGTCCACCGAAGCCGAAGCCGAAGCCGACCCCCCCGCCGAACCCGACGCCGAACCTGACTACGAAGGACCGCGTCGGCGGGCGCGTCGCGAACGCGAAGAGCGGCGCGCCGCACAGGCTCGGGCCGTCGCGATCGAGGAGGCTCGTCGTGCCGCGAAGCGTCGCGTTGAAGGGCGGCCCGCCACACAAGCGAAAACGCCTGCGCGCGGCCTGATTCGGGGGCTCAAGGTACTTCTGTGGACGACGGGTATCAGCATCGTCGTCGTGGGACTGGGGCTGTTGTTGTACTTCACGCCCATCATGGCTGCTAGGTCCACGGTGATCACCGGGCTCGGCGTGATCACCAAGGAGGAGGTCGAACAGGCCGCCGCGGTGAAGCCGGATACCCCACTCCTGCAGGTCGATACCGATGCCGTTGCCGAGCGGGTCGCGACCATACGCCGGGTGGGCAGCGCCCGGGTGCAGCGGGAATACCCCTCGACGCTGCGCATCACGATCACCGAGCGGATACCCGTCGTCGCCAAGGACTATCCCGACGGCCCGCACCTCTTCGACCGCGACGGCGTCGACTTCGCCACTGCGCCACCGCCGCCCGGGCTGCCGTACCTCGATGCCGACCATCCTGGTCCGAGTGATCCACCCACCAAGGCCGCGCTCCAGGTGCTCACCGCATTGCGGCCCGAGGTCTTCAGTCAGGTCAGCCGCGTGGCCGCCCCGTCCGTTGCCGCCATCACGTTGACCCTGAACGATGGCAGGCAAGTGATTTGGGGCACCACGGACCGCACGGAGGAGAAGGCGCTCAAGCTCGGGGCGCTGCTCACTCAGCCCGGCACCACCTACGACGTGTCCAGTCCGGATTTGCCGACGGTCAGGTAGCACCAACCTCGCGAAGTTCGTGCAGAAATGCCGCAATTCGTCGGCGCGCCTGCGTCGATACCCGTTGTCCTCGCCCTACCGTTCTGTTTGCGCGGAACTACTTGACATAACTCTAAGCCTATGGTTGAGGTTGAGGGTTTGCCCCGGAAGATCCGCACCACGTAAGGCAACCTGGGAGGAAAGCGACCGATGACGCCCCCGCACAACTATCTCGCCGTCATCAAGGTGGTCGGCATCGGCGGTGGCGGCGTGAACGCCGTCAACCGCATGATCGAACAAGGCCTCAAGGGCGTGGAGTTCATCGCCATCAACACCGACGCGCAAGCGCTGTTGATGAGCGATGCCGACGTCAAACTCGACGTCGGCAGGGACTCCACCAGAGGACTCGGCGCAGGCGCCGATCCCGAGGTGGGCCGCAAGGCTGCCGAAGACGCCAAGGACGACATCGAAGAGCTGCTCCGCGGCGCCGACATGGTGTTCGTCACCGCGGGTGAGGGTGGTGGCACGGGTACCGGCGGTGCCCCCGTCGTCGCCAACATCGCTCGCAAGCTCGGCGCGCTCACGGTCGGCGTCGTGACCCGGCCGTTCTCCTTCGAGGGCAAGCGCCGATCCAATCAGGCCGAGATCGGCATCACCTCGCTTCGGGAAAGCTGCGACACGCTGATCGTGATCCCCAACGATCGGCTGCTGCAGATGGGTGACGCCGCGGTGTCGCTCATGGATGCGTTCCGCAGCGCCGACGAGGTGCTCCTCAACGGTGTCCAGGGCATCACCGATCTCATCACCACGCCGGGTCTGATCAACGTCGACTTCGCCGATGTCAAGGGCATCATGTCGGGCGCAGGTACGGCCCTCATGGGCATCGGCGCGGCGCGTGGCGACGGCCGGGCGCTCAAGGCCGCCGAGATCGCGATCAACTCACCGCTTCTGGAGCAGTCCATGGAGGGCGCGCAGGGCGTGCTCATGTCCGTCGCCGGCGGCAGCGATCTAGGCCTCTTCGAGATCAACGAGGCCGCGTCGCTCGTGCAGGATGCCGCACACCCGGAAGCCAATATCATCTTCGGCACGGTCATCGACGACTCGCTCGGCGACGAGGTCAGGGTCACGGTCATCGCGGCCGGATTCGACGCCACCGGACCGAGTCGGAAGCCGGTCGTCGGCGTCGGCCCCGCGATCAGGACCGGAGTCGCTGGCAAGGTGACCTCACCGGTGTTCGAGCCCGTCGACGCGGCGAGCGTTCCGTTGCACACGAACGGTGCGACGGTGAGCATCGGCGGCGGCGGGGATGACGACGACGACGTCGACGTGCCGCCATTCATGCGGCACTGACCACACCAGCAGCCCCAACCATCGGGTCGCGATACTGGACACCGTGAGCCTCCGCATCCGGCGCGTGACGACTACCCGTGCGGGTGGCGTCTCGGTACCGCCGTTCGACTCGTTCAACCTGGGCGACCACGTGGGCGACGATCCGGGCGCGGTCGCCGCGAACCGCAAGCGCCTGGCGGCGGCCACCGGCCTGGGTGACGACGGACTGGTGTGGATGAACCAGGTGCACGGCGACAACGTGGTCGTGGTGGACGGTCCGAGTCCGACGATCGCCGAAACCGACGCATTGGTGACGTCGAAACCGGGATTGGCGCTGGCGGTGGTAACCGCTGATTGTGTTCCGGTATTAATGGCCGATGCGCGCGCCGGCGTGATCGCCGCAGTTCATGCGGGTCGGGTCGGTGCGCAGAAGGGGATTGTGGCCAAGACGGTCGAGACGATGGTGGCCCAAGGGGCACACGTCGAGCACATCTCGGTACTGCTCGGTCCGGCAGTCAGCGGCCGCAACTACGAAGTTCCCGATGCCATGGCCGCGGAGGTGGAGGCCGTGTTACCCGGCAGTCGCACCACAAGCGCCCGTGGAACTGCCGGGCTCGACTTGCGCGCTGGAATCGCAAGGCAATTAAGGGATTTGGGTGTAATGGCAGTCGATGCCGATCCGCGCTGTACGGTCGATGACCCCAACCTGTTCAGCCATCGGCGCGGGGCACCGACCGGCCGCCTTGCCGCTCTGGTGTGGATGGCATGACCGCTGCGCGGGCAGCCGAACTCGCCGAGGCGCTGGCCGCGCTGCGCAGTCGACTCGACACCGCCGCACGAGCCGCCGGACGTCCGCTCGGCGAAATTGAATTGTTGCCCGTTACGAAATTCTTTCCAGCATCCGATGTAATTGAATTGCGACGGCTCGGGTGTATTGAATTTGGTGAAGCACGTGAGCCGGAAGCGTCGAATAAGGTGGCCGAAGTTGCGGCGTATTTTACTTCTGAAACGTCACCGCCACCAATTCGCTGGCACATGATCGGCCGTATCCAACGCAACAAGGCGCGCGCGATAGCGGGGTGGGCGGACACCGTGCACGCCGTCGATGGCATCAGGTTGGCCGCGGCCTTGGACCGGGCCGCGACGACCGCGCTAGACGATGGCAGGCGCGCAAAGCCGATCAACGCGTACGTCCAAGTGAGTCTCGACGGCGACCCGTCCAGGGGCGGGGCGGACATCGGGAATCCGGGGTTGGTGGACGAGCTGTGCGCTGTCGTCGACGGTGCCGACGGGCTCGAATTCGTCGGCCTGATGGGCGTACCGCCGCTGGGGTCCGATCCGGCCGCGGCGTTCGCACTTCTGGCGGCGGAGCGTGAGCGGATACAGACCGGCTACCAGCAGCGCCTCGGTCTATCGGCAGGTATGTCCAGCGACCTCGAGGCGGCGGTCGAACATGGTTCGACCTGTGTGCGTGTCGGAACCGCGCTATTGGGGCACCGACCGTTAACGTCACCATGAGCAGTCACTCCAGTCACATCTTCATCACAGGCAACACCTCCAAGGTCATCAGAAGGGTCATCCGATGAGCACATTGCATAAGGTCAAGGCCTACTTCGGTATGGCGCCGATGGACGACTACGACGACGAGTACTACGAGGACGAAGACCGCGGGGCGCGGTCCTTCGCACGGCGGGGTCGCGAAGACCGGTTCGAGGACGACGGCTACGCCCAGGGCCGCGGCTACGAAGAGCGTGGCGGTCGTGAGTTCGAGCGGGAGTTCGGTCGCGAGATGGAAGGTGCCGCAGCGGGTTACCGCGGCGCGTACCCCGAAGAGCCCGGCTTCCGTGGCAGGCGTGAGTTCGAGCGCCCCCGCTTCAACGCCATGCGCACTCCGACCCGGGGCGCCGTGGCCATGGAGCCCCGCCGGATGGCCGAACTGTTCGAGGCGGGCAGCCCACTGGCGAAGATCACCACGCTGCGCCCGAAGGACTACAGCGAGGCCCGCACCATCGGGGAACGGTTCCGCGACGGGACGCCGGTCATCATGGACCTGGTCACGATGGACAACGCCGATGCCAAGCGACTGGTCGACTTCGCCGCCGGACTCGCGTTCGCGCTGCGTGGTTCCTTCGACAAGGTCGCGACGAAGGTGTTCCTGCTCTCGCCCGCCGACGTCGACGTCACGGCCGACGAGCGCAAGCGGATCGCCGAGGCCGGCTTCTACGCCTACCAGTAGCGCCTACCAGTAGCGCCTACCAGTAGTTAGGGGCCGGCCAGTGGTGGCCGGGTAGGCTGACGACGATTCGATTCGCGTTCGTTGGAACGTCACACATCTGCCTGGAGTGAGGTCACCCAGTTGCCCCTGTTCTTCGAAATCTTGGGCTTCGCGCTGTTCGTCTTCTGGCTCCTGCTCATCGCGCGGGTCGTCGTCGAATTCATCCGATCGTTCAGTCGCGACTGGCAACCCAAGGGCGCGACGGTGATGATCCTCGAGATCATGCTGACCCTGACCGACCCCCCGGTGAAGCTGTTGCGGAGGCTGATTCCGCCGCTCACAATAGGTGCGGTGCGGTTCGATCTGTCCATCATGGTGCTGCTGCTCGCGGCCTTCATCGGCATGCAGTTGGCGTTCCAAGCGGCGGGTGCATGACGTTGCCCAGGGTTTATCGGAACCTTAATTCGAGGCCCAAGTTTGAAATTCGCTCTTAATTCTCGACCTCCACTGCAACCGCAGGGTCTGTTGTGACAGGATGGGCGCCAGTTACTTCCACCATGGCTCTACACTTTGAGACCGGTAGACGGTCCAGACTCAAAGGGGGCGGACAATGCCGCTTACACCTGCTGACGTCCACAACGTCGCATTCAGCAAGCCGCCGATCGGCAAGCGTGGCTACAACGAAGACGAAGTAGACGCGTTCCTCGATCTCGTCGAGAACGAGCTGCAGCGCCTGATCGAGGAGAACGCCGACCTTCGTCAGCGGGTGTCCGAGCTGGACCAGGAGCTCGCAACGGCCCGTGCCGGCGGCGGCGTCCAGGCCACCCAGTCGATCCCCGCGTACCAGCCGCCGCCACCCGAACCGGAGCCGGTTCACGTACCGCCGCCCGCCCCGGTCTACGAGGCGCCACCGCAGGCCGCGGCTCCCGCCAGCGAGGAATCGCACATCAAGGCGGCCAAGATCTTGGGCCTTGCCCAGGACACGGCGGATCGTCTGACCGGCACCGCGAAGACCGAGTCGGACAAGCTGCTCGCCGACGCCCGCGCGCAGGCCGACGCCATGGTCAGCGAGGCCAAGCACACGGCAGAGACCACGCTCGCCGACGCCAAGCAGCGGGCCGACGCCTTGCTGGCTGACGCCGAGACGCGTTCGTCGACACAGCTGCGTCAGGCCCAGGAGAAGGCCGACGCGTTGCAGGCGGATGCCGAGCGCAAGCACTCCGAGATCATGGGCACCATCAACCAGCAGCGCACCGTGCTGGAAGGCCGGCTCGAGCAGCTGCGCACGTTCGAGCGTGAATACCGCACCAGGCTCAAGACTTATCTGGAGTCCCAGCTCGAAGAGCTCGGACAGCGAGGATCGGCGGCGCCGGTTGACTCGACCGCCAACAACGACGGCGGCGGGTTCAACCAGTTCAACCGAGGAAACAACTGATCGGCTGATTGATGCTGATCGTTGCGCTAGTACTGGCTGTCATCGGGCTCGCCGCGTTGGTGACCGCCGTCGTCACCAGCAATGAGTTGATCGCGTGGGTGTGTATCGGCGCCAGCGTCATCGGCGTGCTCTTGCTCATCGTGGATGCGGTGCGGGAACGCTCCCATGGCGACGCCGAGGACGTCGAAGACGGGGACGATGTGGTCCCCGCCGACGATGCCACCACCGTGTTGGAACCCGTCGAGTCGGCCGAGGACTATCCCGAGGAACCCGTCACTGAGGTGTCGGAGTCCGTTGGGGCGTCCAACGACAAGACCGACGACGGTGCTGCGGACCCCTCCAAACACGACTAGCTCGGCTGCGTGGCACCACCTAGTGCCCAGCAGTGGTGGGGGAGTTCAGTAGCTCGCGTACTTCGTCGTCGCTGACCTGGTGAAAGTCGGCGAACACCTGGCCGACGGCTTCGAACCGGGCGGGTGTGGCGGCACACACCACGTCGTCGGCGTCGCGGCGCAATGCTCGGCAGACCTGGCGCGGCCCGACGGGCACCGCGACGATCAGTCGGGCAGGCCCAGCGGTTCGGACCGCCGCAAGCGCGACCCGCATGCTGGCTCCGGTGGCGATCCCGTCGTCCACCAGGATCACGACCTTGGCGTGGACGTCGAGGCGAGCGCGCCCGCCCCGATATGCCAGCTCCCGCCGCTCGAGTTCGGCAGTTTCCCGTTCCTGCACTTCCCGTAGCTGCGAATCGGTGATGCCCAAGCTGTTTACGACCGATTCGTTGATCACCACCGCGCCGCCGGAGGCGATGGCCCCCATGGCGAGTTCGGGCCACTGGGGCACGCCGAGCTTGCGGACGAGGAAGACGTCCAACGGTGCAACGAGCGCGGCGGCGAGCTCCCAGCCGACGGGCACACCGCCCCTAGCAAGGCCCAACACCACGACGTCGGCGCGGCTGCTGTAGGCCGAGAGACTCCCCGCCAGGACACGGCCCGCCTCGCGGCGGTCCCGGAACGTCCGCTGAAAGATTGGGCTCGGGATACCAGCAGCCTAAGGCGTGAAGCGCTCTGCCCACGGCGCCATCGCAAAATCTGCGGTCACTCGATTCCGCCGCGCATAGTCACGAAGCAGGAAGTGGCCGCAGCCTTCGACGGGTTCCCAGTGCGCGTCCACTCCGCGGGCGTGTGCCCGCGTGGTTTGTGCTTGTGCTGCAACGGGATCCGTCCACGTGTCAGCGGTGCCGTGCATCGTCAGCAGCCGACACCCGACCGGGACCAGGTCGGCGCCGGTGAAGCCAGCTTTGGATGCCACCAGGGTGATTCGGAGCACGCTGCGGTGCGGATGGCCATCCGGCGTGGGCGCGGCGACGAATCGGTATTCGTGGGCATTGAATTTCAGAGCACCGTCGGCCATCCGCTCGAGGAGGTGTTCGGCTGGCACAGCCGGCCCGGGGCGATGCCGCGGCTGGTACCGCCATGGCAGCCGATGACGGTGGTCGCCGAGGCGGAGTCGTTGGCCGATGGTCGCGCCGTGCTTGGGCTTCCCGCTGGCTTGCGCTGGATAGCGCAGCACCAGGCCGGCTGCTATGACCCTCCCCGCCGCTTCGTCGACGAACTGTCGTCGGACGGGCTGAGGACTTGGCCTCCGCGCTTGGTGGGGCACTGGCGCCACACGCACGACTTCGAGGAACTACCCGGCGGGCAGACCAGGGTGCACGATCGCGTGGACGCTCCGCTGCCTGCGGCCGCACTGCGTTCGACGTTCGTCTACCGCCACCGCCAACTGGCCGACGACCTGGCCGCGCACGACGACGCCGCATCGTGCGGGCCGCGTCCGCTCGTCATCGCGGTCACCGGGGCTTCGGGTCTGGTCGGGTCGCAGCTGACCGCGCTGTTGACCAGCGGCGGCTACGAGGTGATCCGCCTGGTCAGGCATGCGCCGAGCAGGCCGGACGAGCGGCAGTGGAATACCGAGCTCCCGTCGCCCGACCTGCTCGACGGCGTCGATGCCGTCGTGCACCTGGCAGGCACGTCGATCGCAGGCCGGTTCACCGATGCCCACCGCGCGGCGATCCGCGATAGCCGCATCGAACCGACGCGCAGGCTCGCCGAGGTGGCCGCCTGCAGCAGAAACGGCCCAAACGTCTTCGTCAGCGCATCGGCCATCGGCTACTACGGGTTCGACCGCGGTGACGCGCAGCTGTGTGAGGAGAGCGTCCGCGGCGACGGCTTCCTTGCCGACGTCGTCGCCGACTGGGAGGCCGCAACGGCGCCCGCCGCGGACGCGGGGTTGCGCACCGTGGCGGTACGGACCGGGGTCGTGCAGGCCGCGCGCGGCGGCACGTTGCGGCTGTTGCGTCCGCTGTTCGGCGCCGGACTGGGTGGACGGCTCGGCAGTGGGCGGCAGTGGTTGTCGTGGATAGGCCTGGACGACCTGCTGGACGTGTACTACCGGGCGCTGTACGACGACCGGCTGGCGGGCCCGGTCAACGCGGTGGCGCCTGCGCCGGTGCGCAACGTCGACTACACCAAGGCGTTGGCACGGGTGTTGCATCGGCCCGCGCTGCTGCCCGTCCCGTCGTTCGGCCCCCGGCTGCTGTTGGGCGAGCAGGGGGTGCGCGAGCTAGCCGAGGCCGACCAGCGGGTGCTGCCCGTCAAGCTGCAGATCCTTGGGCACCGCTTCCGGCAGCCACTGCTCGCCGACGCGTTGGCCCATCAGCTTGGTCATGGCTGATGCGCCACCCGGTCGAGGAAGCCGCGCACCAGGGCGCGTAGCCGGTTCGCCGCGTCATCTTGCAATCGGGCTGTCTCCGAACGTAATTCGTCGAGGTCAAGCCCAAGCGCGACGGCTTCCGCGCCGTCGTTGGCAAGCCATGCCTCCAACAACGGACTGTCGAGTTCGGGGTGAAACTGGAGCCCGACGGTATGTCCGATCGCGAACGCTTGCGTGGCGCGGCCGTTGCGCGCGAGTTCCACGGCTCCCGGTGGCACCGTGAATCGGTCGAAGTGCCATTGGAACCACGGACCGTCGGGAATCAGCTCGGGTGCGTCGGTGGTGACCTGGTGCCAGCCGATCTCGGGATCGGGCGAGCGCTCCACGGTGCCACCATGTGCCTGCGCGACCAGTTGCCCGCCGAAGCACACGCCGAGCACGCCAACGCCTGCCGCGTCCGCGGCGCGCACCATCTTCATCTCGTCGGCGACCCACGTCTGCAGGAGTCGCTCGTCGTACGCGGCCCACCGTGCGCCAAGCGGCACGATGACGTCATGGCGCAACGGGTCGGGGAACTCGACGTCGGACGTCGGGTCGTCGCCTTGCCCCTCGGGGACGACCTCGAACGTGTCGACGTCGTATCCGAATTCGGAAAAGACCTCGCCGAGCACGGCAGGCGGCGCGACGGGGTCGTTGACGATGAACAGAACCTTCGGTGCCACCCCTGGAACCCTAAGCGGCGAGGCCGCGGCTCACTTGGGCGGCACCGGTGGGGCATCGTCGGGGGCCAGTTCGGCGCCGAGCTTGCGGAACAGCACCTCAGCAGAATTGACGTAATTGCCCTGGTCGTCGAACGCCTCCGGCGCATAGGTGACCGCGACCGCGATGGCGATCTTCTTCGACGGCAGATACGCCTCGACGCCCGCTTCGCCTGCGAACAGCGGGTTCTGGAGCAACCAGTCGCCCGAGATCACCAAGCCCATCCCGTAGGTGTAGCCGTCGTTCATCTCCGCGCACGTGGTGCAGTCAGGCTGCGGGTGGGTCTTGCCACGCAGGTCGGTGGACACCAGCAGGTCATATGACTTCTTGGTAAGCAGCTTGCCCGATCCGATGCCGACCGCGGTGGCTTCCATGTCGTAGATGTTGGTCGTCTGGATCGCCCCGTGTGTGATGGTCCAGGACGGATTCCAGTACGTGGACTCCTCGTAGAACGGTGTCCCGCTGGGGATTTGGAGTGCCTGACGGCGCTCGCTGGTGAACGCGTGCAGGACGGGGTCGGGAATCTCCGGGGTGAACGAATTGGCGGTGTTGGTCAGCCCGAGCGGCTTGATCACCTCGTCCCGTAGCAGCGTGGGCATGTCGGTTCCGGTGGCCTTCTCCAGCGCCTTGCCCAGTAGCACGTAGTTGGTGTGGGCGTAGTTCCAGTTGGTGCCCGGTTCGTACAGCAGCGGACGCGACGTCGCGAAGCCCAGCAGTTGATCTGGTTCCCACTGTTTGAATGGATCTTGGTAGAGGGCAGCTTCGAATTCGGTGTTGCCGATGACGTAATCGACGTAGCCAGAAGTCATCTGGGCAAGTTGGCCCAGCGTGACGCGGTCCGCATTCGGCACCTCGGGCAACCATTTCGAAAGCTTGTCGTCGAGGCTCACCTTGCCCTTGTCGACGAGGCGCAGCAGCAGGGTCGACACGTACGAGATGGCGACCGCGCCGTTGCGGAAGTGCATGGCCGGGTTGGCGGGCACGCCGGTCATGGACTCGCCGACGGCGCGGGTGAGCAATTCCCGACCGTCGATGGTCACCCTGACGATGACGGCCTTCAGGTGCTGCTCCGCCATGGTGTCCGTGACGACCTTCATGACCCCATCCACCTTGGCGGTATCGACGGTCGGTGGGGGCGATGACGGACGCTGCGCAGGCGGTGCGCATGCGCCGAGGACGACGACGGCGCTGAGAAGCGCAACTATGCGACGGGGGGAGGGCATGCCCGATCTTGGCAGAGCGGACGCAATTCTCTGCGATATACGCGCATTCGCCGATGCTCTCGGCCACGGTGATGGCACACGCTGGTTAGCATGAGCGCGACTGACTGGGGTGAGCTTGGCGTGACGGGGTCGACGGGGTTGCCGACGGGGACGGTGACGCTGCTGCTCGCCGATGTTGAGGGGTCGACGCGGTTGTGGGAGGCGCAGCCCGACGAGATGCGCACCGCCGTTGCCCGCCTGGACCGGACCCTGGTCGAGGTCGTGGCCAGACACCACGGGGTGCGTCCCGTCGAACAAGGCGAGGGTGACAGCTTCGTGATCGCCTTCACGCGCGTCAGCGACGCCGTGTCGTGCGCACTCGCCCTGCAGGTGGCGCCGCTAGCCCCGCTCCGACTCCGCATCGGGATACACGTCGGTGAACTGCACCTCCGCGACGAAGGCAACTACGTCGGCCCGACGATCAACCGCACCGCTCGGCTGCGAGACCTCGCGCACGGTGGCCAGTCGGTATTGACGGGTGCGGCGGCCGAACTGGTGATGGACACCCTCCCCGAGGGGGCGTGGCTCACCGAACTCGGTACGCACGCCATGCGCGACGTGGCGAGGCCCGAGCGTGTGCTCCAGCTGTGCCATCCGGACTTGAACAACGACTTCCCGCCGCTACGGGCGATGAAAACGGCTGTTACCGAGCATCTTCCGGTCCAGCTGACCCGATTCGTCGGACGGGCGACCGAGTCTCGTGAGGTCGCCGCAGCGGTGGCGGACAAACGGCTGATCACCCTCACCGGCGCAGGCGGTGTGGGAAAGACCCGATTGGCCGTGGAGGTCGCGGGCCGCGTGGCCGCTGACTTTGGCAACGGCGCTCGGTACGTGGACCTGGCGCCGATCGTCGATCCAGACCTCGTCGCGAAGACCACCGCACGGGCGGTTGGGCTGCCAGACCAACCGGGCCGCTCGACGATCGACGCGTTGACGAGATTTCTCGCCGACCGCGACATGCTCGTGGTGCTGGACAACTGCGAACATTTGTTGGATGCAGTTGCGACGATGGTGACCGCACTGCTCGGCGCCGCTTCGCGGGTTACCGTGCTGACGACGAGTCGCGAGCCCATCGGCGTACCGGGCGAATCGATCTGGCGCGTGCCATCGTTGTCGCTGAACGACGAAGCAGTGGAACTGTTCGTCGATCGTGCCCGGCTGGCCAAGGCCGACTTCGCGCTCACTGACGAGAATCACGTTGTCGTGACGGAGATTTGCCGCAGGCTCGATGGCATGCCGTTGGCCATCGAACTTGCTGCCGCGCGGGTCAGGTCGATGGCTCCCGCGGGCATCCTCGCAGGGCTTCAGGATCGCTTCCGGCTCTTGACCGGTGGTGCGCGCACTGCGGTACGTCGGCAGCAGACGCTACGCGCGTCCGTGGACTGGTCGCACGCCCTGCTGACTGCACCCGAGCGGGTGCTGTTCCGCCGACTCGCGGCGTTCGTCGGCGGGTTCGATGCCGAGGCCGCGGCGGCCGTTGGTGCCGGCGGTGACGTTCAAGGGCATCAGATTCTGGATCTCCTTTCGTTGCTGGTCGACAAGTCGCTCATCGTGGCCGAGCTCGGTCCGGTTGGCTCGCGATACCGGATGCTAGAGACGGTCCGGCAGTACGGGCTCGAAAAGCTCGGTGAGTCAGGCGAAGCCGACGAAGTGCGAGTCAGGCATCGGGACCACTACGTTGCGACGGCAATGGTGCTGGACACCCCGTCGGGTACCAGCTACACGGCCGGGATCGATGCCGCCGAGCGTGAGCTCGACAATCTGCGAGCGGCGTACGACTGGTGCCGGGAAAGCGGTGATCTCGAATTGGCATTGACGCTGACTTCGGCACTGCTGCCGCTCTGGTTGACGCGGGGGCGCATCTTGGAGGGCAGGCAGCGGTTCGCCGCGCTGATGGAGAGCGAGGCGTTCGATGAGTTGTCGTTGACGGTGCGCGCACGGACGTACGCCGACAAGGCGGTGCTCGATGCATGGGGCGTCACGTCCTACGACATCGATGAAGCGCAGCGAGCCGTGGCGATCGCGCGCGAACTGGACGATGCCGCCCTTCTTGGCCGTGCGCTCGCCGCGTGCGGCAGCATCGCGTCCTACGACGCAGCCATCGCAGAGCCGTTCTTCGCGGAGGCCGTCGAGTTGGTGCGCGGTCTGGACGATCGCTGGCGGCTCAGTCAGATTCTCGGTTGGCAGGCGTACGCGGCGTTCATCGCCGGCGATCCGGTGACGGCCCACAGGACTGGTGTCGAGGGCGCGGCGTTGGCCGAAGCAATCGGTGACGGTTTCGTCGCGCGGTTCTGTCGGAACTGGGGAGTTGGCGCTGCGATGGTGATGCGAGGGGAGTTGCACGCACATTCCGCAATGTGCCAAGGCGACGGTGCTGCCGCCATACTCGACAACGACCAACTCAACGCCTACATCGCGTTGTTGCAACAATCCAACAGCTTTGCCCACCAAGGAGATTGCCGAGCGGCACGGAGCGCTGCGCTTGCCGCCATCGAGGCAGGCGAGGGACTGAGCCCAGCATTGGAGGGCACTGGATACGCGATGCTGGCGCAAGTCGAATTGGCGGACGGAAACGCCGAGCCCGCGGAGGACGCCATCACGCGGGCGTGGCCGTATGTCAGTATTCAGGGCCAGGTCGGGGCGATCTTCAGTTGGTTTCGGGCAGAAGCGAAGTTGGCCAGCGGCGATTACCCGGGTGCGCTCCAATCGGCAAACGACGGCACAGTGGACACTCGAGGCTGGCACCGCATGATGTCACTCGTATCGCGAGCCCGCGTGTTGACTACGGCCGGCGAGACAGAGCCGGCGGAGCGGGACGTGTACGAAGCGTTGTCGATCGCAACGGTGCTAGGCGTCCGGCTCGGAGTTCCCGATGCGCTCGAGTGCCTCGGCCGCTGCGCCGCGAGCGCCGCCAGCCACCGAGAAGCGGTACGGCTGTGCAGTGCCGCGGCGGAGATCCGCGCCGCAACGGGCGCGGTGCGGTTCAAGGTGCACGACCGCGATGTCGAGGACGTGATCGCGAGCTTGCAAGAAGCATTGGGCGAGCAGGCCTTCGCCGAAGGCTGGGCAGAGGGTGCCGCATTGTCGGTAGACGAGGCCATCGCCTACGCCCAGCGCGGCCGCGGCGAACGGAAGCGTCCGTCGTCGGGATGGGGATCGTTGACGCCGACAGAACTCGACGTGGTGCGGTTGGTTGGGGAAGGGCTGGGCAACAAGGACATCGGAGTTCGCTTGTTCGTCTCGCCTCGCACCGTGCAGACGCATCTGACGCACGTCTACGCAAAGCTAGGAGTCACGTCTCGGGTTCAGCTTGCGCAGGAGGCCGTGCGACGTGCTCAGGACGCGCTGTAGCGCCGTTCCGGGCGTCCGGCCCCGTACTGCAACCGCAACGTCAGTTCGCCGATGCTGAGATAGTGCTCCAGGTATCGTCGCGCACTCACCCGTGAAATGCCCACGTGTTCAGCACATTCCGCGGCTGAAACCTCACCGGCCGCTCGGACGGCGTCCAAGACGTGCCGGCCCGTTTCAGTCCCAAGCCCCTTCGGAAGCGGTGCGGCGGCTGCACCACTCGGCGCGCCGCCGAACAAGGTGTCGACAAGGGATTGGTCAATCCCCGTCGCCGAGCTCAGCGCATCCTCGCGTGCGGCGAACGCCTCCAGTTTGACGCGCAGCTGCTCGAATTCGAATGGCTTGATGAGGTAGTCGGCCGCGCCACCGTCGAGGGCACCCGCCACCGTGTCGAGTTCGCGTGCCGCGGTGATCATGATGACGCCGACCCGATTGCCACCAGACCGCAAGCGCTGCAATACTTCCAGGCCGGTCATGTCGGGTAGATAGACGTCGAGCAGGATCAGGTCGGGGTTCGACGTGGCGGCTAGTTCCAAGGCCTCGGCACCGGTGCGAGCGACGCCGATCGCACGGAAGCCGGTAATCCGATCGACGAACCGGCGGTGGATGTCGGCGACCATGAAGTCGTCGTCGACGACGAGCACGTCACGCATCGGTGCCGACCTTCGCACCGGCGACGCGAGCCTGAGGCAGCCGAACCACGAATACCGCCCCTCCGTCGGACCCGTCTGAGACGGCCACCGAACCGCCGAGCTGCGCGGTCACCAGCCTTACCAGTGCCAGCCCGATGCCTCGCCCTCCTGGTACGTCGGGTTTGGACGTGACGCCGCGTGCGAATATCGCCTCCCGTAGCTCTTCCGGCACGCCTGGGCCGGAGTCCGCCACTGAAATCATCAGTCCATCAGCATCATTCACTGACACCGTGACGTCTCGGCGGGTTGAGCCCTCCGAGACGTCGACGGCGTTGTCGACGAGGTTGCCGAGCACTGTGATCACGTCGGTGGCCAGCGCAGGATCGAGCGCGGCGAGGTGACTGCGTCCGTCGATGACCAGTGCCACCCCGCTCTCGGCGGCCAGCGTGGTCTTGGCGATCAGTAGCGCGGCAACGGCCGGATCGGATACGTGACGGGTCACCGCATCGCTGATCTCGGCTCGACGGCGGGTCAGCGTCCCGACCAGGTCGCGCACTGCGTCGTACTCGCCGAGCTGGACGAGCCCGGAGATGGTGTGCAGCTGGTTGGCGAACTCGTGGGTCTGCGCGCGCAGCGTGTCCGTGACGCTCTTGTGCGACGAGAGTTGACCCTGCATGGAGGCCAACTCGGTGCTGTCGCGCATCGTGGTGACGGTACCGATGCGCTCGCCGCGGGTGCTCGCAGCGCGCCGATTCAGTGCCAGCACCCTGGTGCGCGTGGCGATCACGACGTCACGGCCGTCTTCGCCCGACAGCAGGAACTCCTCGACCGCCGCGTCCAACCCGACGGAGTCCGCGCGCCGACCCACGGCCTCGGCGTCCACTCCGAGCAGCTCCTGGGCGCTGTCGTTGAGCAGCGTGATGACGCCGTCATTGTTCACCGCGACGACGCCCTCACGGATGCTGTGCAGCAACGCTTCCCGGTGATCGGCGAGCCCGGCGATCTCGGCCACCTCCAGCCCCCCGGTGTGCCGCTTGATGCGCCGCGACAGCAGCCACGACGCAAGGACGCCGAGCGCCGCACCCAACCCCAGGTAGATCAGGAGGCGTTCGCCCGCGCCGGAAAGCGACTGCCACAGCGACGGATACGGCTCGCTCACCGAGACCACCGCCAGCACCGCACCGTCGGTCGACAACACGGGCACCTGGCCGACGAGGGAGTGTGCGCCCTCCACGTCCAGGTCGCCCGACCAGGCGCGGCCATCGGTCACCCGGCTGCGCCCGAAGTCGGTGTGCTGGCCCACGCGAGCCGGATCGGTCGACGCCCGCACCACGCCATCCGGACCAATGAGCTCGACCAGCCTGGCACCGGAGAGTGCGACCGCGCGATCGAGGTCGGGCGCGAGGTACTTGGCGGCGAACGGGTCGGCGTACCGGTCGCGCAGGATCGGCGTCGACGCGAGGTTCTCGGCCACGGCGATCATGCGCTGGCCGCGTACCTCGCGGAACTCGCGGGTCGACTGCGCCACCGAGACCGCCGCGACGGCGGCCAGCACCACGGCGACGACCAACAACTGGAAGACCAGGAATTGGCCCGCCAGGCTTCGCGCCGAAACGCTCTTCAATGACCACGACCTCAATGACCACAACTTCCTTTGCGTCCGTAAGAGTGACTCACGTCACTAATGGGAACAGTATTGCTGAGCATCACAGCGAGCGAGGGAGACGCGTGTGTCCATACGTCATCGATGGAGCCGATGGGCTTTTGGATCGGCGGTCGTGCTGCTGGCCGCCACGCTTGCGGTCGGGTGCGGAGTAACCCGAGGTGAGGAACCGGCCGGCCTGCACCGGCTCCGGATGATGGTGCCCAACAGCCCGGGCGGCGGTTACGACCTGACCGCCCGAACCGCAGTGAAGATCATGGAGGACGACGACATCACCGGTCGCGTCGAAGTGTTCAACGTGCTCGGCGCGGGCGGCACGGTGGCGATGGCCCGGCTCATCAACGAACGCGGCAACGGCGATCTGATGATGACGATGGGCCTCGGTGTGGTCGGCTCCGTCTTCACGAATGGGTCGTCTGCGCGCGCCTCCGATGCCACCGCTCTTGCGAAGCTGATCGAGGACCCCGGCGCCGTCTTCGTCCCGGCGGATTCGCCGTTCAAGACGATCAAGGATCTCGTTGCGGCGTGGAAGGCAGATCCGAGCAAGGTGACCATCGGCGGCGGTTCGTCACCCGGCGGCCCTGATCACCTCTTTCCGATGGAACTGGCCAAGACCGTCGGCGTCGATCCGAAAACCGTCAACTACATCACCTACGACGGCGGCGGCGACCTGTTGACCGCACTGCTCGGCAAGAAGATCACCGTCGGCACGTCGAGTCCCGGTGAACTCATCGACCAGATCGAGGCAGGCCAGCTTCGCGTGCTCGCGGTGTCCGGTGAAGAACGGGTCGAGGGCGTGGACGCGCCGACGCTCAAGGAGTCCGGAATCGACCTAACGTTCGCCAACTGGCGCGGCGTCCTTGCCCCGCCGGGCATCGCCGAGAAGGACAAGCAGGCGATGGTGAAGGCGCTGGAGGAGATGCATGGCACACCGCAATGGAAGGAGGCCTTGGTGAAGAACGGATGGACTGATGCGTTCATGACCGGCGCAGATTTCGAAAAGTTCCTCAAGGATCAGGACAACCGGGTCTCGTCGACGTTGACCGAATTGGGGTTGGTGTGAGCACCGTGGAGCAGCAGCCAGCCGAGTCGACGGATCAATCACCCGACTATGGCCAGTACCTGGTCGTCGCCGTGCTGGCGCTCGTCGGGGGATTCCTGGTGTACAGCGCGATGAGCCTGCCGGAGGGCTTCGCGAAGGTGGATCCCGTTGGGCCCAAGCTCTTCCCGATGATTGTCGGCGTTGCAGCGCTTGTGCTCGCGGTGATTCTGGCCGTCGCCATCCCGCGCGGGTCGAAGGGTGAGGCCGACGCAGGCGAGGACATCGATCCGGACGCGCCGGGGGACTGGCGCACCGTCGGGCTGCTGATCGCCCTGTTCGTAGCGATGATCCTGCTGGTGAACCCGCTGGGCTGGGTGGTCACGAGCACGCTCTTCTTCGCAGGCGCCGCAACGGTACTCGGCAGCAACCACTACGTCCGCAACTTCGTGATCGGACTCGTGCTGGCGTTGGCCAGCTTCTACGCGTTCTACTCCGGGCTCGGAATCCCGCTGCCCGCAGGCATCTTGGACGGAATCCTCTGACATGGACAACTTCAACTGGCTGCTCCAGGGTTTCGCGGAGGCCGCGACGCCGATGAACCTGTTGTACGCCGCGATCGGCGTACTGCTGGGCACCGCCGTGGGTGTGCTGCCGGGCATCGGGCCCGCGATGACGGTGGCGCTGCTGCTGCCGATCACGTACAACGTCAGCCCCAGCGCGGCGTTCATCATGTTCGCGGGCATCTTCTACGGCGGCATGTATGGCGGCTCGACGACGTCCATCCTGCTCAATACACCGGGTGAATCATCGTCGGTCATCACGGCGATCGAGGGCAACAAGATGGCCAAGGCCGGCCGCGCCGCCCAGGCGTTGGCCACGGCGGCCATCGGCTCGTTCGTGGCAGGCACCATCGGCACGATCCTGCTCGCCGCGTTCGCGCCTGCCATCTCCCGGTTCGCCGTCACACTCGGTGCGCCGTCGTACCTCGCGATCATGTTGTTCGCCCTGGTGGCGGTTACCGCCGTGCTTGGTTCTTCGAAGCTCCGCGGTGCCATCTCGCTGGTGCTCGGGCTGGCGATCGGCATTGTCGGCATCGACTTCCTCACCGGTCAGCCACGCGCTACGTTCGGCATTCCCCAACTGTCCGACGGCATCGACATCGTGGTGATCGCCGTCGCGATATTCGCCGTCGGCGAGGCGCTGTGGGTGGCCGCCCACCTTCGGAGGAAGCCTGCCGAGGTGATCCCGGTGGGACGGCCGTGGATGGGTCGCGACGACTGGAAGCGGTCGTGGAAGCCATGGCTGCGCGGCACCGCCTTCGGGTTCCCGTTCGGGGCGCTGCCCGCGGGCGGCGCCGAGCTTCCGACGTTCCTGAGCTACATCACCGAAAAGAAGCTCTCCAAGCACCCCGAGGAGTTCGGAAAGGGCGCCATCGAGGGAGTCGCCGGACCCGAGGCGGCCAACAATGCTTCCGCCGCAGGCACTTTGGTGCCGATGCTGTCGCTGGGGCTGCCCACCAACGCCACCGCCGCGGTGATGCTGACCGCGTTCGTGTCATACGGAATCCAGCCAGGCCCAACGCTGTTCTCCAAGGAGCCGCTGCTCATCTGGACGTTGATCGCCAGCTTGTTCATCGGCAACTTCCTGCTACTGGTGTTGAACCTCCCGCTGGCTCCGTTGTGGGCGAAGCTGTTGCGTACGCCGAGGCCGTATTTGTACGCGGGCATCCTCTTCTTCGCCACGCTCGGGGCGTTCGCCGTCAACGTTCAGCCCCTTGATCTCGCCCTGTTGTTGATCTTCGGGTTGCTGGGATTGATGATGCGTCGGTTCGGACTTCCGGTGCTGCCGTTGATCATCGGCGTCATTCTCGGGCCGCGAATCGAACGTCAACTGCGACAAAGTCTTCAGCTCGGCGGAGGCGATTGGAGCAGCCTGTTCACGGAACCAGTGGCGATCGTCACGTACGTTTGCATGGCGATCCTGCTGCTCATTCCGTTGGTGCTGAAGCTTTTACACCGCGACGAGGAGACGTTGCTCATCGTCGAGGACGACAAGGATCAACGAGAGAAGGCGCAGGCATGATCGTCATCGGCTATACGGCAGATCGGTTCGGCCAGGCCGCGCTGGATCATGGCATCGCGGAGGCCAGGCGCCGCGACACCGACCTTCTGGTGATCAACTCGACGTCGGGGGACGCCTACTCCGACCCTGCGTTCGCGCAACCTGACCAGGTCCGCGACGTGCAGGCCCGACTCAACACCTCCGGGGTTCCGTTCGAGTGGATCCAGCCCGTCGGGGTCGACGCCGCAACGGAACTGTTGTCGGCGATGCAGCGGCCCAATGCCGAGCTCCTGGTGATCGGCGTCAAGCACCGCAACCCGGTCGGAAAGCTGCTACTGGGCAGCGTTTCTCAGCAAGTGTTGTTGGAATGCCCGAAGCCGGTGTTGGCGGTCAAGCCCGACGAGTAGTCGCGGCGGCACCCTACGGGTGGGCGATCCTGATCACCCCGTCGTTGGCGGATACCGGGTAGCTGCGCACCGCCAGGCCACCGCCGGCCTCGGCTCCGGTGCACATGTCGAAGGTGTGCCCGTGCAGTGGGCAGACCACCACCCGTTCGTCGATGAGCCCGTCGGCCAGCGGTCCGCCCCGATGGGGGCACAGCGCGTCGATGGCCCGCAGTGTCCCGTCCCGCAGCCGGAACACCGCCACCTGCGCACCCTCGACCGCGTACGTTCTGCCTTCTCCGACTGGAATGTCCTCGAGCGCACCGACTTCCACCTCGCTCATCGGACGGGCACCTGGGGGAGCGGCAGTAGCGGCAGCGCCGTCCGGAACTGACCTTCGGTGACGGGCGTCCTGCCGTCCTGCCACGGATCCCGATAGGCACCAACGGACTTCGCCATGTTTGCATCAAGTTGGGTGGCAATGCCTTCGGAATCGTCGACGACCACGCCACGGATCTTGTCGATGCCGACGCGTGGTACCCACTTGTACGTGCGTTCGAGCCAGTTCGCGTCCTCGCGGTAGTACTGCAGGAACCGGCCGGTGAGCGTCATCACCTCGGCGGCGCTGCCGACGGTGGCCAACAGGTCACCCTTGCGGATGTGTGCTCCGGCGGCCCCGCCGACGTAGATCTCCCACCGGCCGCCGTCGACGGCGACGACGCCAAGGTCCTTGCACAGCGCCTCGGCACAGTTGCGCGGGCAACCAGTCACCGCGAGCTTCATCTTCGCCGGGCTGGCCAGCCCCTGGTAGCGCTCCTCGAGGGCAATGCCAAGCGCGGTCGAGTCGCCCACCCCGTAACGGCAGAAATCGCTTCCGACACAAGTCTTTACGGTGCGGAAGCTCTTGCCGTAGGCGTACCCCGACGGCATGTCGAGGTCGGCCCACACGGACGGAAGATCCTCCTTGCGGATGCCGAGCAGGTCGATGCGCTGGCCGCCGGTGAGCTTGATCATCGGCACGTCGTACTTCTCGGCGACGTCGGCGATGCGGCGCAGTTGAGCCACGTTCGTCACGCCACCCTTCATCTGCGGCACCACCGAGAACGTCCCGTCGCGCTGGATGTTCGCGTGCACGCGGTCGTTGATGAAACGCGCGTCGCGCTCGTCGACGAACTCGTCGGCCCACATCATCTCGAGCAGTGACGCCAGAGCCATCTTGGAGCCCGCGTCGGCCTGCCCGTCCGGGGTGAGCGCGGCGAAAACGGAAGACACCGAATGTAGTTGGAGCTCGCGGATCAGCCCCATCAACGTCGGCTTGTCATAAGGCACACCCGGCACGTACCACGACGCGGACGGATCCTCGGTGACGGCGCCGTCGGCCGCCCACTCGACGACCTGGCATACGAGCTCCTTGCACGAGCCGCAGCCCTTGCCCGCCTTGGTCTTCGCCATCACCCCGGTGACCGAGGTCGTGCCGTCGCGCACGCAGGCGACCAACGCGCCCTTGCTCACACCGTTGCAGTTGCAGATCTGTGCGTCGTCGTCGAGTTCGGCGACCCCGACCGCGACGTCGGGAGTGCCGAGGTCGAACATCAGCGACACCCGTTCGTCGGGCAGCGGGAGTCCGGTGTCGAACGCCTGCGTGAGGAACGACACCTTGCTGACGTCGCCGACCAAGGTCGCTCCGACGAGTTTCCCGTCGCGGATCACGACCGTCTTGTAGACGCCGTGCCGCGGCTCGGAGTACTGCACGAATTCGTCGTCGGGTCGCTCCGGCGCCTTGATCCCCATCGAGGCGACGTCGACTCCGGCGACCTTCAGCTTGGTCGCCACCCTGGAACCGTGATAGGCCGACCCGACATCGGTGCCGGTCAGCTGGTCGGCGAGCACCTTGGCCTGTTCCCACAGTGGCGCGACCAGGCCGTAGACCTGGCCGCGATGTTGTGCGCACTCACCGACCACGTAGACGTCGTCGTCGTCGATGGACCGCATGCGATCGTCGGTGACGATCGCGCGCTCGACGGTCAGTCCGGCGCGCTGCGCCAGTCCGACGTTGGGCCGGATCCCGGCCGCGATCACCAGCATGTCGCAGTCGAGTCGCGTTCCGTCCGAGAACCGTATGCCGTTGAGCCGGCCTTCATCGACGATGACCTCGGTGGTCCGCTTGTCGGTGTGTACGCCGATGCCGAGGCCCTCCACCGACCTGCGCAGGATCGCCCCGGCCAGCTCGTCGAGCTGGGCGTTCATCAGCGTCGGGCCTGCATGTACCACGTCGACGGCCAGCCCGCGGCCCTGAAGGCCACGTGCCGCTTCGAGCCCAAGCAGGCCGCCACCGATGACCACGGCCTTCGTTCGATTGGACGCTTCGGCGATCATGGTCGCCGTGTCGTCCAGGGTGCGGAAGCCGAACACCCCGTCGGCCAGCGTCGTGTCGTCGGCCCACAGCCCCGACATCGGCGGAAAGAACGACCGGCTGCCGGTGGCCAGGATCAGCTTGTCGTAACGCATCGAGGTGCCGTCGTTGGCATGGACCAGGTGCGCGAACGTGTCGACGCGCACCACCCGCACACCAGCCCGCAGGTCGATGGCGTTGTCGGTGTACCAGTCCAGCGCGTTGAGGTAGATCTCGGCCGGATCATCGCTGCCCGCAAGGACATTGGAGAGCAAGATGCGGTTGTAGTTGCCGTAGGGCTCGTCGCCGAACACCGTGATGTCGAACATGTCGGCGCCGCCGCGGGCGAGCACTTCCTCGATGGCGCGGATCCCGGCCATTCCGTTTCCTACGACGACGAGCCGGGGCGCCATCAGATCTCCACCAGACCGAGGTCGACGACCACGGTGCCTGCGCAACCGCCGGGCGCCGCGACGAACAACTCCAGCACGGTGTCACCGAGCAGGTCCTCCACCACCCGCAGGGCGACGTGCGTCGCGCCCTTGGCGGCGATCGGGAAGTACCGCATCGGCTGCCCGTCGCGGAACAGCACGACGGTGACCAGCTCGTCGGTCGAGTTGCCCCCGCGGAAGTAGACGGGCTGCGTGACCGCGCCCGGAGGTACCACGTACCGCAACGACTCGTCGAGCAGCACCGGCTTGTCGAGGCCGTTCCCCTCGAAGTCGAATGCGCCTTGCAGGAATCGGGGCGTGCTGCCGTCGCTCATGCCTCAATGACTAGGGGGCTGATGTTTCCATAGCGTTTCGTACGCGATGCGGGCGTGAATACCGTTGCGCACCAGAAGCCCCGAACGGCGTGAGTTGGTGTTGACATGGCGGATACCGATGCGCAACGGATGCACAACCAGAAGCGCGTAAATCTTGGCCAGACCGCATTTCTGCTGGAAGGGCCATCATGTCTAGACAGACCCGTGACCGCAACATCGAACATTGGGACGCCGAGGACGTCGCCGCCTGGGACTCGGGCGGAGCCAAGATCGCGAAGCGCAACCTGATCTGGTCCATCGTCGCTGAACACGTCGGCTTCTCGATCTGGTCGATCTGGTCGGTGATGGTGCTGTTCATGCCGCAGAACGTCTACGGCATCGACGCGGCGGGCAAGTTCTACCTGGTCGCGATGCCCACCCTGATCGGCGCATTCATGCGGATCCCGTACACGGTGGCACCCGCGAAGTTCGGTGGTCGCAACTGGACGATCGTCAGCGCGCTGCTCCTGCTGATCCCGACCGTGCTGACCTTGTGGGCGATGACCACCCCCGGCACGTCGTACACGACGTTCATGGTGGTCGCGGCGTTCGCGGGGTTCGGTGGCGGCAACTTCGCCTCCTCGATGACCAACATCAACGCGTTCTACCCACAGCGGTTGAAGGGTTGGGCACTCGGCCTGAATGCCGGCGGCGGCAACATCGGTGTTCCCGTCATCCAGCTCATCGGCCTGCTCGTCATCGCCAGCGTCGGCAACACCGCGCCGGAAGTGGTGTGTGCCATCTATCTGGTGCTGATCGCACTTGCTGCGCTGGGGGCCGCCTTCTTCATGGACAACCTGCGCAATCAGAAGTCCAACCTCGGAGCGCTCGCAGAGGCCTTGCGCTACAAGCACTCCTGGGTGATGAGCTTCCTCTACATCGGCACGTTCGGGTCGTTCATCGGCTTCTCGTTTGCCTTCGGCCAGGTGCTTCAGATCAACTTCCTAGCCGGCGGCGACAACGCCGCACAGGCGGCCTTGCATGCCGCGCAGATCTCGTTCCTCGGACCGCTGCTCGGCTCCATCTCGCGGCCATTCGGCGGCAAGCTCGCCGACCGCATCGGTGGCGGCAAGATCACGCTGTACACGTTCGTCGCGATGATCTTCGCCGCGGGCATCCTGGTCGTCACCGGCATGATCGACGACGGGATGAAGGGCGCCCCGACAGGGGGCCAAATGACCGGCTACGTCGTCGGTTTCATCGTGTTGTTCGTCCTGTCGGGCATCGGCAATGGCTCGACCTACAAGATGATCCCGTCGATCTTCGAGGCCAAGGCGCAGGACAAGGACGGCTGGGGTCCGGAGGAGAAGGCGGCCTGGTCGCGCCGCATGTCCGGTGCGCTCATCGGTTTCGCGGGCGCCGTTGGCGCCTTGGGCGGAGTGTTCATCAACGTCGCACTGCGGCTGTCATATACCGGCGCGGCGAAGTCGGCCACCAACGCGTTCTGGGTGTTCCTCGCCTTCTACGTCGTCTGCGCCGTCGTGACGTGGTTCGTCTTCCTGCGCATGCAGTCGGTGCGGTCGGTTACCGGCGAGCACGTGGGCAGGGCGCCCCAACCCGTCGGCGCAGGCTGACGGAGCAGACCACTGTGACGACCCAGACGACGCGGACCGCGTGCTCGTATTGCGGGGTCGGCTGCGGGATCTCGGTGGAGACTCGGGCCGATCCCGCTACGGGTGTGCCCGTGATCGCGCGGGTGTCCGGAGACCGGTTGCACCCCACGAACTTCGGCAGGCTGTGCACCAAGGGCGCCACCCACGCGGAGTTGATGCGCGCCGACGAGGGCCGGCTGACGACGGCACTGCTGCGGCCGTCGCGTGACGGGGAGCTTGCTCCCGTCCAGGTCGACGACGCGGTGGCAGAGGCCGGTCGCCGACTGCGCGCCATCATCGACGAACACGGCCCCGACGCGGTCGCGCTCTACGTGTCGGGCCAGATGTCGATCGAAGCGCAGTACGTCGCAACGAAGCTGGCGAAGGGCTTCGTCCGCACGGTGCACATCGAGTCCAACTCGCGGCTCTGCATGGCCAGTGCGGGAACGGGTTACAAGCAGTCGCTGGGCGCGGACGGGCCGCCTGGGTCCTACACCGACTTCGACTGCGCCGACCTGTTCTTCGTGATCGGGTCGAACATGGCCGACTGCCACCCCATCCTGTACCTGCGGATGGCGGATCGGCTCAAAGCAGGGGCCAAGCTGATCGTGGTCGATCCGCGCCGCACCACCACCGCCGAGCAGGCCGACCTGTATCTGCCGATCAAGCCAGGTACCGATCTGGCACTGCTCAACGGGATTCTCCACCTGCTTGTCGAGGGCGGTGACATCGACGAGGACTTCATCGCCGAGCACACCGAGGGCTGGGATGGCATGCCGGACTTCCTGGCTGACTATCCGCCGGACGTCGTCGCCGGGATCACGGGGCTGCCCGAGGCCGACATCCGCAGCGCGGCCGCGATGATCGCCGAGGCGGGCGAGTGGATGTCGTGTTGGACCATGGGTCTGAACCAGAGCACGCACGGCACGTGGAACACCAACGCCATCTGCAACCTACATCTGGCCACCGGTGCGATCTGTCGCCCTGGCAGCGGTCCCATGTCGCTCACCGGGCAACCCAACGCCATGGGTGGCCGCGAGATGGGCTACATGGGTCCGGGGCTACCCGGGCAGCGCGCCGTCACGTCCGCCGAGGACCGGGCGTTCGTCGAGGCGCAATGGGACCTCGACGACGGCAGCATTCGCAGCGACGTGGGTCCAGGGACCATTGACATGTTCGCCCAACTCGGCACCGGCGAAATCAAGGCGTGCTGGATCATCTGCACGAATCCCGTTGCCAGCGTGGCCAACCGCAGCACGGTGATCGCGGGGCTCGAAGCGGCCGAGCTTGTCATCACGCAGGATCCGTACCGCGACACGGCAACCAACCGCTACGCCGACATCGTGCTGCCTGCCACCCTGTGGGCCGAGTCGGACGCGGTGATGGTGAACTCGGAGCGCAATCTGACGCTACTGGCCCAGGCCATCCCGCCCCCTGGGGACGCCAGGCCGGACTGGGAGCTGATCTGCCAGGTCGCCGAGCACTTGGGGTTCGGTGCCGATTTCGCGTTCAAGTCCAGCGAGCAGATCTTCGAGGAGATCCGCGGATTCACCAATCTCCGAACGGGTTACGACCTGCGCGGCGCCAGTTACGAAAGGCTGCGGGAGACGCCGCTGCAGTGGCCGGTCGCCGGCGAATCACCCGACCGCAACCCGATTCGATATGTCAACGACGGGATCAGTCAGGAGCTGTTCGTCGATGAAAGCGGGCAGCGGCCTCGGCTGGCGTTTCCGACGCCGTCACGGCGGGCGGTCTTCCACGCGCGCCCGCACATGGACGCCAAGGAACTTCCGGACGATGAGTATCCCGTCGTGCTGAATACCGGGCGGCTGCAACACCAGTGGCACACCATGACCAAGACCGGCAAGGTCGACAAGTTGAACAAGCTCAACAGCGGGCCCTTCGTCGAGATACATCCCGTTGACGCAGCCGCATTCGACATCGTCGACGGCGCCTCGGTCGAGCTGACGTCGCGGCGTGGTCGCGCGGTGCTTCCCGCCGTCGTCACCGACCGGGTGCGGTCCGGTACCTGTTTCGCGCCGTTCCACTGGAACGACGAGCACGGCGAGCACCTGACCATCAATGCGCTCACCAACGACGCCGTCGACCCGCTGTCGTTGCAACCCGAGTTCAAGGTGTGCGCGGTGCGCCTGCAACCCGTCGCAATCGATACCGTGCCAGAACTGCCTGAGTTTGCGCCCGCGCTCGAGGACGACGAAAAGCTCTACCTGGCAGGCTTCTTCACCGGTATCGCCGGAGGTGCGCCGGGGGTACCAGTGCTTCCGTCTTCTGCCCCAGTGCGTCCGTCGATTCGGCTATGGCTGGACGGATTGCTCGCCGGTCGATACTCGCGTGTCGGGGCCGACGTTGCCCAAGCGCAGCCCGAGCACGGTCCGCTGGTGCTGTGGGCGTCACAGACCGGAACGGCCGAGGCGTTCGCCGCCCGGGTGGCGCAGCGGCTCGGGGGTGCGCGGCTGCAGAACATGGACGAGGCGAAAGTGGACGATCTGTCGCAGCGGCGCGACGTCGTAATCATCACCAGCACGTTCGGCGACGGGGGACCGCCGGACAATGGGAGCGACTTCTGGGCAAGGCTGCACGCGGACGACGCGCCCAAGCTAGCCGGGGTGCGGTATGCGGTGCTGGGCATCGGCGATCGGTCGTATGCCGACTTCTGCGGCCACGCAAAGTCGCTCGACCGGCGACTCGCCGATCTCGGGGCGGTGAAGCTCATCGACCGAGCCGAGTGCGAGGCGTATGACGACGAGCCCATGGCGCATTGGGCGGACTCGGTCGTCGAGCTCATCGGAGCCCCGTCGGAGGAGGTCGGCAACGACACTCCGACGATGCCGGTGGCCGAGCCCTTCACGCGCGCCAACCCCTTGCGGGTGCCGTTGTGCCGCAACGTCCTATTGACACCGCGAACGTCGGCGAAGGAAGTTCGGCAGGTCGGATTCGACATCTCCGAGCATGAGGTCGGCTATGCCGTCGGTGATGCGCTTGGAGTGGTCGTGACGAACGCACCGACCGTCGTCGACGCATGGCTGACCGCCGCAGGTTTCTCGGGCACCGAGCCGATCGAAGTCGACGGCGCCGAGGTCGCGATGCGCGACGCGCTGACATCGGCCTATGACATCAGTCGGATCACGCCGAACCTGCTGACGTTCGTCGCGGAGCGCTGCAATGACAAGGCGTCCGCCCGGATCCTGAAGGCGCCGAAGGACGAACGCCAGGCATGGCTGCGTGGTCGCAGTGGGCTCGACGTCGTCGAGGAGTTCGCCATCCGCGCGGAGCCCGCAGCATGGCAGGAAGCGTTGGTGCGGCTCACCCCGCGGTCGTACTCCATTTCGTCGAGCCCGTTGGTGAGCCCACACGAGGTGCAGTTGACCGTCTCGGTGGTTCGGTATCGCAGCGTCCGAGGTGAGGAGCGGGGCGGGGTGTCGTCGACGTTTCTGGCCGACCGGGCCTCGCACGCCGAGATCTTCCTTCAACCGTCCCCACACTTCCGGCCGCCCGAGGATGCCGAGACTCCGATGATCATGGTCGGTCCTGGCACCGGCATCGCGCCGTTTCGCGGATTCCTTCAGGAGCGACGTGCGCTCGGCCATTCCGGGCCGAACTGGCTGTTCTTCGGTGATCGGCACCGGGCCGAGAACTACTACTACCGTGAAGATTTCGAAGACATGGCCCGCGACGGGCTGTTGAACCGGCTCGATCTCGCCTTCTCGCGCGATCAGCCGGATCGGGTCTACGTGCAGCACAAGCTGCTCGACTATGGGCGCGACGTATGGCGCTGGCTCGAGGACGGCGCTCACTTCTACGTGTGCGGGGACGCGTCCCGCATGGCCAAGGACGTCGACGATGCACTGACGACGATCATCCGCACGCACGGTGGACTGTCCGGTGGCGCGGCCCACGAATACAAGCGCGAGCTCGTCGCGGCCAAACGTTACGTGCGCGACGTGTACTGAGCGGTGTAACTTCGCGCACATGGCCGCTCCCACCGTGCAAGTCAAGCTCCCCGGCCGCCTCGGCGACCCGAATCTGGAACTGCGTTCCGACCCAAGAGCCGATCCACGCATGGTCGCGCTGTTCGCTCCGTTCGGGCTCGACGTGCGGGCGGCGGACTACCCGGTGAATCGCCAGACTCCCGTCGAGGAATTGTTGGCTGCCGCCCTCGAAGCCGAGCAGGGGTTCGGCGCAGTGTTCGGCGCGTTGCTGGCGGACGTCCCCAGGCCCGATGGCGTCGAGTCGCGCACGCTCACCATTACCGGCGTCGACGGCAACGCGATCACGCTGCACGTCGACCGCCCGACCGGAGTCAAAGGGTCGCTGCCAGGCTTGATGCACCTCCACGGTGGCGGTATGGCGATCCTGCAGGCCGCCGACGAGGCCACGGCGGGATGGCGCGCGCTGCTGGCCGCCCAGGGCTGTGTGGTGGTCGGCGTGGAGTTTCGCAACTCGGGGGGAGTCCTCGGGCCGCATCCGTTCCCGGCCGGTCTCGACGACTGCGCCAGCGCCTTGGACTGGATGCATGACAATCGCGCCGAGCTGGGCCTGACGTCGATCGTCGTGACGGGCGAATCCGGGGGCGGCAACCTGTCGCTAGCGACCGCCCTGAAGGCGAAGCGCGAGGGTCGACTGGATCGGATCGACGGCGTGTATGCACAGGTGCCCTTCATCTTCGGGGCCTACGACGCTCCGGTCCCCCAACTTCCGTCGTTGTTCGAGAACGAGGGCTACTTCCTGGGTCCGTCGGCCATGACGTTGATGGCCGCGTTATACGATCCGGCCGGCGAGCATGCGCGAAATCCGTTGGCGTGGCCTTACTTCGCCAGCGCTGAAGACTTAGCGGGGCTGCCACCGCACGTCATCACCACCGATGAACTCGACCCGTTGCGCGACGAGGGGTTGGCCTACCTTCGCGCCCTCAAGAAGGCCGGGGTAGCGGCCGACGGGCACACCTACAACGGGGTCGGGCACGCGGGTGAGCAGATTGCCGCCGCGGCCGTGCCGGAGCTCTTCCATCGGGCGCTCACCGACGTCGCCGACTTCGCCCGTCGGGTGAGTTGACGCGGCCCACCCGGCGAAGGTTATGAAGGCTCGTCTTCGGCAGGGGAGTCGTCGTCTGTGGCCAGGTGGCGCAGGACTCGTTCGTTGAGCGTGGCGAGCATGTCGAGCTCGGCCGGGGTAAAGAGGTCAATGAAGTTGCGGCGGACGTCCGCCACGTGCCCGGGCGCCGCCGTCTCGATGGCGGCGCGGCCGGCGGGCAGTAGGCAGACCAATGTGCTGCGGGCGTCATCGGGGTTGGGCTCGCGGCTGATCAGCCCGTCCTTCTCCATGCGCCGAACCTGGTGAGAGAGCCGGCTCTTCTCCCAGCCCAGTGCTGTGCATAGCGCGTGGGCGGGCATGCGGTCCCCGTCGAGAGCCGAGAGCGACGCCAGGACCGTGTAATCGGCCCCGGACAGGCCCGATTCCTGCAGGCGACGGTTCAGGTGGGCCTCGATCTGGTCATGCGAGTGGATGAAGGCCCCCCACGCGCGGTCTTCACGAGCGTTCAGCCAGTTCGGGTCCACGGCTTCCATGTTAACCCGGATTGGTTGACGCCTCACCAAATATGCGTATGGTTGAGTCATCAACCTTTTTGATCGTCAGCCAAGACGGGATATGTCATGAGCAGCAGCATCAGCATTATCGGCCTGGGAAACATGGCCAGCACCCTGGCCGACCGGGCGCTCGCCAGCGGCAACGCAGTCGAGATCATCGGCCGCGACCCGGCCAAAGCCAACGAATTGGCCGCCACGCTCGACGGTGCCACTGTCGGGACGCCCGGCGCCGTCCCGGCGGGGGACATCGTCGTCCTCGCCGTGCCGTACGCCAGCGCGACGGGGGTGGTTAGCGAATACGGCGATGCCCTGGACGGCAAGGTCATCGTCGACATCACCAACCCCATCACCCCCGATGCCAAGGGCTTCGTCACCCCCGACGGCAGTTCCGGCGCGCAGGAGATCGCGAAGGCCGCCCCGGCCGGCGCGCATGTCGTCAAGGCGTTCAACACCTTGTTTGCCGGTGTTCTGGCAGCCGGCTGGGCCGAGGGTCGCCCATTGGACGTGTTCATCGCCGGCGACGACGAGCAGGCAAAGGCACGGGTGTCGGCGTTCATCGAGAGCCTGGGACTGCGCCCGCTGGACGCCGGTCGCCTGCCCATGGCGCGGGCAATCGAGAACGCCGCCCTGTTGCAGCTGGGCCTCGTCGCCCACTCCGTCAAGCACACCAACTTCGTCCTCGGTATCAACGTTCTCAGCTAAGCGCCACCTACCTCAGAAAGGCTGTCACATGCGTATTTTCGTCACTGGCGGGACCGGCCATGCCGGTTCGTACATCATCCCCGAGCTCGTCGCCGCCGGGCACGACGTCACCGCCCTGGCCCGGTCGGATACGGCCGCGGCGGCCCTGTCCGCGCACGGCGCGAAGGCGCGTCTCGGCGACCTCGAAGATCTCGACGGGCTCAAGGAGGCGGCCGCGGACTCCGACGGCGTCATCCACGTCGCGCACCGGCAAGACCTGCTTCCGTCCGGCGGGATCGACGCCGTGGCCGCCGCGGAGCTCCCCATCATGCTCGCGTACGGCGACGCGCTCGCGGGAACCGGAAAGCCACTTGTCGCGGCGGGCAGCATCGGCTCGGCCGGGAACCTGGGCCGGCCGGCCACCGAAGAGGACCCGGCCCTTCCCAGCGGGGAGGAGTTCAAGGGCACCCTGCGTGTTCGTAACGCCGTGGAGAGCGCCGTAGTTGGCCTCGCTGAGCGGGGAGTGCGGTCTTCGATCGTGCGGCTTCCGCTCATCGCGCACAGCACGACCGACAGTGCCGGCTTTCTCCCAGGGCTCATTGCGCTCGCGACGGAGAAGGGCTTCGCCGGCTATCCCGGGGACGGCGAAAACCTGTGGAACGCCGTGCACATCCGCGATGTCGCATCCGTGTTCCGGCTGGCGCTGGAGAAGGGTCCGGCCGGCAGCTATTGGCACGCAGTTCAGGATGGGGGCATCCCGTTCCGCGAAATCGCCGAGGCCATTGGCAGTCGGCTAGGCCTGCCCGTCGTCAGCGTTCCCATGGACGTCCTGATGCTGCCGGGATACTTCGGGATGTTCACGAACCTGGTCACGCTCGACCTCCCGGCGTCCAACCTCATCACCCGCCAGACCCTCGGCTGGGAACCCACTCAGCCCAGCCTGCTCGCCGATCTGGACAACGGCCACTACTTCAAGGAGTAACCATGACCACGTTCGCCCCGCACCGCGAAACCTTGGAGTCCTTCGTCGACTGCATTCACGGCGGCGCAGACAAAGACACCCTCACCGGTCTGCTCGCCGAGGACGTGGTGTTCTACGGCCCGCTCGGCGAGCAGATCACCGGCCGCGAGGTCGCCGTGGAAACCATCCAGACCGTCAACAGACTGTCGTCCGACGACACCTATCTGGAGGTCCTCAGCGGCGACACCCACCACGCGGCGTTCTACCGCCTGCAAGTCGGAGACGCCGCGGTCAACGGGATCTTCTACGTCCTGCTCGACGCGGGCGGCAAGATCGCCGAGGTGACCATATTTTGGCGCTCGCTGCCGGCCGGCGTGGCGCTGCAGCGCAACCTTGCGGATGCACTCGGTATGCAGCCCTGGGAATTGCGCACGGGCGCTGAGTAACGACGGAAACTTCCATCCGCCTCCACGCTTCCTCGATGGGTTGAGTAGTCACCGAATCTGGATGGTGTGGAGGAGTCAACCTTTCAATCGACAACTAGGACAGGACATCTCATGAGCAACATCAGCATCATCGGCACAGGAAACATGGCCCGCACCATTGGCGCGCTGGCCATAGCGGGCGGCAACACCGTCGAGGTCATCGGCCGCGATCAGTCCAAGGCCGCTGACGTGGCTAAGGCTCTCGGCGGCAGCGCCACGACGGGAGAATTCGGCGCCGTCCCTGCCGGCGACATCGTCATCGTGGCCCTGTTGTACGCCAACGTAGTTCCGGTCGTCGCCCAGTACGGAGACGCCTTGGCGGGCAAGGTCATTGTCGAGATCAGCAACCCCTTCAATTCCGAGGCCGACGGGCTGGCCATCCCCGATGACACCTCAATCGCGCAGGAAGTTGCCACGGCGGCTCCGGCCAGCGCCAGCGTGGTGAAGGCGTTCAACACCATCTTCGGTGTTGTCCTGGCCCAGGGCCGGCCGCTCGACGTCTTCATCGCCGGCGACGACGCGCGCGCCAAGGCGAGTGTGGCGGAGTTCGTCGAGAGCCTCAAGCTGCGCCCGCTAGACGTCGGCGGCTTGAACATGGCGCACTGGCTGGAAGGAATGGGCCTGGTCGTGATGGGGCTCGCCCGCCACGGGGTGGGGAACTTCGACTTCGCCATCGGTGTCACCGTTCCCGGCTGAGCCGCCTACGGCAGTCGAGGCAACGGCCGACCTGAGTCGTGTCGCTGGTTGTGTCCGAGGGGGGACTTGAACCCCCACGCCCATTAATAGGGCACTAGCACCTCAAGCTAGCGCGTCTGCCATTCCGCCACTCGGACAAGAGCGATTAAGGCTAACCGAACGGGGTGCCTGGACCCAAACCAGGCTGTCCGTGCAATGGTACGAATGGTGACCGTGACTCATTCTTCCCCGGCTCGCGACGAGGTCGTCGAACTCGTCAGCACCCTGATTCGGTTCGATACCTCCAATACCGGCGAGCTGGAGACCACCGCGGGCGAGGAGGAGTGCGCGCGCTGGGTGGTCCAGCAGCTCGAGGAGGTCGGCTACCAGACCGAGTACCTCGAGTCCGGCGCACCTGGGCGCGGAAACGTTTTCGCCCGACTTCCCGGCGCTGACCCCGGCCGCGGTGCGCTGTTGATCCATGGCCACCTAGACGTGGTGCCCGCCGTGGCCGCGGACTGGAGCGTGCACCCGTTCTCGGGAGCGGTCTCCGACGGTTACGTCTGGGGACGTGGCGCAATTGACATGAAGAACATGATCGGCATGATGATCTCGGTCGCGCGGCACTTCAAGCGCGCTGGGATCGTGCCGCCGCGGGACCTGGTGTTCGCCTTCGTCGCCGACGAGGAGGCCGGCGGCAAGTACGGCTGCGGGTGGCTGGTCGAGAATCGGCCGGACCTCTTCGAGGGCATCACTGAGGCCATCGGCGAGGTCGGCGGCTTCTCGCTGACGGTGCCGCGCCGCGACGGCGGCGAGAAGCGGCTCTACCTCATCGAGACGGCCGAGAAGGGCATGCAGTGGATGCGCCTCACCGCGCACGGCCGGGCCGGGCACGGCTCGTTCGTGCACGACGAGAACGCCGTCACCATCCTCGCGGGAGCCGTCGCGCGGCTCGGCGGACATCGGTTTCCGCTGGTGCTGACCGACCCGGTCGCGCAGTTCCTGACCGCCGTCGGCGAGGAGACTGGGCACGCCTTCGACCCGGAGTCGCCCGACCTGGACGGGACCATCGCCAAGCTGGGGCCGATCGGCCGCATCGTCGGTGCCACGATGCGCGACTCGGCCAACCCGACGATGCTCAAGGCCGGCTACAAGGCCAACGTCATCCCCGGCACCGCCGAGGCCACGGTGGACTGCCGGGTCCTGCCGGGGCGCCTAGCGGAATTCGAGGCGACGATCGACGAGCTCATCGGCCCCGACGTCACCCGCGAGTGGATCACCTCGCTGCCGGCATACGAGACGACGTTCGACGGTGACCTGGTGGACGCCATGAACGCTGCGCTGTTGACGGTGGATCCCGATGCGCGCATCGTGCCCTACATGCTGTCCGGTGGAACTGATGCGAAACACTTTGCCCGCCTTGGTATCCGCTGCTTCGGATTCATTCCGCTGCGCCTGCCGCCCGAACTGGACTTCGCGGCCCTGTTCCACGGAGTCGACGAGCGGGTACCCGTCGAGTCGCTGACGTTCGGGACAGAGGTGCTCGAACACTTCCTGCTGCACTGCTGATTCACCACCGCCAGATCAACTGAGAGGATCCAATGAGCACCCCGTATGACAACCTTCCGAAACTGCCCGGCTTCACCCTGACCTCCGAGTCGGTAACCGACGGCCAACCGTTGGGCAACGACCAAGTCAGCGGCATCATGGGCGCGGGGGGATCGGACGTCTCGCCGCAGCTCAGTTGGTCGGGCTTCCCCGAGACCACGCGCAGCTTCGCCGTGACGGTCTATGACCCCGATGCCCCGACGGCGTCGGGCTTCTGGCACTGGGCGGTGGCCAACCTGCCCGCCACGGTGACGGAGCTGCCAGCAGGCGTCGGCGACGGCAGTCAGAGCGGATTCCCTGGCGACGCACTCACGTTGGCGAACGACGCGGGCCTGAAGCGGTTCATTGGTGCCGCCCCGCCCGCCGGCCACGGACCGCACCGCTACTTCATCGCCGTGCACGCCGTCGACGTGGAGAAGCTCGACCTTCCGGAGGGGGCCACGCCCGCGTACCTCGGCTTCAACCTGTTCGGCCACGCGATCGCGCGCGCAGTCATCCACGGCACCTACGAGCAGAGCTAGTCCTCGCGGGGGGCAGCTGAGCCCACCCCGTCGGCCAGCGACGCGAACCCACCCTCGCGCAGGCGGAGGGCCAGGCCGTCGTGGATGTGCTTGGCCCACAAGCCGCCGCCGTAGATGAACCCGGTGTAGCCCTGGAGCAGCGAGGCGCCCGAAGTGATGCGGTCCCACGCATCGTCGACGGTCTCGATGCCGCCGACGCTGACGAGCACCAGCCGGTCGCCGACCCTCCTGTAGAGCCTGCGCAGCACCTCAGCCGAACGCTGCGCGACCGGACGTCCAGAGATGCCACCCGCACCCAGGTCGTCCACATCCGGGGTGACGAGCCCGGCGCGGGACACAGTGGTGTTGGTGGCGACGATCCCGTCGAGTCCCAGTTCGACTGCAAGATCGGCAATCTCGTCGATGTCGGGATCGGAGAGATCGGGTGCGATCTTGACGAGCACCGGGGTCGTCGTCTGAGCCCGGACTGCGGCCAGGATGGGCCGCAGCGACGTCACGGCCTGAAGGTCACGCAATCCGGGGGTGTTCGGGGAGCTGACGTTGACCACCAGGAAGGCGGCCAGGGGACCGACCAGTGCTGCGCTCTCGGCGTAGTCGGCAACGGCGTGTTCAGCGGGCGTCACCTTCGTCTTGCCGATGTTCACCCCGATCGGCACCTCGGAAGTGTGGCGGGTCAGGCGCAGCGCGAGCTCGCCCGCCCCGTGGTTGTTGAACCCCATCCGGTTGAGCAGGGCGCGGTCGTCGGCCAGTCGAAACATCCGCGGCTTGGGGTTTCCTGGTTGAGCCACTGCCGTCACGGTTCCGACCTCGGCGTACCCGAAACCCAATGCGCCCCATGTGTTCAGGCCCGTACCGTTCTTGTCGAACCCGGCGGCGAGCCCGAGCGGGCCGGGGAATCGCACGCCGAACACGGTTGATTCGAGCACCGGGTCGTGCGGGGCCAGCCACCGTGCCAAGGTGCGGCGCGTCGGGCCAGCCGTGGTGACCGCACGCAGGAATGCGAACACCCACGTGTGAATGCGTTCGGGCGGAACCAGGAACAGGATCTTGCTCAGCGCGCGGTACATCAGGATGCGGCCGCCATCACATCGCAGGCTGATCGATGGACGGTCGGTCGGCACTGGTTTTCTTGCGGCGCAGCAAGACTCGCCGACTGCCGTCGGTGTACAGGCGCACCCGCGTGAGCTCCCAGCCGCGATACTCCGCCTCAATCGACAACCGTATGGACGCCGACAATCGCGTGACGTCCGGTGGCAGCCGAAGCGGCACCCACTCGTATTCGTCGGATAGGTCGCCTTCCCAGCCCGCAGGCATCCGGCCACGCTGGATGGCGGTCATGGCAGTCGTCCCGCCCCTGCGATGACTTGCACGCCCGCTCCCGAGCCCGACACCACGTACAGGGTGCCGCTCTCATCGTCGAAGGCCAGGGAGTTCGGTTGCTGCACGGTTCGATAACGCACCTTTTCGACGGGGATGCCGGTGGCCAGATCGTAACCAACGACGCTGTTGGTTGCGGTCTCTGACACCCAGGCCAACCTCGCCGAACCCGCGACCCCGTACGGCGCGCCGCGCACCGGATACTGCTGTCGCAGTATCAGGGGGTCGGAACCGAACACCAGCAGCTGCTCGCCGCGGGTATCGGTCACCAGCACCCGACCATCGGGATCGAGCGCCATGTTGGTGGCGCCCGCTCCGGCCCGCAACGCGTGTTGGGCCTTCGTGCCGCTGGGTTCGACGGTGGTCACCGACGTCTGCGCGCGGTCCAGCACGAAGACCGTATCGCCTTGTGCGACAAGATCATCGACCCGGGCGAAGATCTTGAGTTGGGCGTCGACGCTCCCGTCGGCGGCAAGCGTGAAGACCGCGCCGTCGGCACTACCGAGCGCAAGTCGTCCGTCGGCGCGGCGCGTGATCGCGGTGAAGTCGGTGCCCTGCTGGCCGGGTACGTCGTGGCGTTCGACTACGCCGCGGGCGACGTCGAAGCGCAGGTACCCACCCGGTGCCGCCAGATAGGCCGTGCCGTGGCCGTCGCCGGTCAAGGCAGTGGCCCCCGACGGCAGCGCAACGCTGCGCGGCGCGCCGCTCGCCGGGAAGGTGGTGATCGTCGACGTCCCACTCGACGGTCCGGACAGCACGACCAAAGTCGCTGTCGCCTCGTCGAACACGCAGGTCAAACCGGGTCCGCCGAGCGGGCGAACGACGCCGTCGACAGGCGTCTGGACCGGCGGTGACACGGCGGCGGAGGCGGGGGCGATCGTGGGGGGCGGCGCGTCGTTTGAGTGCTTCGAACACGCTACGGCAGCAACGATCATCACAAGCGCCAGGCTGCTGTGAGCTAGCCGACTGGCGTGTTTTGCGTGCGGTGGCAAAGGGTAACTTTCGGCAGATGGCGGGTACGTCAATCGAATGGCCAGTTTAGGCACGCTCACGTACCGGCCCGAAGGTATGGTGCGACGAATGACGCTCATGGCGGACAGGGACGTAGCAGGCGAAGAGTTTGAAATCGAAGACATTTCGACGGGAATGCACGCCAGTGGGTTCGGCCAGGTCGGAGACGGACGCACGTTCTCCTTCCACGTCGAGCGGCAGACGCTCGCGGTCGAGCTCTACCGGCCGCACGTCGCGGGACCGGTCCCGCAGAGCGAGGACGTAGTGGCCGTCGCAACCCGCAACCTGGCCTATGTCGACGTCACCGATGAACGCAGTCTCGTCGCCGTCGTGCGCGACGCCGTTGCCGACGCACAACCGGTGCCGCGCTCAGCACGCTGACAGCCTGCCCACGGTACGGTCGTCGGCGTGATGGACATGTCATGGCTCCAGGTGATCGTGTTGTCCGTGGTCCAGGGCCTGACGGAGTTCCTGCCGGTGTCGTCGTCGGGCCACCTGGCGATCGTGTCCCAGGTCTTCTTCGCCGACGACGCGGGCGCGTCGTTCACCGCCGTCAGTCAGCTCGGCACCGAACTCGCCGTCTTGATCTACTTCGCCCGCGACATCGGCCGGATCCTGAAGGCGTGGTTCGGCGGGCTCTTCGACGCCGCGCGCCGGACGTCCGACTACTGGCTGGGGTGGTGGGTGATCATCGGCACCATCCCGATCGGGGCGGCCGGACTGATCTTCAAGCACTACATCCGTGACGACGTCCGCAATCTCTGGATCATCGCGACCGCATTGATCGTGTTCTCCGCCGTCATCGCCGCTGCCGAGTACTACGGCAAGCAGACTCGCCCTATCGAAGCGTTCACCTGGCGCGACAGCGTCCTCATCGGGTTGTCCCAGTGCCTCGCCTTGGTCCCTGGCGTGTCCCGGTCGGGTGCCACGATCAGCGCCGGACTGTTCCTCGGCCAGAAGCGCGAGGCGGCGGCGCGGTTCGGCTTCCTGCTCGCGATTCCCGCGGTGCTCGCATCCGGGCTGTATTCGTTGCCCGATGCGTTCCACCCCGACGGCAAGGGTCTGAGTGCGACTGGCCCGCAACTGGCGGTCTCCGTCGTCATCGCGTTCGTCATCGGCCTCGCGGCGGTGTCGTGGTTCCTGAAATTCCTGGTGCGCCACGGCATGTACTGGTTCGTCGGCTACCGGGTGATCCTCGGTGTCGTCCTGCTTGTCCTGCTCGGCACGGGAGTGGTTGCAGCGCAGTGACGGTCATCCTGCTCCGACACGGGCGCTCCACGTCCAACACCGCCCATACGCTGGCCGGCCGGTCTGAGGGCGTCGACCTCGACGACCGTGGGCGCGAACAGGCGGCCGCCATCGTCGACCGAATCGGCGAATTGCCCGTGAAGGCGATCGTGCGCTCGCCGCTGCTGCGCTGCGAGCGGACCGTGGCACCGCTGGCCGCCGCCCTTGGCCTGGAACCCGTCGTCGACGAGCGGATATCGGAGGTCGACTACGGCGAGTGGACCGGCCGCAAGATCGGCGAGCTGTTCAAGGAACCGTTGTGGACCGTCGTCCAGCAGCAGCCAAGCGCCGCGATCTTCCCGAACGGCGAGGCGCTGGCGCACGTTCAGGCCCGCGCCGTCTGCGCCGTGCGCGAACACGATCGCAGGCTTGCCGAAGAGCACGGCGGCGACGCACTGTGGGTGGCCTGTACGCACGGCGACGTCATCAAGGCGATCGTCGCCGACGCGCTCGGCGCCCACTTGGACAGTTTTCAACGGATCACCGCCGATCCAGCCTCGATGAGTGTGATTCGGTACACGGCGCAGAGGCCGTTCGTCATGCACGTCAATCACACCGGCTCCGCGTTGACGGCTGCCCTGACGGCCAAGCCGGAGCCGAGTGGAGATGCGGTCGTGGGCGGGACGACCGACTGACGGCACCGCCGCTGGGTTTACGGCTGCGGTGCCTCTACCGGTATTTTGGAATTCGCCATGACCCGTTCGATTCACGTCTTCCGCTCACCCGACCGCTTCGTGGCCGGGACCGTTGGGCAGCCAGGCAACCGGACGTTCTATCTGCAGGCCGTGCACGAGAAGCGGATCATTTCGGTGATCCTCGAGAAGCAGCAGGTCGCCGTGCTCGCCGAACGCATCGCGGCGCTCCTGCTGGAGATCAATCGCCGGTTCGGCACCCCGATTCCACCCGACACCGGCGACATCGAGGATCTGAGCCCGCTGGTCACCCCCGTCGACGCCGAGTTCCGGGTCGGAACCATGGGGCTGGGCTGGGACTCCGAGGCTCAGACCGTCGTGGTCGAGTTGCTCGCGGTCTCGGAGACGGAATTCGACGCTTCGGTGGTGCTCGACGACGCCGAGGACGGCCCCGACGCGGTGCGGGTGTTCCTCACGCCGGAGTCGGCCCAGCAGTTCGCGGCGCGCTCCAACCGCGTCATCTCGGCTGGACGACCGCCCTGCCCGCTGTGTGACGAACCTCTCGATCCGGAGGGGCACATCTGCGTGCGCGCCAATGGCTACCGGCGCGGCGCCTGGACGGGGTCCGACGACGATGACCCCGAAGCCTGACCGCACTGCGGAGCGAGATGGCCCCGGCGAGGTGCTGCGCGACGGTGAATTGACCGTCATCGGGCGCATCCGCTCCGCGAGCAACGCCACCTTCCTGTGCGAGGCCAACCTCGGTGACCGCCAGGGGCATTGCGTATACAAGCCGATCGCGGGGGAGGCGCCGCTGTGGGACTTCCCCGACGGCACCCTGGCGGGTCGAGAGCTCGCTGCATACTTGGTTTCGGCGCACTTGGGCTGGAACATCGTGCCCTACACCATTATTCGCGACGGGCCAGCCGGCCCGGGGATGCTGCAGAGTTGGGTCGACCAGCCCGGTGATCAGGTTGGCGACGAACCCGAGGCCGGGCCCGACCTGGTCGACCTGCTGCCCGCAGGGGCGATACCTCCCGGGTATCTGCCGATCCTGCAGGCCTACGACTACGCAGGCGATGAGGTGACGTTGGTTCACGCCGACGACGCCAGGCTGTTCCGGATGGCGGTGTTCGACGTGTTGATCAACAACGCCGACCGCAAGGGGGGCCACATCCTGACGAGTGTCGACGGTGCGGTTTACGGCGTCGACCACGGCGTCAGCCTCCATACCGAGGACAAGCTGCGCACGGTGCTGTGGGGTTGGGCGGGTAAGCCGGTCGATGACGACACCTTGGGCGACGTCCGAGCCCTGAGAGATGCGCTGTGCGCCGACCTCGAGGAGGTGCTGCGGCTCCACATCACCCCACGCGAGATCGACGCACTGTATGCCAGAGCCGTTGGCCTGCTTGACAATCCAGTGATGCCCGGACCGGACCGACGCCGCCCCATCCCGTGGCCGGCATTCTGACTGCCTCTTTTGCCTCGGTGATCTACGCTCGTCGTCATGACTGATCACGACCGTGCCGCCGCCCGCCGCGAGATCGCCGATGCTCTGCAGAAGGCTCTCGACCGTCGCCACGAAGTGCTCGACGTCATCGTCGAGGCCGACGACAACGCATCCGCCGTCGATGCGATCGCCCAGCTACTCGGCACGTCGAAGATCGGTGGCGAGGCCGTGATGGCCATCTCGTTCGCCCAGCTGACCAGGGATTCCCGCCGTCAGATCGCGAAAGAGCTCGACGACCTCAACAAGCAGCTCAGCTTCACCCTCGGCGAGCGTCCGGCCAGTTCTGGCGAGAGCTTGGCGCTGCGGGTCTTCTCCGCGGCCGTGGATCGGGACCTCTTCGCCGCGCGCACGCAGGACGTCGGGGCCACCGGAGACGGCTCGGGCAGGCCCGCGGGCGACCTCGACGAGGAGCTGCGCGCGGCCGTCGCGCGCGTGTCCGCAGAAGAGGCGGTCTGGCTGGTCGCCGAGGAACACGACGACAAGGTCGGCATGGTCTTCGGCGAACTGCTCGGCGGGGAGGTGAACGTGCGGATCTGGATTCACCCCGATTACCGTCACCGCGGTTACGGCACGGCCGCGCTGCGTCGTTGTCGGTCGGAGATGGCCGCCTACTTCCCTGCGGTGCCCATGGTGGTGCGTGCTCCCGGCGCCACCCCTAAGTGACCGATGCGGCGCTGGCCGCGGAGGTGGCGCAGGAGGCCGGTGAGCTACTCCTGAGAGTGCGCGAAGAGGTCGGCTACTACGACCCGTACGAGCTCGGTGACGCCGGGGACGCCATTGCCAACAAGCTGATTCTGGCCAGGCTCCACGAGCAGCGACCACAGGACGCCGTGCTCTCCGAGGAGGCCGTCGACGACCTGTCCCGCGTGCACGCCGACCGCGTCTGGATCGTCGACCCCGTCGACGGCACCTGGGAGTTCTCGAAGCGCGGGCACGTCGACTGGGCGGTCCACATCGCGCTCTGGCAGCGCACCGGCGGGCCTGCCGGAACCATCACCGACGCGGCGGTCGCACTACCCGCCGTCGGCGAGCTGTTTCGCACCGACACCGTGACGGCTCCGCCACCGCGCGCCGAAGGCCCGATCGTCATCGCGACCAGTGCCAACAGGCCGCCGCCCATCCTGTGGTGGCTGCGCAAGCAATTGGATGTGGAGCTGGTCGGGATCGGTTCGGCCGGCGCCAAGGCCATGGCGGTGGTCCGTGGTGACGTCGATGCCTACGTGCACGCAGGCGGCCAATGGGAATGGGATTCCGCGGCACCGGCGGGCGTCGTGCTGGCGGCCGGGCTGCACGCGTCGCGCATCGACGGGTCACCGCTCATCTACAACCAGCGTGATCCGTACCTGCCCGACTTCCTGATGTGCCGGCCGGAACTGGCGCAAGTGCTGCTCGATGCGATCAGCTCGGCGTACTGAAGTACCGCGCTTCGGGAATGTAATGGGGCCGCGCGTTGTCACCCTCTTCGATGAGCCACCATCGGGACGACCTGCTGATGCAACCCCCTAGAGTCGACGCCATGCAATCGTGGCCCGCGCCGAGCGTTCCGGAGCTGCCCGGTATGGGTCCACAGCTGAGGCTCTACGACAGCGCCGACCGCCAGGTACGGCCGGTGTCCGCAGGCGAGCTGGCGACCATGTACGTGTGCGGAATTACCCCGTACGACGCCACCCATCTCGGCCATGCGGCCACCTACCTGACCTTCGACCTGGTTCACCGGGTCTGGCTGGATTCCGGCCATCGCGTGCACTACGTGCAGAACATCACCGACGTCGACGACCCGTTGTTCGAGCGGGCGGCCCGCGACGGCATCGACTGGCGGGCGCTGGGGGACAGGGAAACGCAACTGTTCCGCGAGGACATGGCTGCGCTGCGGGTGCTGCCGCCGCATGACTACGTGGCGGCCACCGAGGCCATCGCCGAGGTGGTCGAGGTGGTGGAGAAGCTGCTCGCCTCCGGGGCGGCGTACGTCGTGGATGACGCCGAATACCCCGACGTGTACTTCCGGGCGGATGCCACCGCGCAATTCGGCTACGAGTCCGGCTACGACCGCGAGACGATGTCGCGATTGTTCGCCGAGCGTGGTGGAGACCCCAAGCGGCCAGGCAAGAGCGACGAACTCGATGCCCTGCTCTGGCTTGCCGAACGTCCCGGCGAGCCGAGTTGGCCGTCGCCGTTCGGCCCGGGCAGGCCGGGCTGGCACGTCGAGTGCGCCGCGATCGCCTTGGATCGCATCGGCACAGGCCTTGACGTGCAGGGCGGCGGCAGCGACCTGATCTTTCCGCACCACGAGTTCTCGGCCGCCCACGCCGAATCCGTCACGGGGGAGCGGCGATTCGCGCGCCATTACGTGCACGCCGGCATGATCGGCTGGGACGGCCACAAGATGAGCAAGAGTCGCGGCAACCTGGTGTTGGTATCCGGACTGCGCGCCGACGGCGTCGATCCAGCCGCGATTCGACTGGGGCTCCTCGCCGGCCACTACCGCGAGGATCGATCGTGGAGTGCCGAGGTGCTGGCCGAAGCCCACGCCCGGCTGGAGCGCTGGCGTTCGGCCACCTCGCTGGACTCCGGCCCTGACGCTCAGGACGTGCTCGCCCGGGTGCGCCGCTACCTCGCGGACGACCTCGATACTCCTAAAGCCTTTGCGGCACTTGATGGTTGGAGCACCGATGCGCTCACCTACGGCGGCCACGACGTCGCCGCGCCAGCCCTGGTAGCGACGGCGGTCGACGCACTGCTCGGCATCCAGCTGTAGCGCGCCACATCGACCCGCCGTGGTCGCGGTGGAGTACGTTTCCTGGCTATGGGTTCTATACACGGGAAAGTCGTGCTGATCACCGGGGGCGCCAATGGCATCGGCGCCGAAGTGGCAGGCCGACTGCATCCCAAGGGCGCGAAACTGGTGCTCACCGACCTCGACGAGGGCCGGCTCAAAGAGGTCGCAACGCGATTCGGTGACGAGCGGGTGCTGACCGCCGTCGCCGATGTGCGGAACCTGGCGGCCATGCAGAAAGCGGTGGAGAAGGGCGTCGCACAGTTCGGCGGGATCGACGTCGTCATCGCGAACGCAGGGATCGCCACGGCAGGCTCGGTACTTGGTGTCGATCCGGTGGCCTTCCAGACCCTCATCGACGTCAACGTCGTCGGGGTGTTCCACACCGTGAGGGCCGCGCTGCCGTCGGTGCTCGAGCGGCGCGGATACGTGCTTATCGTGTCGTCCGCGGCGGCCTACGCGGCGGCCCCGGGCATGGCGCCCTACGACGCATCGAAGGCCGCCACCGAACACTTCGCCAACGCGTTGCGCCTTGAGGTCGCCCATCGGGGTGTTGATGTTGGATCGGCGCACATGTTGTGGATCGACACGCCGCTGGTCCGCGAAGGGAAGGCCGACTCGCCTGCCTTCAAGGAGATGTTGGCAAGGCTGCCAGGCCCGTTGGGCAAGACCACGTCGGTCGAGAAGTGTGCTGAGCTGTTCGTGAAGGGCATCGAAGCGCGTAAGCGCCACGTCGACTGCCCGCAATGGATTGGGCTGTTGCGATGGTTGAAACCCCTTCTCGCATCGCCGATCGGCGAATCGGCCACGCTCAAGCACGTGCCCGAGCTACTGCCCAAGATGGACGCCGAGGTGGCTGCACTCGGACGCTCGATGAGCGCACGCACCGAGGCGCTGGAGAAGTGATGATGCGCAGACTCGTCGTCGCCGCGGCACTGCTCGTGTTGGCGGTCGGCTGCACGAAGCCGCAGTCGCCACAGGCGGTCAGTTCGACACCGCCACCGCCGGCTTCGGCCCCGGTCAGTCCACAGGATGCCCGCGCGATCGCCAAGGACGCCTACGTATACGGCTTCCCGATCGTCGACAACTACCGGGTCATGTATTCCTACTTCGTCAACTCCGATGATCCCGAGTACAAGGGCGACTGGAACCAGATCCACAACACCGCAAGGGTTTACACGCCCGCCGACACCACCATTCAAACCCCGAACTCCGATACGCCGTACTCGGCCGTCGGGGCCGACCTCCGCGCCGAACCGCTGGTGTTGACCGTCCCGCCCATCGAGCAGGACCGCTACTACTCGCTGCAGTTCATCGATCTCTACACCTATAACTTCGACTACGTCGGTAGCCGGACCACCGGCAACGGCGGCGGGAAATACCTTCTGGTGGGACCGAATTGGAAGGGCGAGCAACCCGCAGGCATCGACAAGGTGATACGCAGCGACACCGACCTGGCCATGGTGCTCTATCGCACCCAGCTGCTGGGTCCGTCCGACCTCGACAACGTCAAGAAGATTCAGGATGGCTACCAGGTCACGCCGCTTTCGGCCTTCCTGAATCAACCTCCGCCGCCGCCCGCGCCTCCCATCGACTTCGTGCCACCGTTGAGCAGGGACCAGGAGAAGACGTCGCCGCAGTTCTTCGACATCCTCGACTTCGCGCTGAAGTTCGCACCGACGGTGCCCTCCGAGAAGGACCTGCGGGCGCGGTTCGCCACCATCGGGATCGGGCCGGACGGTTCGTTCGACGCCGACAAACTGAGCCCCGAGTCGCGAGCGGCAATCGAAGGGGGCATGGCCGACGCGTGGGCCGAACTGGACGGGCTCAAGAAGGATCAGGTCGACACCGGGAAGGTCGGCTCGGCCCAATTCTTCGGCACCGCCGACGACCTCAAGGGCAATTACCTCTACCGCATGGCGGGCGCCGCATTCGGCATCTACGGCAACACCGCCGCGGAGGCCATCTACCCCGGATCGGCGACGGACTCGACCGGCCAGGCGCTCACCGGGGCGGACAAGTACACCTACCACTTCGCCTCGGGCCAGTTGCCGCCCGTGAACGCGTTCTGGTCGCTGACGATGTACGAGTTGCCGCAGAGCCTGTTGGTAGTAAATCCGCTGAATCGCTATCTCATCAACTCCCCGATGGAGTCCAGCCTGATCAAGGATCCCGACGGCGGCATCACGCTCTACCTCCAGAACGAGTCGCCGGGCCCGGACAAGGCGGCCAATTGGCTGCCCGCGCCGAAGGGGCCGTTCCAGGTCGTCTTGCGGCTCTACTGGCCGAAGCCCGATGCGTTGAACGGAACGTGGAAGGCCCCCCAGCCGGTGAAGGCCTGACGTGCGCGTCCCGAGGTTTGGCGGGCTACTGAGGTAGCCTAAGCACGCAATACATCGCGATGCACCAAACGGTCGCGGGCCGATTACGGACCACGGGACGCAGGTGTCAACCAAGCATGGCGGCAAGACCAATCAGTGACCTCCAACTCTTGAAGGAGCTCGCACCCGTCGCCGAGGCAGGCATGAATCTGCATCTCGCCGCTGCCAAGAACTGGAACCCCCACGACTACGTACCGTGGTCGGACGGCCGGAATTTCGGCACCGCCGGGGGACAGGATTGGCACCCCGACCAGTCCCGGCTCTCCGAGGTGGCTCGGATCGCGATGATCACCAACCTGCTCACCGAGGACAACCTGCCGTCGTATCACCGCGCCATCGCCGAGCACTTCAACCTCGACGACGCCTGGGGAGCCTGGGTCAATCGCTGGACCCTTGAGGAGAACAGGCACGGCATCGCGCTCCGCGACTATCTGGTGGTCACCAGGGCCGTCGATCCGGTCGAGCTGGAACGGGCCAGGATGCTCCAGGTCACGGCGGGCTTCAGTCCCGGCCAACAGGGACAAGGCACGGTCGGCTCCGAGTCGATGCTGGATACGCTCGTCTACGTCACGATTCAGGAGCTCGCCACGCGCGTGTCACACCGCAACACCGGCACGGCGTGCGACGAGCCGATCGCCCACCAGCTGCTCAAGCGGGTGTCCGCCGACGAAAACCTGCACATGATCTTCTACCGCGGCATCGCCTCCGCCGCTCTGGACATTGCGCCCGACCGGATGATGCGCGCGATCTGCCGAATCCTGGCCACCTTTCAGATGCCGGGCGCCGCGATACCCAACTTCCGCCGCAACGCCGTCAAGATCGCAGTCAGCGGTATATACGACCTGCGCCAGCATCTCGATGACGTGCTGCTGCCGGTGCTCCGGTACTGGCGGGTCTTCGAGCGCGACGACTTCACCGGCGAGGGTCTGCGGTTGCGGGACGAACTCGCAGTGTTCGTCGCGCACATGGAATCCGAGTCGGCCAAGTTCGAGAACTCGAAGGCCCGTTACCTGGAGCGCGCGGCCGCCAAGGCGCTAGCCAGCTGACGGCCGCTACTACCCGCGGAAGCCCGGCCCGCGGCGACGCAGGTAGCGCTCGAACTCGGCAGCCAGTGCATCGCCGTCGATCTTGCCGAGCGCTTCGGTCATGTCGACCTCCGCGTCCCCGCGTTCCTCGAGCGACTGCACGTATTCGGCGATCTCCTCGTCGTCTGCCGTCATCTCCGTGACCGCCTGCTCCCACTCCTCGGCCTGACTCGGCAGATCGGCCAGCGGGACCTCGATGTCGAGCACGTCCTCGACTCGCCGCAGCAGCGCGACGGTGGCCTTCGGGTTCGGTGGTTGCGAGACGTAGTGCGGAACCGCGGCCCAGAACGTGACTGCCGGGATACCCGCTGCGACGCACGCGTCCTGGAACACGCCCGCGATCCCGGTCGGCCCCTCATACCGGGTCTCCTCCAAGCCGAAGGCCTTGGCCGATTCGGGGGAGTAGGCGGCGCCCGACACGGGCACGGGGCGGGTATGGGGGGTGTCGGCCAGCAGGGCGCCGAGGATCACCACGGTGTCGACGTTGAGTTTCTCGGCGATGGCCAACAGTTCGGCGCAGAATGTGCGCCATCTCATATTCGGCTCGACCCCGTGCATGAGCACGATGTCGCGGTCGCTGCCGGGCGGGCGGCAGTGCGAGATCCGCATCGACGGCCAGACCAACTCGCGGGTGACGCCGTCGATCTGGCGAATCACGGGACGGTTCACCTGGTAGTCGAAGTACGCCTCGTCGTCGATCTCGACGATGGTTTCGGCCTCCCAGATGGCGTCGAGGTGTTCCAGCGCGTCGCTGGCCGCATCACCGGCGTCATTCCAGCCTTCGAAGGCTGCCACGACGATGGTGTCCTGCAGATCGGGCAGGTTTGTCACCAGGCCAGCGTAAGCCCTGCGTGGTACCTACGAGCGTCATCCCGGCGCGGGTCGGCGGAGGAGGTGTTTGGTAAGAGCGACTACGCCGCCAAGCGGGTCGGGGTCGGTAGCGACGTCGAGTTGGGCGTCGCAGACGTCGATCGGAATGACGACGTAGACTTTTCTGGTCGAGAGGCGTTGCAACGGTTATTTGGGGGGCCAGTCCCCTTCCGGTATCCGCCACGCTCGGCAGAGCTAAGGACGCCTTCCGTTACGGAAGGAACCTACGTGGACGCCTTGGAGCCGAACATCCGCCCCGACTGCACCGACGAACTGACGGCAGCGCTGCGCCAGCGGATCATGGTGATCGACGGCGCGATGGGCACGGCGATCCAGCGGGACCGGCCGGACGAGGCCGGTTACCGTGGCGAACGGTTCATGGAGTGGCCGACCGCGCTTCAGGGCAACAATGACCTGCTCAACTTGACGCAGCCGCAGATCATCGCGGGGATCCACCGCGAGTACCTCGAGGCGGGCGCCGACATCCTCGAAACCAACACTTTCAACGCGAATGCGGTGTCGCTCTCCGATTACGACATGCACGAGTTTGCCTACGAGTTGAACTACGCGGGCGCCGCACTGGCTCGCAAGGCCGCCGACGAGTTCAGCACCCCGGACAAGCCCCGCTACGTCGCAGGCGCCCTCGGCCCGACGACGCGGACCGCGTCGATCTCGCCGGACGTCAACGACCCCGGAGCCCGCAACGTCTCCTACGACCAGCTGGTCGCTGCCTACCTCGAAGCCGCGAACGGTCTGGTCGACGGAGGCTCTGATCTCCTCATCGTCGAGACGATCTTCGACTCGCTGAACTCCAAAGCGGCGGTGTTCGCCCTCGAGACGCTGTTCGAGGACCGCGGACGCCGCTGGCCGGTGATCATCTCGGGCACCATCACCGATGCCTCCGGGCGGACCTTGTCCGGTCAGGTCACCGAAGCGTTCTGGAACGCGATCAGACACGCGAAGCCGCTCGCAGTCGGCCTTAACTGCGCCCTGGGCGCGCCGGAGATGAGGCCCTACATCGCCGAGGTGGCGCGGATCGCGGACACCTTCGTCTCCTGCTACCCGAATGCAGGCTTGCCCAACGCCTTCGGCGAGTACGACGAGTCCCCGGAGGCTCAGGCCGGCTACATCGCCGAGTTCGCCAAGGCCGGCCTGGTCAACCTGGTCGGTGGTTGCTGCGGAACGGCGCCCCCGCACATCGCCGAGATCGCCAAGGTCGTCGGGGGCGTGCCGCCGCGCGAGCTGCCGGAGATCCCGGTGGCCACCCGGCTCTCGGGCCTGGAGCCGCTCAACATCACCGACGACTCTCTGTTCGTGAACATCGGTGAGCGCACCAACATCACCGGCTCCGCCCGGTTCCGAAACCTGATCAAAGCCGAGGACTACGACACCGCGCTGTCGGTCGCCCTGCAGCAGGTCGAGGTCGGTGCGCAGGTCATCGACATCAACATGGACGAGGGCATGATCGACGGCATTGCCGCGATGGACCGGTTCACCAAGCTGATCGCGTCCGAGCCGGACATCAGCCGCGTCCCGGTGATGATCGACTCCTCGAAGTGGGACGTCATCGAGGCGGGCCTGAAGAACGTGCAGGGCAAGCCGATCGTCAACTCGATCTCCATGAAGGAGGGCGAGGAGAAGTTCATCCGCGAGGCACGGTTGTGCCGCAAGTACGGCGCCGCCGTCGTCGTGATGGCCTTCGACGAGCAGGGTCAGGCCGACAACTTGGAGCGCCGCAAGGAGATCTGCGGGCGCGCCTACCGGATCCTGACCGAAGAGGTCGGCTTCCCGGCCGAGGACATCATCTTCGATCCGAACTGCTTCGCGCTGGCGACCGGTATCGAGGAGCACGCGACGTACGGGATCGACTTCATCGAGGCCTGCGCCTGGATCAAGGACAACCTTCCCGGGGTGCACATCTCCGGCGGTATCTCGAACGTGTCGTTCTCGTTCCGGGGCAACAACCCCGTCCGCGAAGCGATCCACGCGGTCTTCCTGTTCCACGCCATCAAGGCCGGCCTGGACATGGGCATCGTCAACGCGGGTGCGCTGGTGCCCTATGACTCGATCGACGCCGAACTGCGGGACCGAATCGAGGACGTCGTCCTGAACCGTCGCGAGGACGCTGCCGAAAGGCTCCTGGAGATCGCGGAACGGTTCAACAGCGCGGACAAGGCTGAGGACCCGGTTGCCGCCGAGTGGCGATCTCTCCCGGTCCGCGAGCGCATCACGCACGCCCTAGTCAAGGGCATCGACGCCGACGTCGAGACCGACACCGAGGAATTGCGCGCCGAGATCTCCGAAGCTGGTGGTCGCCCGATCGAGGTGATCGAGGGCCCGCTGATGGACGGCATGAACGTCGTCGGTGACCTCTTCGGCGCAGGCAAGATGTTCCTGCCCCAGGTCGTGAAGTCGGCCCGGGTGATGAAGAAGGCCGTTGCCTATCTGCTGCCGTTCATCGAGGCGGAGAAGGAGCAGAACGGCACTGCCGCGAGCAAGGACACCAACGGCACGATCATCATGGCGACCGTGAAGGGCGACGTCCACGACATCGGCAAGAACATCGTCGGAGTTGTCCTGCAGTGCAACAACTATGAAGTGATCGACCTCGGTGTGATGGTGCCCGCCCAGAAGATCCTGGATGCGGCCAAGGAGCACAACGCGGACATCATCGGGCTGTCCGGCCTGATCACCCCGTCGCTGGATGAGATGGTCAACTTCGCCGTCGAGATGGAGCGTCAGGGGCTGGAGATCCCGCTGCTGATCGGCGGCGCGACCACCTCGCGCGCCCACACGGCGGTGAAGGTGTCACCGCGTCGCAGCGGTCCGGTGGTCTGGGTCAAGGATGCGTCCCGCTCGGTGCCGGTCGCGGCCGCGCTGCTCGACGACAAGCAGCGTCCAGCCCTGCTGGAGGCCACCGAGAAGGATTACGCGTCGCTGCGCGAACGGCACGCCCAGAAGACCGAGCGGCCGATGCTGACGCTGGAGAAGGCCCGCGCGAACCGCACGCCGATCGAGTGGGACGGCTACACGCCGCCGGTGCCCGCGCAAGGTACGGGAGTACGAGAATTTCTTGACTACGACGTCGCCGAGCTTCGCGAGTACATCGACTGGCAGCCGTTCTTCAACGCCTGGGAGATGAAGGGCCGCTTCCCCGACATCCTCAACACCCCGGTCTCGGGCGAGACGGCCCGCAAGCTGTACGACGACGCCCAGGAGATGCTCGACACCCTGATCAAGGAGAAGTGGCTGACCGCCAACGGGGTGATCGGTTTTTTCCCGGCCAACGCCAGCCCCGGCGGCGACGACGTCGAGGTCTACACCGACGAGACCCGTACCGAGGTGCTGACCACATTGCACAACCTGCGCCAGCAGGGCGAGCACCGGGACGGCATCCCGAACCGGAGCCTCGGCGACTTCATCGCCCCCAAAGAAACGGGCCTCCGGGACTACGTCGGCGCCTTCGCCGTCACCACGGGGCTGGGCAGCCAGGACAAGATCATCGAGTTCAAGGCAGCCAACGACGACTACAACGCGATCCTGCTCGAGTCGATCGCCGACCGCCTGGCAGAGGCGTTCGCCGAACGGATGCATCAACGAGTCCGCAAGGAGTTCTGGGGATTCCAGCCCGACGAGCAGCTGGACAACGAGGCGCTCATCGGTGAGAAGTACGTGGGAATCCGCCCGGCGCCGGGCTACCCGGCCTGCCCGGAGCACACCGAGAAGGCGACGCTCTGGGAGTTGATGGACGTCAAGGAGCGGACCGGCATCGAGCTGACCGAGTCGATGGCGATGTGGCCCGGTGCTGCCGTCAGCGGCTGGTACTTCTCGCACCCGCAGTCGCAGTACTTCGTGGTCGGCCGGCTGGCCCAGGACCAGGTCGCCGACTACGCGAAGCGCAAGGGCTGGACCTTGCAAGAAGCCGAGCGCTGGCTCGGCTCCAACCTCGGCTACAACCCCGAGGACTGAGCCCAACCCGCACACGACGTGTAACCGGCGCCGCCCGCGACGAATCGGGGTTGCCAAGATATCCGGTGATTGCTGTCACAGAATTGGGAAGACCGACCCTCGCCGGTGTGACGGTGAGCGCGCGGATGTCCTTGGCGGTCAAGGTGATCAGATGATCCACCACGCGCCTGGCGATATTTTCTGGTGCCCCAGTCAGCAGGGTCGTCATGGCACCGCGCCAGTGACCCCTCCGACGATGAGACAATGGAGCACATGCGCGCGGTGCTCTGGGACATGGACGGCACCCTCGTCGATTCTGAAAAGCTCTGGGACATCTCCATGCAAGAGCTCTACGCACGCTTGGGCGGGGTGCTTTCCGCCGAGGTACGTGAGTCCACCGTGGGGGGCTCCGCCAAGAGCGTGATGGATACGGTCTACGCCGACCTCGGGCTCGATCCTGACCCCGCCGCCATCGCCGAATCCACGGAGTGGCTACACGTCCGTACGGGAGAGCTCTTCGAAGCGGGGCTGCCGTGGCGGCCAGGTGCGCGCGAACTGCTCGACGCCCTGCTCGTCGAAGGCATTCCGATGGCACTGGTGACGAACACGCGTCGGGATCTCACCGAGCAGGCGTTGAAGAGCATTGGTAAGCACTACTTTTCGGTGAGTGTGTGCGGTGACGAGGTGCAGCACGGCAAGCCCGCGCCGGACGTCTACCTCAGCGCCGCCGAGCTGCTCGGGTTCGAACCGGCGCAATGCCTTGCGATCGAGGATTCCGTCACCGGAAGCGTCGCCGCGGAGTCCGCGGACTGTCCTGTGCTCGTGGTGCCCAACGACGTGGAGGTCCCCGGCAGTGCGCGGCGCAGACACATCACGACGCTCGTCGGGTTGAGCCCGTCCGACCTGCGCGGGATACACGCCGCACTCAGCGCGCGGCTCGATGACGGAGTCCTTCCGCGCGGGTGAAGCCGGTTCAGCGACCAGCACTTCGAGTGGTGCGGACTGGTAACGGCGCCAACGTCGGTTGATCAGCAAACGTCCCGACGGCGACCGTTTGCCTCGCCAGGTGTTGGCAACGTGAGATGCATTGACCGACAACACCTATGGCGTGGGCGGTGCTACTGCCGGCTGGAGCCCCCGTTCTACGAAGCGGCTGTGTGGCGGCTGTTCGGGTGATTGAATGGCTGTGATTCACCTCACGCAGTGCCGCGAAAGGACGCCTCATGGCTGGTCAGGGACCCCCCGTCGACGACTCTGCTTCGGCAATTACCGACGAGGACTTCTCGTCGGGCGGCACCGCCGTACGGATCGCCTCGGTCGCCGCCTTGGGCGGCTTGCTGTTCGGTTACGACAGTGCGGTCATCAACGGTGCGGTCGACTCCATTCAGAAGGACTTCGGCATCGGCAACGCGGAATTGGGCTTCGCCGTTGCTTCGGCGCTTCTCGGTGCCGCGGCGGGTGCGATGTCCGCCGGCCGGATCGCTGACCGCATCGGACGCATCTCGGTCATGAAGATCGCCGCGGTCTTCTTCCTCGTCAGCGCCATCGGCACGGCGTTGGCGCCCAGCGTCGAGATCGTCGTGCTCTTCCGGATCGTCGGCGGCATCGGTGTCGGCATCGCGTCCGTCATCGCCCCGGCCTACATCGCGGAGACCTCGCCGCCGCGCATCCGCGGCAGGCTCGGCTCCCTCCAGCAGCTCGCGATCGTGTCGGGCATCTTCCTTTCCTTCGTCGTCAACTGGCTGCTGCAGAGGGCGGCGGGAGGCCCCGGCGAGGTGCTCTGGCTCAACATGGAGGCTTGGCGCTGGATGTTCCTCGTCATGGCGATCCCCGCGATCGTTTACGGCGGACTGGCCTTCACCATCCCGGAGTCGCCGCGTTATCTCGTTGCCAGCCACAAGATTCCGGAAGCGCGCAAGGTGCTGACGATGTTGCTCGGCGAGAAGAACCTCGAGATCACCATCGACCGCATCAAGGAGACGCTGGAACGCGAAGACAAGCCGTCGTGGCGCGATCTGCGCAAGCCGGGCGGCAGCTTCTTCGGTTTGTACGGGATCGTCTGGGTGGGGCTGGGCCTCTCGATCTTCCAGCAGTTCGTCGGCATCAACGTGATCTTCTACTACTCGAATGTGCTGTGGCAGGCGGTGGGATTCAGCGCCGACGAGTCGGCCATCTACACGGTGATCACGTCGGTGATCAATGTGGCGACCACGCTCATCGCCATTGCACTGATCGACAAGATCGGTCGGAAACCGCTGCTGCTCATCGGTTCGTCCGGCATGGCGGTCACTTTGATCACCATGGCGGTCATCTTCGCCAATGCGACCCTCGGAGCCGATGGCAAGCCGAGTCTCGACGGTGCGTCCGGCGTCATCGCACTGATCGCCGCGAACCTGTTCGTCGTCGCCTTCGGAATGTCGTGGGGGCCGGTGGTGTGGGTGCTGCTCGGCGAGATGTTCCCGAACCGCATCCGGGCGGCCGCGCTGGGCTTGGCGGCGGCAGGTCAGTGGGCCGCCAACTGGGCGATCACGGTTTCCTTCCCGGAGATGAGGAACCACCTGGGTCTGGCGTATGGGTTCTACGGCCTCTGCGCGATCCTGTCGTTCGTCTTCGTGTGGCGTTGGGTGCAGGAGACCAAGGGCGTCTCACTTGAGGACATGCATGGCGAGATTCTTGCCACGCCGAAGCCCGCGGCGAACGCCTGACGGCGGGCCGCGTCACGGCGGTCCTCTGAAACCGCCGTGACTTCGCTGCGGTAAGCGTGGAACAATCGCGTGCCGTGAAGACCTTCGACGCTCTGTTCGCCGAACTCAGCGAGCGTGCGCGCACCCGTCCAGCCGGTAGCGGCACCGTTGCGGCGCTCGACGCCGGCGTCCACGGGTTGGGGAAGAAGATCCTCGAAGAGGCCGGCGAGGTCTGGCTGGCGGCCGAACACGAGAGCGACGAAGCGCTGGCAGGCGAGCTCAGTCAGTTGCTGTACTGGACGCAGGTGCTGATGATCGCCCGTGGGCTGACCCTCGACGACGTGTACGCAAAACTGTGATCGGCAATCTGCGGGTGGCCGTCCCCAACAAGGGTGCGCTCAGCGAGTCGGCGGCTGAGATCCTGTCCGAAGCCGGTTACCGGCGGCGGCGTGATCCGAAGGATCTGACCGTCGTCGATCCCGCAAACAACGTGGAGTTCTTCTTCCTCAGGCCCAAGGACATCGCGATCTATGTCGGGTCGGGGGAGTTGGACTTCGGCATCACCGGACGGGACCTGGCAGCGGAGTCTGATGCGCCCGTGCAGGAACGCCTTGCGCTCGGCTTCGGCTCGTCGACGTTCCGCTACGCCGCTCCGTCGGGCCACGATTGGGCGATCGACGGCCTCGCAGGCAAGCGGATCGCCACCGCATACCCGAACCTGGTCCGAAAGGATCTGGCCGCCAGAGGCATTGAGGCCACCGTGATCCGACTCGACGGCGCGGTAGAGATCTCGGTGCAACTGGGTCTGGCCGACGTCATCGCCGACATCGTCGGGACGGGCCGCACGCTCGGCCTGCACGGCCTCGTCGCGTTCGGCGAAGCGTTGTGCGACTCGGAGGCGGTGCTGATCGAACGGGCCGACCCCGATCCCGGAACCGCCGCGGCACGCGATCAGCTCGCCGGTCGCGTGCAGGGCGTCGTATTCGGCCAGCAGTACCTGATGCTCGACTACGACTGCCCGCGGACGGTGCTCGAGCAAGCCACCGCCGTCACGCCGGGACTCGAGTCGCCGACCATCGCACCGCTGGCCGACCCGGCGTGGGTCGCGGTCCGTGCGCTGGTGCCGCGCCGCGACGTCAACGACATCATGGACCAGTTGGCGGCCATCGGCGCGAAAGCAATCCTTGCCTCCGACATCAGGTTCTGCCGCTTCTGAACTGCTTCGGGTGCTAGGTTTTCAGTCAATACTGGACCGGTCGAGGGGTCGCCATGACGCACGTTCCGTTTCTCCTTCTCGTTGCGCTACTGATCGGCGTGGTCGCCGGCCTGCGTGCGCTGACTCCACCGGCCGTGGTGGCCTGGGGTGCGGCACTGGGCTGGCTGCCGTTGGATGGCACCTGGGCGCACTGGGTCGGACACCCCATCACGGTCACGGTCCTGACGATCCTCTTGGTGGTGGAGCTGGTGACGGATCAGTTGCCGTCCACGCCTAGTCGCACGGTTCCGCCGCAGTTCCTGGCGCGCATCGTCACCGGTGCGTTTGCCGGGGCAGTGATCGGAGCGGGCTGGCACCACACGTTCATTGGCATCGGCGCGGGAATCATCGGCGCTGTGCTAGGAACGCTCGCGGGTTATCACGCCCGCCGCCGCCTGGTCGCCGCCAACGATGGGCATGACCTCCCCGTCGCTTTGACCGAGGACGCAGTCGCCGTGTTGGGCGGTTTCGCCGTCGTGGCGCTCGCCCTGGTCGGCTAGATGGCTGGCGCGGCAACCAGATTCGATGCGATCATCGTCGGCGCTGGTCAGGCTGGGCCGCCGCTTGCCGGGCGACTGACGGACGCCGGTCAGACCGTCGCGGTGATCGAACGCAAACTCGTCGGTGGCACCTGCGTCAACTACGGCTGTATCCCCACCAAGACATTGGTCGCCAGCGCCCATGCCGCGCACGTGGCGCGCCGCGGCGCCGAGTTCGGTATCGGGACCGGCGATGTCACGGTGGACATGACGAAGGTCAAGGCCCGCAAGGACAAGGTGATGCTCGACGATCGGCACGGCGTCGAGTCGTGGCTGGAGGGCATGGCGGGTTGCACGCTCATCCGCGGCCACGCCCGCTTCGAGGGCCCGCATACCATTCGGGTCGACGACCAACTCCTCGAAGCCGACAAGATATTCCTGAATGTCGGCGGCCGCGCGGTCGTCCCCGACATCCCTGGGCTTTCCGACGTCGACTTCCTCACCAACGTCGGCATCCTGGACCTCGCAACGCTTCCCGAGCATCTGGTCATCGTCGGCGGTAGCTACATCGCGCTCGAGTTCGCCCAGATGTACCGGCGCTTCGGGGCCAAGGTCAGCGTCGTGGAGAAGGGCCCGCGGCTGACCGCAAGGGAGGACGAGGACGTCTCCGCTGCCGTGAAGGAAATCCTCGAAGCGGAGGGCATCGAGGTCCACCTCGGGGCGACGGCGATGCGGATAGTTAAGCGGGACAACGGGTTCGAGTTGCATCCGCGGGAGGGCGCCGACCCCATCGTGGGGACCCACCTGTTGGTGGCGACAGGCAGAGCGCCGAACACCGACGACCTCGGGCTGGACGCCGCGGGCGTGGCGACCGACCGGCGCGGCTTCGTGGAGGTCGACGATCAGTTGCGCACGAACGTCGGCCACATCTGGGCGATGGGGGATTGCAACGGCAAGGGCGCCTTCACCCACACGTCGTACAACGACTTCGAGATCGTCGCGGCCAATCTGCTCGACGACGATCCGCGCCGTGTCAGCGACCGGGTGACGACCTACGCGCTTTACATCGACCCGCCGTTGGGTCGGGCCGGGCTTACCGTCGACGAGGTACGCGCGTCGGGTCGAAAGGCGTTGGTGGGCAAGCGACCGATGGCCAAGGTCGGCCGCGCAGTGGAGAAGGGCGAGACCCAGGGTTTCATGAAGGTGGTGGTCGACGCCGAGACCGAAGAGATCCTCGGGGCCGCCATCCTCGGCGTCGGTGGCGACGAGGTCGTTCAAGACATCCTCGACGTGATGACCGCCAAGCTTCCGTACACGGCCATCTCGCGCACCATGCACATTCACCCCACCGTCAGTGAGCTGGTTCCGACCATGCTGCAGGAGCTGAAACCGCTGGATTAGCTTGTGCGACAGCGCGTCCGGCGATCAGCTCGGCGGTGACCATCGCCACTCGACGTCCGAGATGTTCGCACGTTCGGAGGTCGGACGGATGGACGTCCTCCGAGTTCGCGTCGACGTCGGTCTGCGCGCCTGCGCCGAGCCAAAAGCCCAGCCGGTTCAAGTCGTGCTCGCTCCCTCCAGCGCTGTTCCAGCCTGCGCCGAGCCCGAGATTCACCCAGTGCATATGGTGTTGCGCGGCGAATACGGCCAGCGAGACCAAGGTGGACAATTTGTCGCCGCTCTTGGCGCCGGAGTTGGTGAAGCCCGCGGCGACCTTGTCGCTCCATGCTCCGTTGAGGCATCGTCGTCCGGTCTGCTCGGCGAAGGCTTGAAATCCCGCCGACACGTTGCCCATGTAGGTAGCGCTGCCGAAGATGATCGCGTCCGCGTCGTCGAGCACGTCCCAATCCGACTGGGACATGGTGTCGACGGCGATCAACGAGACGTCGGTCCCGCCTGCCCGGGCACCCACGGCCACGGCGTTGGCCAGGGTGGCGGTGTGCCCGAACCCCGAGTGGTAGGCGATGACGATGCTCATGACAATTCCCTTCTCGGTGTGCTCGGCGCAGCACCGGCGATCGCTTCGTAACGTTGCGCCCAGTTGGGCATCGGCTCGTCGGCGAGCAGGGCCTCGAGTCGGTCGAGAAACGCGTGGGTGCCCGAGCGGAAGCCGGTCGCATTCGGCACACTGAGCCCGCGGTGACTGAATCGCAGCAGTGTGCCCGCTCCGTCGGCGTGCAGTTCGTAGCGCACCACGCCGGGTTCGACGATGGGTTGATTCCATTCGTGTTCGAATACGCGCGGCGGGTCCCAGACCAGGATCCGGCCGGTCATCCGCTTCTGATCGGGCGGCAACGGCGGACCAGAAGCCACGGTCGTGATGAGCCCGCCCGGTCGCGGCTCGATCGAGGTCTTGCCCATCCACTTGTCCCGGTGGGCAGGGTCGGTGATGGCCGCCCACACCTGTTCGACGGGGAAGGGCAACGTGCGTTCGAAGTGAAGCACGGCCTGGTCGCCGTCGACGGTGAGTCTTCCGTTCCGGTCGGTCATGTCGGCTCCTCGAAGGTCGAGCTCAAGTGTTGTTCCAACGCGTCCAAGTGGTCGGTCCAGAAGTGGCGGTACCGGCTGATCCAGTCATCCATCGCGACGAGGCCGTCGGCGCGCAGCGCGTAGATCCGGCGCTGCGCGTCGGGGCGGACCTCGACGAGCCCGACTTCGCGCAGCACCCGAAGATGTCGCGAGACCGTCGGCTGCGTCAGTCCGGGGAGCGTGGCGACGAGCTCGCCTGCCGTGCGTTCACCATCTCGCAAGGTGTCGAGCAACGTGCGCCTGCTGGGTTCGGCCAGCGCCTCGAAGACGTCCATGCCGCTATATTACTGTTCGTCTATATAGATCGCAATGGATATGCCTGACTAGACCTCTAGCGCCGCATGACGAGCAGGGTCTGCGCGGAGGTTCCGATGAAGCCCTGCCGATCGAACAACTCGGCGGTGGTCACCCCGATGCCGTCGGGTCCGATCGAAGCCTTGGCCCGTAGCCCGAAGTCGGCGCCGGTCGGCAGCCGGTGAAGGTGGACCGTGGTGTCGGTGTTCATGAAAACGAATTCGGCCGGGTCCAGCGCGGCCCCAGCGCCGTTGGCCGAATCGACCACCATGGCGAGGCGTTGGACGTCGGTGACTGGTTCGGCGTCCACGAGGGGCACCAGCGGGCTCATCCAAACCTCGGCGGCCGTGTCTTCGGCGGTTGCCTGCTTGCGCCAGGTCACCGTCTCGAGGTACCCGGGGGCGCCCAGCCATGTGTGCGGATTGGGCACCGATGCGCCCTCGACCATTGGGGGATAACGGTCAGTCGCGACGTCGCTGGTGTCGCTGGTGGCCAGCAACCAGGCCGCCACTCGGGCGACCGGACGGGCGTCCGCGAGCGGAAGTAGCTCGGCGCACACCAGCGAGATGCGGGCGCCGGGACGTGCCGTCCACGCCCGAACTTTCAGCGGCGCAACGGGTATCGCGCCGAGGATGTCGAGTGTCAACCGTCCGATGCGCAGCGGGGTATCGGCGGCCATCTCCTCGATGACCTTGGTCATCAGGGCCAAAGGCGGTGAGCCGTGCTGGATCTCGGGGTCCCAATTGCTGCGGGTGCCGTCAGTGGCTTCGAAGACGGGCAAGGGGCCGTCGGACGGCAGCCGCCGGTACAGGCAGTCGGTCACGCCGCTGACCCCGCAGAGTGCGCCGACACCACCTGCGCCGACGCCTCCGGCCATCCGGGGTACGGCGGAGGTGTTCCGCCGAACACAGGGCAATGCTCGTGGTGGGCACACCAATCGCACAGTCGCGAGGGCTTGGGGCGGAAATCGCCTGTCGCACCGGCCGATTGGATGGCGCGCCAGATGGCGATCAACGTCTTCTCGAAGCGCTCCAGTTCGGCTAGCTCGGGGGTGTAGTCCAGCACCTGGCCGTCGGCGAGGTAGAGCAGGCGCAGGCGGGACGGCAGCACGTTGCGCGAGCGCAGTATTGCCACCGCGTAGAACTTCATCTGGAACATCGCCTTGGCCTCGGCAAGTTCGCGGGTGGCCGACGGCGCCTTACCCGTCTTGTAGTCGACGACCCTGAGTTCGCCGGAGGGCGCGACGTCGATCCTGTCGACGAAACCGCGCAGCAGCGTGCCGTCGGACAGTTCGACCTCGACCCGTTGTTCGCATGATTCGGGCTCGAACCGGGTGGGGTCCTCCAGCCGGTAGTACCCGGTGAGCAGCGCCCTGGCCTCGTCGAGGAGTTGTGCTCTTAGTTCTGGCGCGAACTCGTCGGCGAGCCCCGGTTGTTCGGCGACCACGCGGTCCCACGCCGGACCCACCAGCGTCACCGCCGTGTCCGCGCCACGGTTGACCGCAGGCAGCGCGTAGAGCTGTTCGAGTGCGCCGTGTACGACCGAACCCCGAACCTGGGCGGTGGACGACGGCTCAGGTAGGTGGTCGATGGCCCGGAACCGGTACAGGAGTGGGCACTGTTTGAAGTCGCTGGCCCGCGACGGTGACAACGCGGGCCGTCGCGGAGGCGCAGCCGGGTCGTCACTCATGCTGTGCTCCTTCTCGGGTCGCTTCGCTCCTGCCTCCGCAGCCTATGGGCGACGTCCGACAACCCCGCGCACCAGGACCGGCGCGTCTGCTGGCAGGCTGGCGTCCGTGCGAGTTACCGGTCCCTTCGTCGTCGGCGATCGCGTGCAGCTGACCGACCCCAAGGGGAAGCACCACACGATCGTCCTCGCGGTCGGTGACGAGTACCACACCCACCGCGGCGCGATCGCTCACGACGACATCATCGGGCAGCCGGAGGGCTGCGTGGTCAAGGCCGCCAACGGCGATCCGTTCCTGGTGCTGCGCCCGCTGCTGATGGACTACGTGCTGTCGATGCCGCGCGGCGCACAGGTCATCTACCCCAAGGACGCCGCGCAGATCGTCCACGAGGGCGACATGTTCCCCGGGGCCAACGTGCTCGAGGCGGGCGCAGGCTCGGGTGCGCTGACGTGTTCGCTGCTGCGCGCGGTGGGACCCACCGGCACGGTGACGTCCTACGAGGTGCGCGACGATCACGCCGAACACGCAGTGCGCAACGTCGTGACGTTCTTCGGTGAGCATCCGCCGAACTGGACGCTGCGCATCGCCGATGTCGCGGACTACGACGGCGCTCAGGTCGACCGGGCGGTGCTGGACATGCTGGCGCCGTGGGAAGTCCTCGCGGCGGTGTCGAACGCCCTGGTGCCCGGCGGCGTGCTGATGATCTACGTCGCGACGGTGACGCAGTTGTCGCGCACCGTGGAGGCGCTACGCGAACAGCAGTGCTGGACCGAACCGCGGTCCTGGGAGTCCTTGCAGCGCGGATGGGACGTCGTCGGACTGGCCGTGCGACCGCAACACTCGATGCGAGGGCACACCGCGTTCCTGATCAGCGCCCGCAAGCTCGCTCCCGGCACCGTGACGCCGCCCCCAGCGCGGCGAAAGCGTCTTTGAGCTCGGCGCTCAACCCGTCGTTGTCGGAGTGGCCGCGCCACCCAGCTGCAGCAGTTGATCGGCCGTCCGCCGAGTCAGCTGCCAGGTGTCCCGCACCGGGGTGAACTCCATCGGGTAGGTGAACGTCTTGGCCGGGTCGTCGGACGTGCCGATCGTCACGGTGGCCGAGACGTTGCCCGGTGTGGTCGCCCAGGACAGGTCGGTGGCCTGGATGGTCAACGCCCTGAAGCCGCCGTCCCTGAGGGCTTGCCCGAAATTCCCGAGCGCGGCCACGTCGGCGGCACTGGAGTACTGCACCAGGCCGAGCTTCTGCTCAGCGGGAATCGAAGTGTCGGCGAGCCGGAACAGCACACCGGTGAGGGCGTCTGGGGCCGGAAGCGGCGCCCCCGTCGGCGCGGGGACGACGGCGGTGGTTGGCGTCGCCTGCTGGCTGGACGGCGGTGCGAGCGCGTCATCGGAGCTACACCCAGAAACACTGAGTGCCGCCACCAAGGTGACGGCACTCAGGGTCAAGACTTCGGCGCGGCGCACCGATTCAAATTAGCCCGAAGAACTCAGCAGAGCCAAGGCGGAATCCTTCGAGATCTGCCAGCCAGTGGCGCTCGGACCCTGGATGAAGGTCACGGGCTGCGTGTTGCTGACGCCGTTGTTCGCGGTCGCGGTCACGTTCGCTGTTGCGACGGGGCCGTTCTGGTCGATGTCGACGATGTTGAAGGTCAGCGGGAACAGCCCCTTGGCCTGCGCCTTGCTGAACGCCCGGTCGGCGGCAATGGTCTCGATACGACCGAGGCCACCCTCCACGTAGGTGCCCTTGGGGCCGGAGAACGAGCCACCCGCGGCGAGGCCGTTGAGGGTCTGCGTGAGCGGACCCGCCAGATTCGGTGCCGGATCAAGCGGCATGGGAACGCCGAACACGACTGGCTGGATCGCGTGAGTGGTCGGCGACGCACTCGATGCAATCGAAGTCACACCGCCCGCTGCTGCGGCTACCACAGCAACTGCTGCCACGCCGGTAACGAGGGTTTTCAGTGTCACGGCTTTCCTTTCGATGGGTCCAACTGAAGTAACAGGTTAACAAGTGTCCCTGGTGTGTCGAATTCCTACACCGCACACAAAGACTGAATCGCCGGTAGCTTTGAAGTTGTTACTGCACCAACTTTCGGTGCTTGGAGGGAGCGCAACATGAGTGAGCCAGAGCGTCCTGAATCCTTCGGAACTCCCATGTCCAGCGACGATGCTGCCGAACTAGAACAACTCCGCCGCGAAGCCGCCGCACTTCGTGAGCAACTGGAGCAAGCGGTCGGTCCCGACAGCGGTCTGCGCAGCGCCCGCGACGTACATCAGCTCGAAGCCAGGATCGACTCGCTCGCCGCCCGCAACGCCAAACTGATGGACACACTCAAGGAAGCCCGCCAGCAGTTGCTCGCCCTCCGCGAGGAGGTCGACCGGCTGGGCCAACCGCCCAGCGGTTACGGCGTACTGCTCGCGACTCACGAGGACGACACGGTCGACGTGTTCACCTCGGGCCGCAAGATGCGACTGACCTGCTCGCCGAACATCGAAGTCAAGGAGCTCAAGCAGGGCCAGACCGTGCGGCTCAACGAAGCGTTGACCGTCGTTGAGGCCGGCCACTTCGAATCCGTCGGTGAGATCAGCACGCTGCGCGAGATCCTCGCCGATGGACACAGGGCGCTCGTCGTCGGCCACGCCGACGAGGAGCGCATCGTGTGGCTGGCCGCGCCACTGGTCGCCCAGGAGTTCATCGACGACGACGTGGCCGAGCCGTTCGACGACGATCGTCGCGCCCGCAGGCTGCGGCCCGGCGACTCGCTTCTGGTCGACACCAAGGCGGGCTACGCCTTCGAGCGCATCCCCAAGGCCGAGGTCGAGGATCTCGTCCTGGAAGAGGTTCCGGACGTCAGCTACGAGGACATCGGCGGCCTTACCCGTCAGATCGAGCAGATCCGCGACGCCGTGGAACTGCCCTTCCTGCACAAGGAGCTCTACCGGGAGTACTCGTTGCGGCCGCCGAAGGGCGTGCTGCTCTACGGCCCGCCCGGATGCGGCAAGACGCTGATCGCCAAAGCCGTCGCCAACTCGTTGGCCAAGAAGATGGCCGAGGTCCGTGGCGAGGACGCACGCGAGGCGAAGTCGTACTTCCTCAACATCAAGGGCCCCGAGCTGCTCAACAAGTTCGTTGGCGAGACCGAGCGGCACATCCGCCTGATCTTCCAGCGCGCCAGGGAGAAGGCCTCCGAGGGCACCCCGGTGATCGTGTTCTTCGACGAGATGGACTCGATCTTCCGTACCCGCGGCACCGGCGTCAGCTCCGACGTGGAGACAACGGTTGTCCCGCAGCTGCTTTCGGAGATCGACGGCGTCGAGGGGTTGGAGAACGTCATCGTCATCGGCGCGTCCAACCGCGAGGACATGATCGATCCGGCGATCCTGCGGCCAGGACGGCTGGACGTCAAGATCAAGATCGAACGTCCGGATGCCGAATCCGCGCAAGACATCTTCAGCAAGTACCTCGTGGAGGACTTGCCGCTGCACGCCGATGACTTGGGCGAGTTCGGCGGCGATCGCGCGCTGTGCGTCAAGACGATGATCGAGAAGGTCGTCGACCGCATGTACGCCGAGATCGACGACAACCGGTTCCTGGAAGTCACGTACGCCAACGGTGACAAGGAAGTCATGTACTTCAAGGACTTCAACTCCGGTGCGATGATCCAGAACGTCGTCGACAGGTCGAAGAAGTACGCGATCAAGTCGGTGCTCGAATCGGGCCAGCACGGCCTGCGCATCCAGCACCTGCTGGATTCGATCGTCGACGAGTTCGCCGAGAACGAGGACCTGCCCAACACCACGAATCCCGATGACTGGGCCCGCATCTCGGGCAAGAAGGGCGAGCGGATCGTCTATATCCGCACGCTGGTCACCGGCAAGAGTTCGAGTGCTTCGCGGGCCATCGACACGGAATCGAATCTGGGGCAGTACCTCTAACCCTGGGTGCGCTCCATGTCGAGGTAGGCGTCGCGTCCGGCAAGGCTCACCGCGACGTCGGCGATCAGTGGCTCGAAGAACCGTTGCCGGTACAGCGGGTCGGTGCTCGTGCTGACGGTGAAGTACAGGCCGGAAAGCACCGCGACGAACAGCGACGTGTGCACGATCGTCTGCGGGATCGGGATGTGGATGCCGAACCACGTTCCGGCACAAGGAGGTTGACCCACCGCACACGTTTGTTCTGCGGACCACAGCACCGCGACGTCGTACGGGATCGCCACGATGCCGAGCGCGAGAAAGAATGCGAACAGGCCCGCGGTGAAGAACACCACCTGGATCGCCTGCGACACCACCATGACGGCGACGACATTGAATTGTTCGGCGCGCGAAAGGGGAGTGCGGACCGGCTCGTGGTCGAGCTCCCCGGCCAGCGGGGTGCCCGCGAGCAGCTGGCTCGGATCGGTTTGTTCGGCACGGTCTTCGCGCAGTGCCCGCACCTCGTCGCGGATGGTCGACACGACGAAGATCAGCGCGACCAGCGCCAGGAATCCGATGACCTGCCAAAGTCTTTTGCGCGTCATCCGGGCCGAGAGTTGCCACAGCTCGCCGCTGAAGTACACCAGCAGGGTGATCATCAGCAGCGGCAACGCCCGGCTCATCAACGTGCCAAGCGCGCCGAACTGCGCCCACGCGAATCGAAAGGCCCACCCCGCAATCGACCCGAAACCGAGATACGTCAGCCAGATCGCGACGAGCGTGATGACCACGAAGGCAGGCGCCTCGGCGGCCGCCGCGCCGGACCACCCACTGACCGTCACCGGCATGACCACCACGAAGGTGGCCATCACCAGCAGGGCGGCGCTGCGACGGCCCGCTTCGCCGAGCGTGGTTCCGCTTCGGTGCAACCCGTACAGCACGAACGGCGCGGCCACCAGGACGGCGCCGATGATGCCGAGCCGTAGCCCGTAGCCGTAATCCGGGCTGGCGCCGGTGACTTCGGCGAGCAGCATGGTCACCGCGGTGAGCGCGCCGACCCCGCTGACCATCGGAGCCGACCGTGCGATGAGGTCGCGTGAGCGGACCCGCCTCGAAAGTACGAGCGGGAGCCCACGATGCAGGAACCACTCGTGAACCTGCTGAACGTCGTACACGGCAGACATTGTGATGGATCCGCAGCCGCTATGGCGGGTTAACGCCCGGGCTCACCGGATTGTTGCGATAGCGGTTGCGCGCCAACAGAGTCAGTTTCAGGTCATCGATCAACGGATCGAGGAACCGCTGTCGATACTCACCGTCTCCGACGGCCCTGGCGCAGATGTACATGAACGTCAGCGCGGCGAGGAACAACGTGATGTGGATCAGCGCCTGCGGCACCGGCAGCGTCATCCCGAATAGCGTGCCGTCGCTCGAGCCGTTGCGCGTCCATGCCGCCAACAGTTCAGGACTCAACAGAATCAAACCCAGTACGAAGAACAGCGACGCGGTGACGATGGCGACCATCAGGATCTGCGCGAGCTGGGTCGCGGCGAGCACGAAGATCACGTTGAGCCATTCACCTTTGGTGAGCGGGTCCGGCTCATCGGGATCGGACATGTGCTCGAACGGGGTGTCCGCCAGTCGTTCGGCGTGCCGGGCCGATGCCGTCGCCGATTGCAGTAGCGGACTGGCCTTTTCGAACGTGCCCGATATGACGAAGACGGCGGCGATGACGATCAGCAGGCCAAGGGCGAGCCAGAGTCGCGGCGCACTGATGGTGGCCGACATGATCCACACGTAGGTGTTGAAGAAGACCAGCACCGAGAGCAGCACCACCGGCAGCGCACGGATCAGTAGGGCTCCCGCCGCGGCGAACTGCGACAGCGTCAGCCGAATCGCCCAGCCGATGATGGAACCGACGCCAGAGCTCGTCAGGGCCAGCGTCGAGGCCACCACCGCAGCCGTCGCCAGAAGGCCAAATCCGCCGTCCGAGATCGCTGCGGCGCCGGCGCAGAAGGCGACGGAAATCGTCGAGGTGATGGCCTGGGCGCGATTGGTGGTCATTCGGGCAACCGCCCAGCCGCTGATCGCCGCCAACGGCAGTGCGAGGGCGACGATCCCGAGCACGACCCATTCGACCGCGCTCGGTTCGCCGTCGATGTCGACGCGTGTGTGGCCGGTGAGTAGGAAGATCGTCAGCGCGCAGCCCGTCACGACGGCGAAGCCAGTCAGCGCGGGCGCCGACCGCGACCACGCCGCGCGAAGTCGCGCGCGGCGCGTCACGACGGATGGCAGGCCATGGTCGAGGAACCACCGTTCGGCGGCGCGCCGGGCAGCGATGGCTGATGTCATTCGCGATCCTGCGGGGAGCCCACGGGTAAGTTGACCAACTCCGGGACCGGGCCGCAAGCACCTGCGGTGAGCGCGGCTAGGCTTGCCCCCATGCAGCGGATCATAGGAACCGAGGTCGAATACGGCATCTCATCGCCGTCTGATCCGACCGCGAATCCGATCCTGACGTCGACCCAGGCGGTACTGGCCTATGCGGCCGCCGCGGGCATCCAGCGCGCCAAGCGGACTCGGTGGGACTACGAGGTGGAGTCGCCACTGCGCGACGCACGTGGCTTCGATCTGAGCAGGTCCGCCGGCCCGCCTCCGATAGTGGATGCCGACGAGGTCGGCGCGGCGAACATGATCCTGACCAACGGCGCCCGGCTATACGTCGATCACGCCCATCCGGAGTACGCGGCGCCAGAAGTGACCGATCCGATTGACGCGGTGATCTGGGACAAGGCCGGCGAACGGGTGATGGAGGCCGCGGCGCGCCACGTCGCGAGCGTGCCAGGGGCCGCGAAGTTGCAGTTGTACAAGAACAACGTCGACGGCAAGGGCGCGTCGTACGGCTCGCATGAGAACTACCTGATGTCACGCCAGACACCGTTCTCCGCCGTCATTGCGGGCCTGACGCCCTTCCTCGTGTCACGCCAGGTGATCACCGGTTCGGGACGGGTGGGAATCGGTCCGTCGGGCGACGAGCCCGGCTTTCAGCTGACGCAGCGCGCGGACTACATCGAAGTCGAGGTGGGGCTGGAGACCACACTCAAGCGCGGAATCATCAACACGCGCGACGAGCCGCATGCCGACGCGGACAAGTACCGGCGCCTGCACGTCATCATCGGCGACGCCAACCTCGCGGAGACGTCGACCTACCTCAAGGTGGGCACCACGGCACTCGTGCTCGACCTGATCGAAGAGGGCTTCGACCTCGCGGATCTGGCCTTGGCCAGGCCGGTGCATGCGGTGCACGTCATCAGTCGGGACCCCTCGCTGCGAGCGACGGTGGCGCTGGCCGACGGGCGTGAGCTGACCGCCCTTGCGCTGCAACGCATCTATCTCGACCGGGTGGCCAAGCTGGTCGACAGCCGGGACCCGGATCCAAGTGCGGCCAGGGTCGTGGAAACGTGGGCGGAAGTGCTCGACCTGCTCGAGCGCGATCCCATGGAATGCGCGGAAATTCTCGACTGGCCAGCCAAACTGCGTCTGCTCGAAGGCTTCCGGCAGCGCGAGAACCTCGGATGGTCGGCGCCGCGCCTGCATCTCGTCGACCTGCAGTACTCCGACGTCCGATTGGACAAGGGGCTGTACAACCGGTTGGTGGCCCGAGGGTCGATGAAGCGGCTCGTCACCGAGCAGCAGGTGATCGATGCCGTCGACAATCCGCCGACCGACACCAGGGCCTACTTCCGCGGGGAGTGCCTTCGCAGGTTCGGGGCCGACATCGCGGCGGCCAGTTGGGACTCGGTCATCTTCGATCTGGGCGGTGACTCACTGGTCCGCATTCCCACCCTCGAACCGCTGCGTGGAAGCAAGGCGCACGTAGGGGCGTTGCTCGACTCGGTGAACAGCGCCGCAGAGCTGGTCGAACAGCTGACCAACTGACGTGTCTGCGGGGCTCTTCGCGGTTCGCGACGAGCGCGCTATCCCGAGAAATCTGGACGTTGACCGGTAGTGTGGAGTGACAGGCGGAGCACGTGAGTCCGCTGATGAGAAGTAGGAGGCACCGATGGCCCAAGAGCAGACCAAGCGTGGCGGTGGCGGCGGAGATGACGACGACCAAACCGGCAGCACGGCCGCGGGCCAGGAGCGTCGCGAAAAACTGACCGAAGACACCGATGATCTGCTCGACGAGATCGACGACGTGCTCGAGGAGAATGCCGAGGACTTCGTCAGGGCATACGTCCAAAAGGGCGGACAGTGACCTGGCCGCACCGCGATCGGCTGCCCTTCTCTCAACCTCTCTCCACGGCGTTCGGATCTTCTGGTCAAGTGGACTCGTCCTCGTTCTCTGATCTTCTGCGCAGGCAGGCGGCGCATCTGCTGCCTGGCGGAAGCGGAGAACCGCTCGGGTCTAACGCCGGTGCTGCTGGGTCTGCCGGCGCTTCCCTGCCGCACGGCACCACGATCGTCGCGCTGAAGTTCCCGGGCGGCGTGCTGATCGCGGGTGATCGGCGCGCGACCCAGGGCAACATGATCGCGAGCCGCGACGTGCAGAAGGTGTACATCGCCGACGATTACACGGCGACCGGCATTGCGGGCACGGCGGCGTTCGCCGTCGAGTTCGCCCGGTTGTACGCGGTCGAACTCGAGCACTACGAGAAGCTCGAGGGAGTGCCGCTGACCTTCGCGGGCAAGGTGAATCGGCTTGCGATCATGGTGCGCGGAAACTTGGGCGCAGCACTGCAGGGCTTCGTGGCACTGCCACTGCTGGTCGGATACGACCTCCACGACGCTGACCCGCAGGCGGCGGGCCGGATCGTGTCGTTCGACGCGGCGGGCGGCTGGAATCTCGAAGAAGAGGGCTATCAGTCGGTCGGCTCGGGGTCGATCTTCGCGAAGTCGTCGATCAAGAAGCTCTACTCGCGCGTCACCGATGCCGACTCTGCGTTGCGGGTTGCCGTCGAGGCGCTCTACGACGCCGCGGACGACGATTCGGCCACTGGCGGACCGGACCTGGTTCGCGGCATCTATCCCACCGCCGTGGTGATCGAGGCCGAAGGAGCCGTCGAGGTCGCGGAGCAGCGCATCGCCGGTGTGGCGCGGGAGGTCATCGAAAGTCGCACCCGCGCAGATACATTCGGCCAGACTGACGGGAAGGCCGAGCTATGAGCTTTCCCTATTTCATCTCGCCCGAACAGGCGATGCGCGAGCGGTCGGAACTTGCGCGCAAGGGCATTGCCCGCGGCCGCAGCGTGGTCGCCCTTGCCTACTCCGGCGGCGTGCTGTTCGTGGCGGAGAACCCGTCCCGTTCACTGCAAAAGGTCAGCGAGATCTACGACCGCGTTGGCTTCGCCGCCGTCGGGCGGTTCAACGAGTTCGACAATCTGCGCCGCGGCGGCATTCAGTGGGCCGACACCCGCGGATATGCCTACGACAGGCGTGACGTGACGGGTCGGCAGCTGGCCAACGTCTACGCACAGACCCTCGGCACCATCTTCACGGAGCAGGCCAAACCGTACGAGGTCGAGCTCTGCGTTGCCGAAGTGGCGCACTACGGCGAAACCAAGTTGCCCGAGCTCTACCGGATCACCTATGACGGCTCCATCGCCGACGAGCCTCACTTCGTGGTGATGGGCGGCACGACCGAACCGATCTCGAACGCGCTCAACGACTCGTACACCGAGAACGCCAGTCTCAGTGAGGCGGCTAAGGTCGCGGTCGACGCGTTGAAGGCCGGCGCAGCGGGCACCGCGGGCAATGGCGCCGAGGCCAGGACGCTTGGACCGTCGACGCTCGAGATCGCGATCCTGGACGCCAATCGACCCAGGCGAGCGTTCCGTCGCATTACCGGCTCTGCGCTGGAAGCGCTGCTGCCGGTGGAGGATTCGGCTTAGCAGGTCATTTACTCGACGTCTTCGTCGGCCTTGCCGGTGACGACTTCCTTGATCTTGTCGACCGAATGCGTGGCGATGTCGATCGAGCTTGCGACGATGCCTTCGACGCCGCCGGAGACGTCGCCCTTCAGGATGTGGCCTGCGCTTTCGACGATGTCTGCGGACCTCTCGACTGCGTTGGTCGCGATGTCCTTGACCGCCTCAATGGCGTCTTTGGGATCGATGCCCACGGCACTCTCCTCTTCGTTGGATTTGGCCCAACACTAGTGGCATTCAGCGCGGTCGGGGCGAGGCACTGGCGTCCCGGAGGTGGAGCTCCATCGTGTTGCGTAGGTCGACGACGAAGGCCTCGAATTGCCGCAGTACTTCGGGGGAGTAGTACGACATCATGTCGTCGAATCGCTCGGCCAAAGGGCCGAAGTACTCCGAGGCGAGCTCACCGACGTGTTCGGTGGTGTGCAGGGTGACCACACGTCGATCCGAGTGCTCGCGGGTGCGCACCACATGATGCGCCTGCTCCAGTCGGTTGACCAGCGCCGTTGTCGCACCGGAGGACAAGGAGATTCGCTCGCTGAGCCTGGCCGGCGATAGTGGGTCGCCGCGCTCCTCCGCAGCCGATATCTCCAGCAGTGCTACTGCGTCGGTGTAGTGCAGGTTTAGCCAGGCGGCGAAGCGGCGGCTGAACTCGGTGAAGGTGGCGCCGTAGCCACGCATTTCCTCCATGAGTCGAGTGCGCTGAGCCGCGACATCGTCAGGCGTTGACTCCGCCATTGGTTGACCTTCCTGAGCTCTGTGTTTAGCGCGCTACTATCGCGGATAAACCTTCACCATCAAAATACTTCACTGTAAAGGCAACTACTCCAATGCGCGTCTCGGATACCGCCAAGCGGTGGCTCGGGTTGGTCGCGATCGCCCTCGGCGTGGCGCTGATCGTGGTCGACACCACCATCGTCAACGTCATCGTCCCGTCGATCGTCCGCGATCTGGGCGTCACTTCCGTTCAAGCGCAGTGGATCCAGGAGTCCTACGCGATCGTCTTCGCCGCGTTGTTGCTCCTCGTCGGGCGGGTGGCCGACATCCTGGGTGCCCGGCGCGTCTTCCTCGCCGGGGTGATCCTCTTCGGCGCGACGAGCCTGTTGGCCGGGCTGGCACCCACCGGCGAAATGTTGGTGCTCGCGCGATTCCTCCAAGGCGCAGGGGCGGCCTTGATCCTGCCGACGTCCCTCGCCTTATTGAATGCGTCGTTTACGGGGAAGGCGCGCGGTCAGGCCTTCGCGGTGTGGGGTTCGACCATCGGGGCGGCCACCGCGCTTGGTCCGCTGCTCGGCGGCTGGCTGTCCGAACATGCTTCGTGGCGTTGGGCTTTCGGCATCAACATCCCCCTGGTCGTGGTCATCTGCATCGCTGCACTGGCGTTCATCAAGCGCTCCCCGCGCACCACGGGTCGGGTGGACGTCGTCGGCGCGGTGTTGTCGATCGTCGGACTGGGGCTGCTCGCGTTCGGCCTCATCGAAGGCCGCACGTACGGCTGGATCCGGACCATCGAACCCTTCAAGCTCTTCGGCCTCACGTGGAGCAGCAATCCGTCTCCCGTGCTGATCGCATTGATCCTGGCGACGATCGCCCTGGTCGCGTTCACCGCGCGTCAGGTCACCTTGAGCCGCTCGGGCGAACCAGGACAGCCGACCACGGCCTTGATGGACGTCAGGCTGTTCTCGATCGGCTCGTTCCGGAACGGCAACATCGCCACCCTGATCATCGGGCTCGGCGAATTCGGCATCGTGGCCGTGCTGCCACTGTGGCTGCAGTTCGCACTGGGCTACAGCCCCGTCGAGGCAGGGCTCGCGCTGGTGCCCGTAGCCGTCGGCAGCTTCGTCGCCAGCGGTGCGAGTTTCGGCCTCGCCGCGAAGATGTCGCCGCTAGGGCTTGTCCGGCTCGGGCTGGCGCTGGAGGTCGTGGGATTGGCGGTGCTGGGCTTCGTCGCGCGGCCGGACAGCCCGTGGTGGGAGATTGCCTTGGCGCTGTTCTTCTATGGCATCGGAGTGGGATTCGCGACGGCTCAAGTCACCAACGTGGTGCTGGTCGACGTGCCGGAGCCGAGCGCCGGTCAAGGCTCCGGTGTGCAAAGCGTGTTCCGTCAGCTGGGGTCCGCGCTCGGCATCGCAGTCTTGACGACGACGTTCTTCAGCGTGCTTGGATCCCGCCTCAGTGGCGAATTGGCGGCGTCGGGGGTACCCGCCGGCCAGGCCGACCAGCTGACTCGCGCCGTGGTCGGCAGTGCGGGCGCGGCGATCGACGGGCTGGCCGCGCAACCGCAGACCGCTGCGGTGGCCGACGCTGCGCGGGCGGCGATGGCGCACGGCATATCCCTGGGCAGCTACCTTGCCGCGGCGTTCCTACTCGCCGGACTCGTTGCAACACTGCTTATTACGGCATCACGGCCCGAAACAGAGGCGCTGCCCGAAGGTGTCGAGCAGCAAGCGGTCGGTCGCCACCGCAGGGACTGATCAGTCGCCCGAGCTAGATGGAACCCGGCATACCGCCCATGCCCGCCGACGGCATCACCATCGGAGGAGGCGAGATCGGCATCTCGACCGGTGGTGGGGGCGCCTCAATCGGTGGTGGTGCCACGATTGGTGGTGGTGCCACGATTGGTGGTGGTGCCACGATTGGCGGCGGTGCTTCGATCGGTGGCGGCGGTGCCTCGACCGGTGGCGGTGGTGGCTGTGGAACGTACGGACTTCCCACACACGCCGCATCGGCGGGATTGCTCATGCACGAAGGATCCAGCGGTCCGGTGGGAGGTGGGGGAGATGAAGGCGGAGGCGGGCCCTGCCAATACGGACCGCCCTCACAGACGGGGTCCGTTGGCATCTGTATGCACAGCGGGTCGTCCGGACCCGTCGGTGCATCGGAGCTAAATTGGCCGAGCGAAAGGGGCGCAACGAGGGGGCCTGCAACGCTTGGTGTTGCGTTCGCCGGACCGGCCATACCCGCCTGAGTTAGCCCGACGAGTGCAATGGCGGTGGCCATTTTCGTCATCGTGCCCCGGACGCGTGAACCCAATTCCGAATTCATCGATCGCTCCTCGAAGTTTGCCGATATCGGTGCACCACCGGCCATCGTCGCAGACTTGTTGCCGGTAGGGGCCTAAAACAGCGATCGCGGAGACGCATTCGCACAGGTAATTGACGTTGCCGAAGACGAGTGTCTGTCAGAACGGTGGTGCGTTGTTGTCGATGGTCGCTTGGTTGCGTTGGCGTTCGCGTCGGATGCGGGCGGCGTGTTCGGCGCTTCGGGTGCGTTTGCGCAGCGGCATCTTGAGGGCGCGTTCGGTCGGTGGTGCCCCGTTCGCCGGGTTGGCGGGCGGGCCGGGGGTGGTGGTGTCCCAGTGCGGGAACAGCAGGCGGCTGCCCGGTGGGCTGCGGTACTGGTGTCCGGTGGGTGCGGTCCAGACGATGGTGCCGTCGGGCGACTGTTGGTCCTGCCAGCCGGAGGCTCCGGTCCAGAAGGTCTTGAGCAAGTGATGTTTTCGGCATAGGCAGCGCAGGTTGGCTGGGTGGGTGGGCCCGCGCCCATAGGGGATCGCGTGGTCCAGATCGCAGTATTCGGCGGGGCGGTGGCAGCCGGGTTGGCAACACGTCAAGTCGCGGGCCCGCACGAAGCGGGCCAGCTTGGCCGAGGGTCGGTAGCCGGGTTCGACACCCAGGGCGGCGGGGTCGGCGATGGGGCGCACCACCGCACCCATGCGGGCCAGTTCGGCTAGTAGTGGGGCCGGGACGATCCCGCCGCCGGCGATGACCGCGGTACCCGCACACGACGGGGTGGCGGCAGGGGTGGGGTCCGGAGTGGGCCCGCTCGGCCCGTCCGGTGCGGTGGGTCCGTTTGGATTGGGATTGGGGTCGGGGTGGTGGTCGGTGAGTACGTGGATGACGACGGCCTCGGCGCGGGCGTCGGTGCCGCTGTGGGGGCAGTCGGGATCTTCGCAGCGGCACGGCAGCATCGTCCCGCCGGCCATCACCACCCCGAGGGCATCGGAGCGCCGTTCGCCCAGGGTGCGCGGATCGGTGCGGCACACCGCGGTGGCCATCGCCTCCAGTCGGCGTTTGAGCAGTTCGCCGTCGGTGCTCTGCAGCCGACCCCACAGCGACACCGTGCCGGTGGTGTCGTCTTGGGTGCCCACTCCGATGTCGCGGCCCCGGGCCGCGGCCCGGTAGGCCAGCACCGCGGCCGGATCGTGGCGGTCGATCAACGCGTCGACGGTGGTTTCCAGTTTGGCCGCCGACAACCGACCCCAGCCGGTGATGGCGGCGGCCAACTCCGCGTCCACCCTGTCGAGCACGGCTGGGTCCTCGATGAGGTGGGTGCGCCAGCACAGCAGCGTGGCCAGCGCCGCGGTGATCTCCCCGGCGGCCAACAGGGCTCCGATCCTTGGGAGCCGGTCCCGTAGCGCCAGCCCCTGGTGCATCACGGTGGAGGCGGCCCGCGGGCTGATCATCAGGGCGGCGCCGATCTCGGCGGCGCAGCCATCCCACGCGTCGCAGGCCCAGTACTGGCGCTCCAGGGCGACTTCGGAAGTGCAGCGTCGGTCGGTCAACTCCGCGACCGCGGCGAAGCGCCGGGCCGCGGCGGTCGCCTCGGCCCGAGCCGAGGCACTGATCTCATCGATCAGTGCCCCGTCGCTCACCGACTTCTCGAACATGCATTCGATTATCCAAGGATCCGCCGACTCGCCGCCAGCCCCAAACTCCGATCTGTGGATGAAACGCAGACTGTGCACAACCGTGGTCAAACTAGCGAAATTGTCGGTGGCGCATGCTATTTGGACATGGCCACTACGCGGCGTATCGACCGAACGCTGCCGCTACGACCGCGCCAACCCGACGAAGACGAGCCCAGGAATCCGCGTCGGGGCGAAGACATACGAGGCGGTCAACACATGAGTGAGGTTGATGAATGCCCACCGAAGCGCTTTCCAACTCGGTGGTCATGTCAAACCGTTACGGACGCCCTCGCGCGTGTCAATACGCAGTCAAGCGCCAACCAGTAGTCTCGAACACGTGCAGCGGCGAATCATGGGTATCGAGACCGAATTCGGTGTGACGTGCACTTTTCACGGCCACCGCAGGCTCAGCCCGGACGAGGTGGCCCGCTATCTCTTCCGGCGGGTCGTGTCTTGGGGCCGTAGTTCGAACGTCTTCCTCCGCAACGGTGCGCGGCTGTATCTCGACGTGGGCTCGCACCCCGAGTACGCAACCGCCGAGTGCGACAGCCTGATTCAGTTGGTCACTCATGACCGCGCAGGCGAACGGGTGCTCGAGGACCTGTTGATCGATGCCGAGCAGCGGCTGGCCGACGAGGGCATCGGCGGCGACATCTACCTGTTCAAGAACAACACCGACTCCGCGGGCAACTCGTACGGCTGCCATGAGAACTACCTCATCGTGCGGGCGGGCGAGTTCTCCCGGATCTCCGACGTCCTGCTGCCCTTCCTGGTGACGCGTCAGCTGATCTGCGGCGCGGGCAAGGTGCTGCAGACGCCCAAGGCGGCCACGTTCTGCCTGAGCCAGCGCGCCGAACACATCTGGGAGGGCGTGTCGAGCGCCACCACGCGCAGCAGGCCGATCATCAACACGCGCGACGAGCCACACGCCGACGCAGAGAAGTACCGCAGGCTGCACGTCATCGTGGGCGACTCCAACATGTGCGAGTCCTCGACCATGCTCAAGGTGGGCACCGCGGCGCTGGTGCTCGAGATGATCGAGGCCGGCGTCCCCTTCCGCGACTTCTCACTGGACAATCCGATTCGCGCGATTCGCGAGGTCAGCCACGATCTCACCGGTCGCCGGCCGGTGCGGCTCGCAGGCGGCAGGCAGGCCAGCGCCCTGGACATCCAGCGCGAGTACTACAGCCGCGCGGTCGAACATCTCCAGACGCGCGAACCCAACGCGCAGATCGAGCAGGTCGTCGATCTGTGGGGGCGTCAGCTCGACGCCGTCGAAAGTCAGGATTTCGCCAAGGTCGACACCGAGATCGACTGGGTCATCAAGCGCAAGCTCTTCCAGCGCTACCAGGATCGCTACAGCATGGAACTGTCCGATCCCAAGATCGCGCAGCTCGACTTGGCCTATCACGACATCAAGCGCGGCCGCGGGGTGTTCGACCTGTTGCAGCGCAAGGGTTTGGCGGCCCGCATCACCACCGACGAGGAGATTGAGGCCGCCGTCAACGAGCCGCCCCAGACCACCAGGGCCAAGTTGCGCGGAGAGTTCATCAGCGCGGCGCAAGCCGCCGGCCGCGACTTCACCGTCGACTGGGTCCACCTCAAGCTCAACGACCAGGCGCAGCGCACCGTGCTGTGCAAGGACCCGTTCCGATCCGTCGACGAACGCGTCAAGCGACTCATCGCAAGCATGTGATCGAGATGCCGCTCGGTCCAATAGGCTGAGCGGGTGGGGATCTCCAAAGTCGAACGGTTGATGAACCTCGTCATCGCCCTTCTGTCCACCCGTGGCTATCTGACCGCCGAGCGGATCAGGGCAACGGTGTCCGGGTACGCCGACAGTCCGAGCGACGAGGCGTTCTCGCGCATGTTCGAACGCGACAAGAACGAACTGCGCGACCTCGGCATCCCGCTGGAGACCGGCAAGGCCTCGTCCTTCGGCACCACCGAGGGCTACCGCATCAACAGGGAGGCCTACGCGCTTCCTCCCGTTGAGTTGACGGCGGAGGAGGCCGCCGCGGTCGCCGTGGCCACCCAACTGTGGGAGTCGCCCGAGCTCGTCACCGCGACCCAGAGCGCGCTGCTCAAACTGCGTGCCGCAGGTGTCGACGTCGACGCACCGGAGTACGGCGCGACGATCACCACCGCCTCGCTGCCCGGCCTGCGCGGGTCCGAGGAGGTGTTGGGCGTTCTGCTGGCCGCCATCGATGCCGGGCAGGCGGTGACGTTCCCGCACCGGTCCTCCCGCAGCGAGCCGTACACGCACCGCACCGTCGAGCCGTGGGGCGTCGTCACCTACCGCGGGCGCTGGTATCTCGTGGGCCACGACCGTGACCGCGACGCGACGCGCACCTTCAGGTTGTCCCGCATGGGTCCGGAGGCCAAGGCCGTCGGACCGCGCGACGCGGTGATCCGGCCGACCGACGTGAACCTGCGCGACATCGTGCACCGGGCGGTGGCCGAGTGGCCGGCCGGCCCGCAAGCGCGGGTGTGGGTAGCCGAGGGCCGCGCGACCTCATTGCGGCGCCAGGCCACCGGGACGACGCCGAGCGCCATGAACGGACGTGCAGGCGACGAGTTGACCATGGATGTCGGGATGGCCGCGCGGCTGGCCCGTGAGGTCGCGAGCCTCGGCGCCGATGCCGTTGCGCTCGAACCGCAGTCACTGCGCGACGACGTGATCGACCGGTTGCGGGAGCATGCGGGCGTCGCGAGCAGCGGGGCGGATCTCGCATGAGCAACGTCTCGACCCGCCTGGTGCGGCTGCTGAACATGGTGCCCTACTTCCAGGCCAACCCCAGGATCACCCGCGCCGAGGCAGCGGCCGCGCTCGGCGTCACCGAGAAGCAGCTTCACACGGACCTGAATCAGCTCTGGCTGTGTGGGCTACCCGGTTACGGCCCAGGCGATCTCATCGACTTCGACTTCGAGGGCGACACGGTCGAAGTCACGTTCGCGGCGGGAATGGACCATCCGCTCCGGCTGACGTCTCCGGAAGCGACGGGCATCCTGGTGGCGCTTCGGGCACTGCTGGACGTGCCCGGCATGGTCGATCCGGAGGCCGCACGAAGCGCGATCGCGAAGATCGAATCGGCGGCAGGAGAAGTGAGCGGTTCGGTCGTCGCCGAGGATCCCAGTCCGGTCCAGAGTCAAGCCACCGCGGTGCGGGCTGCCGTCAGAGCGGGCAAGGCGCTGGCGATCGAGTACTACTCGGCGTCGCACGACACGCTCTCCAGCCGGATCGTCGACCCGATTCGGGTCGTGCTCGTCGCCGATCGCACCTATCTCGAGGCGTGGTGCCGGTCGGCGGAGGACGTCAGGTTGTTCCGGTTCGATCGCATCTTCGACGCGAAGGTGCTCGACGAGCCGTCGCGGCCTCCTGAGCCCGCCGTGCAGGCCCGCCCCGACACCTCGCTGTTCGATGCCGACCCCGCGTTACCTGCGGCGAGCCTGCTCGTCGACCGGTCGGCGGCCTGGATGTTCGACTACTACCCGCTGCGTGTGGTGCGTGAGTTGCCGGACGGCGCGTGCGAAGCGGCGATGACGTACGCGTCCGATGATTGGATGGCGAGGTTCGTGCTCGGCTTCGGTTCGGCTGTTCAAGTGCTGGAACCGCAGGGGCTCGCCGATCGGGTCCGCGAATCCGCTGCGAAGGCGCTGGCCGCCTACGAGGTCAGTGGCGAGTAGACTCGGGCACGACTTCTGGAGGTGACCCAAATTGGGTGGTCTACAACCTTGGCACTGGTTGATTGTCATCGCTGCGTTCATCTTGCTCTTCGGTGCGAAGAAGCTCCCAGACGCGGCGCGCTCGCTTGGTAAGTCGATGCGCATCTTCAAGTCGGAGATCAAGGAGATGCAGTCCGACGGCAAGCCGGAGGACGCGGCGCTGCCTGCCACTCCGGTCGCGTCGGAACGCATCGAGCCGGCCGCGCCCGCGCCTGCTTCCGAGCAGACCACGGATACCCGCCCGGCCTGAGCCTCGATCGGACGGCGACCGCGACGTCACGTCGCGGCCTCGCCGTCTGTAGGTTTTGGTCTGCGTAGACGCGCGTGCAATCCCCACGAATCCTCACCAAGCTCGACCCTCGTCGTCGACGCTCGCGGGCCAATCCCGACGGCACGATGTCGTTGGTCGACCACCTCCACGAGTTGCGCAGCCGGCTGCTCATCGCCGCGCTCGCCATCGTCGTGACAACGGCCATCGGCTTCTTCTGGTACAGCCACGGCGCGTTCGGATTGCGCAGCCTGGGGGACTGGTTGCGGGAGCCGTACTGCGACCTGCCTGCGTCCGCGCGCGCGCAGATCGCGCCGGAAGGTCAGTGTCGACTGCTTGCCACCGGACCGTTCGACCAATTCATGTTGCGGCTCAAGGTCGCGCTCACGGCGGGGCTGGTGCTGGCATGCCCGGTGTGGCTGTACCAAGTGTGGGCATTCATCACACCAGGGCTCTACAAGAAAGAACGCCGCTTCGCGTCGGTGTTCGTAGCCTTCGGTGCGCTGCTCTTCATCACCGGCGCGGTGCTGGCCTACGTGGTGCTGTCCAAGGCGTTGAAGTTCCTGTTGAGCGTCGGCAGCGACGTTCAGATCACCGCGCTGTCCGGCGATCAGTACTTCGGATTCCTCATCAACCTGCTGGTGGTGTTCGGCATCAGCTTCGAGTTCCCGCTCCTGATCATCATGCTGAACATGGTCGGGATGCTGCCCTACGCGCGGCTCAAGGCCTGGCGGCGCGGGCTGATGTTCGGCATGTTCGTGTTCGCCGCCTTCGCGACGCCGGGATCCGATCCGTTCTCGATGCTGGCATTGGCGTGCGCACTTACGCTGTTGCTCGAGTTCGCCATTCAGATCTCGCGCATCAGCGACAGGCGTAAGGCGCGGCGTGCCGCACTAGAGGACGTGCCTGACGACGTGGCAGCGCCACTCGGCGACATCGAGCCAGTCGAACCGCCGAGTGCCGTGCCCACTCCATCGCGGCTGGGCATCGATGACCAAGCCACCTGAGCTGGCAGCCGAACTACCACCTGAGTTGCGGGGCTTCATCGCCCAGCTGCCCTTCACCCTCGACGACTTTCAATTGCGCGCCTGCCGCGCCCTCGAGCAGGGGCACGGCGTACTCGTGTGCGCCCCGACCGGTGCCGGCAAGACGGTGGTGGGTGAGTTCGCCGTGCACCTGGCCCTGGCCGCAGGTCGAAAGTGCTTCTACACCACACCCATCAAGGCGCTGAGCAACCAGAAGCACAACGATCTGGTCCAGCGGTACGGCGCCGAGCGCATCGGACTGCTCACCGGTGACCAGGCCATCAACAGCAACGCGCCCGTCGTCGTCATGACCACCGAAGTCCTTCGCAACATGCTGTACGCGAATTCTGATGCACTGCATGGGCTTTCCCACGTCGTCATGGACGAGGTGCACTTCCTCGCCGACCGGATGCGCGGCGCGGTGTGGGAGGAGGTGATCCTGCACCTACCGGAGGAGGTACGGCTCGTCAGCCTCTCGGCCACCGTGAGCAACGCCGAGGAGTTCGGCGGCTGGATCCAGACCGTGCGCGGTGACACCACGGTCGTCGTCGACGAGCACCGGCCCGTACCGCTGTGGCAGCACATGATGGTCGGCAAGCGGCTGTTCGACCTCTTCGAGGGCGACCTGGCGGCGACCGGATCGGCGCTGGTTGACCACGAGCTGGTCCGCCACATCGCGCATCGGCGGGAAGCCGACCGGATGGCCGACTGGCAGCCCCGCGGACGCGGGCGAACAGGTCACCGCGGGCGACCATCGCTGCACCGGCCACCGTCGCGGCCCGACGTGATTGGGGCGCTGGATCGCGAAGGGCTGCTTCCTGCAATCACATTCGTCTTCTCACGGGCGGGTTGCGATGCCGCCGTCAAACAGTGTCTGCGCTCGCCGCTGCGGCTCACCACGGATGCGGACAGGCAGCGCATCGCCGAGGTGATCGATCGCCGCTGTGCAGACCTCGACGACGGCGACCTCGTGGTGCTGGGCTACCACGAATGGCGCGATGGGCTGCTGCGCGGGTTGGCCGCTCACCACGCCGGCCTACTTCCCGTGTTCCGGCATACGGTCGAAGAGCTCTTCACCGCAGGCCTGGTGAAGGCGGTATTCGCCACGGAGACACTGGCGTTGGGGATCAACATGCCTGCCCGCACGGTGGTGTTGGAGCGGCTGGTCAAGTTCAACGGAGAACAGCACGCCCCGCTGACCCCCGGCGAGTACACGCAGCTCACCGGCCGTGCGGGCCGCCGTGGCATCGACGTCGAGGGGCACGCCGTCGTGCTGTGGCAGCCCGACGTCGAACCGGCAGACGTCGCGGGACTTGCGTCCACCCGCACGTTTCCGCTCAAGAGTTCGTTCGCGCCGTCGTACAACATGACCATCAATCTCGTCCGACAGATGGGGCCCGAGCAGGCGCACCAACTGTTGGAGCGGTCGTTCGCGCAGTTCCAGGCCGACCGTTCCGTCGTCGGTCTCGTTCGCGGCGTGGAACGTGGACGACGGATGCTGAGCGACATCGCCGCTGAGCTCGGCGGCGATGACGCACCGGTTCTGGAGTACGCGCGACTTCGCGCCGAGATCTCGACGCGCGAACGGTCCCAGGCCCGCGCGTCGCGGCTCGATCGACGGAGGTCCGTCAACGACGCGCTGTCGGCCCTTCGTCGCGGTGACATCATCACGATCGGACACGGTCGCCGGATGGGATTGGCCGTGGTGCTCGAACCGGACGACGACGGAGCCAACCCGCGACCGCTCGTGCTCACGGAACATCGCTGGGCAGGCCGGATTTCGTCTGCCGACTACTCGGGGGCGTCGGCGCGACTCGGGTCGATGACGCTGCCCAAGCGTGTCGAGCACCGTCAGCCACGGGTCCGCCGCGACGTCGCATCGGCGTTGCTGTCGGCGGCGGCCAGCCTTGAACTGCCGTCGACCAAGCGCAAGCGCGGGGGAGTGACGGAGCCCGACGTCGACCCCGAATTGTTGCGGCTGCGGGAACGGATGCGTACCCACCCCACGCACCAGAGCCCCGAACGGGAGGCTCAGGTCAGGGCAGCCGAACGCTACCTCCGCATCGAGCGCGACAACGCCGAGCTCGAGCAGAAGATCGCGGCGGCGACCAACTCGCTTGCGCGCACGTTCGACCGCATCGTGAAGCTACTGATGGGACGCGGCTTCATTGAGGACGTCGGCGGGCAACCGAAGGTCACCGAACACGGCACGCTGCTGGCGCGCATCTACAGCGAAAGCGATCTGCTGGTGGCCGAGTGCCTCAGGGACGGCGCCTGGGCCGACCTGGACTCCGCCGGATTGGCCGCAGTGGTCTCGTCGGTGGTGTTCGAATCAAGGGGCGACACGCCCGGTGCGCCTGCCGGCCTCGAGGTGGCGACCCAGCCGGTGCGTCGGGCTCTGGTGCGCACCCGGCGGTTGTGGATGGACATCCAAGCCGACGAGCAGCGCCATCGCGTGTCGGCCAGCCGCGAACCCGACCCGGGTTTCGTGGCCGCCATCCACAGCTGGACCACGATCGGTGACCTGTCGGCGGCGCTGGCCGCATCCGACACGGCGGGGTCCGGCTCACCCCTGTCCGCCGGGGATTTCGTACGGTGGTGCAGGCAGGTGTTGGACTTGCTAGATCAGGTCCGAATCGCCGCTCCGACGCCCGAGTCGAGGGCGACCGCGAAACGCGCCATCGCCGCCATTCGGCGCGGCGTAGTGGCAGTTGATGCAGGGTAGTCTGTTGCCAGCGCTTCAGATACACACCAAGGAGAGACGATGAGCGGACCGCAAGGACCTGATCCGACGCAGCCGTGGCCTGGGTCGCAGCCGCCGAGTGATCCGGCCGCGTGGCAGCAGTCGCCCGCTCCCGATCAGCCCACCGAGGCGCCTGCGTGGGGCCAGGGCCCCGCCTACCCGCAGCAGCAGTATCCCGGGTACCAGCAGCCGGGTCAGCCCGGCTACGCGGCGCCCGCCCCCGGGTATCCGGCCGCCGACCAGTACGGCCAGCAGCCCACCGCATACGGCCCCGGTGCGTACGCGCCGAGCAACCAGCCCACGCAGTACGGGCAGCCGGATTACGGGCAGCAACCGACGCAATACGGTCAACCGGGCCAGTACGGCCAACCCCCGCAGTACGGCCAACCCGCTGACCCCAACGCGTACGGGCAGCAGTTCTCCCCGTACCCGGGCAACGGCGCCGGTTCGGCCAACAGCAGCAAGAAGACGTTGCTGATCGCCATCGGAGCAATTGTTGCCCTATTGGTGATCGCTTTGGGCGTGACGGGTTTCTGGAAGCCGGGCTTCCTCGTGACGACGGAGTTGGACGTCAACGCCGCTCAGACCGGAGTCGCTCAGATCCTCAGCGATGACGCCAATGGCTATGGCGCCAAGAATGTTTCGGACGTCAAGTGCAACGACGGTAACAACCCCAAGGTGGAGAAGGGCGCCAACTTCACCTGCGATGTCAGCATCGACGGCACCAAGCGCCAGGTGACGGTGACGTTCCAGGACAGCAACGGCACCTACGAAGTCGGTCGGCCGAAGTAACCCTAGGCAGGTAGCTCGTCGAGCGCCTTCTGCAGGCGCGCGATCGATGAGGTGACGCCCCACTCGCCTGCAAGCTCGGCGACCTTCCGTGGATGGTTGGCGGTCAGCGGAAGGGTGTCCGAATCGGTTGACAGAGTGACCGGTGCGTCACCGGCCACCCGGACCACGCGCTCCGCGGCGGGGATGTAATCTGCTGCCGCCAGCAGCTTCTTGCGTTGTGCGACCGGCATCTTCGACGACGGGTCCTGTGCCGCCGCCACGATGCGCTCCAGTGAGCCGTACTGCGCCAAGAGTGTGGCTGCCGTCTTCTCGCCGATGCCGGGCACGCCAGGCAACCCGTCGGACGGGTCGCCGCGCAGCAGAGCCAACTCGGCATACGCAGGCCCTGCGCGGTCGATGGGGACGCCGTACTGCTCGGCGACCTCGGCGGGGCCGTACATCGTCGCCTTGGACAGCCCCCGCCCGATGTAGAACACCCGCACGGGCACGTGTTCGTCGCCGACGAGTTGCAGCAGATCGCGGTCCCCGCTGACCACCACGACCGGATCGCGACGTTCTTGGGTGGCCAGCGTGCCGAGGACGTCGTCGGCCTCGAACCCGGGCGCCCCGCCCGTGGCAATTCCGAAGGCGTCCAACATCGACATGATCATGTCGACCTGCGGACTCAGTTCGTCGGGCACTTCTTCGACGTCCGGCTCACCGGCAGGACGCTCCTGTTCGACGCGGTGCGCCTTGTACGACGGAATCAGGTCGACGCGCCACTGTGGCCGCCAGTCGAGGTCGAGGCACACGACCAGGCGGGCTGGCCGCTCCCGACTGATCAGCGTGGCGACGGTGTCCAGGAAGCCACGTAAAGCGTTGACGGGCCGACCGTCCGGGGCCGTGATGGACGACGGGACGCCGAAGTACGAGCGAAACCACATGCTGGCCCCGTCGAGCAGCAACACGGGCGGGTTGTCGTTCGGCATTCGTCCTCCGTCTCGTCCGGACTACGCCCGATAGCCTATTGCGATGGACGTTGGGAGCTCGAAGGGCCGGTTCGACACGGGTGTGTATGGCAAGCGACTGGAGGCCGCACGGGCCGCCACCGAACGGGCTGGGCTGGCAGGACTGGTCATCACGCCTGGTTACGACCTGCGCTACCTTGTCGGCTCGCGGGCGCAGACTTTCGAACGATTGACCGCGTTGGTGGTACCCGTTTCAGGCGACCCGACCGTGGTGGTGCCGCGGATGGAACTGGCCTCACTGCGGGAGTCCGCGGTCACCGAACTCGGCCTGGCCGTACGGGACTGGGTCGACGGCGACGATCCGTACCGGTTGGTCGCCGATGCGCTCGGCGGGCCGCCGGCGGCCGTGGCGGTCACCGATTCCATGACCGCACTGCATCTCTTGCCGCTGGCCGACGTGCTCGGCGTGGTGCCCGTGCTCGCCACCGACGTGCTCCGCAGGCTGCGAATGATCAAGGACGCCGCGGAGATCGACGCGCTGCAAAAGGCTGGTGCGGCCATCGACCGGGTGCACGCTCGGGTACCCGAGTTCCTGGTGCCTGGCCGCACCGAGGCCGACGTGGCCGCCGACATCGCGGCTGCCATCGTCGCCGAGGGGCACTCGGAGGTGGCGTTCATCATCGTCGGATCCGGCCCCAACGGCGCCGATCCGCATCACGAGTGCTCCGATCGTGAGCTTCGACGGGGTGACGTGGTCGTCGTCGACATCGGCGGACCCTACGAACCCGGCTACAACTCGGACTCGACGCGCACGTACAGCATCGGCGAACCCGAACCAGAAGTGGCACAGCAGTATTCGGTGTTGCAGCGGGCACAACAGGCGGCCGTCGACGCCGTTCGGCCAGGCGTCACCGCGGAACAGGTCGATGCTGCGGCGCGCGACGTGCTCGCCGAGCAGGGGCTCGCGGAGGTGTTCGTCCACCGCACCGGGCACGGCATCGGGCTGTCGGTGCACGAGGAGCCCTACATCGTGGCGGGCAACGATCTTCCCTTGGAGGAGGGGATGGCGTTCAGCGTCGAACCGGGCATCTATTTTTCCGGCCGGTGGGGGGCGCGGATCGAGGACATCGTGATCGTCACGGCGGACGGGGCGATGCCCGTCAATGGCCGGCCGCACGACCTGATCGTGGTGCCTGGCTAGGAGCGGGTGCCCTTGGCGGAGTGGTCGAGTAGCTCGGAGCTGCCGAGCACGCGTTCCACGCGCACTTCGATCACCACTCTGCGCGGGTTGACGCGCGGGGTGCGATAGCGCTGGGCGTAGCGAAGCTCCGCGTCTCTGACCGCTTCGGGGTCGTCGCTGACGGATGACGTGCCCTCCAGCGACAGCCAGCGGGCACCGTCCACCTGGCTGAGCACCGCCAAGCCACGCTCCGCGGCGTTCACGGCCTTTTGCGAACCGCCCGTGGTGATGACCCTGGCGAGGTGCGTCAGGGGATCGAAGGTGAATCCGACCGCGACGACATGCGGTGAATTATCCGCCCGAAGCGTCGTCAACATGGCGAGGTGACGTTCGGTCAGGAACGCCAGCGCGTCGTTGGTCAGCCGCGTAGTTGCCTTCGCCATCGGTTCCCAAACTAGCGCAGGACATAATCACAGCCATGGAAGACACGGCGGACAGTCGGTTGGTCGTGATATTCGGCGGGCGAAGCGAGATCGGCCTCGAGTTGGCGACGCGGCTCGCCCGCGGTGCCACCGTGGTGCTGGCGGCGCGCCGCGCCGACCAACTGGCCCAGCAAGTGGCCACCGTCACGGCGGCAGGCGCCGAGTCCGTGCACGTGGTGGAGTTCGATGCCGACGACCTGACGTCGCACGGCCCCGTGGTCGAAGCGATCGTCGCCGAGCACGGGTGCATCAGTACCGCGGTGCTGGCCTTCGGGATCCTCGGCGACCAGGCCCGCGCCGAGGTGGACGCCACACATGCCGCCGCGATCGTGCACACCGACTTCACCGCCCAAGTGAGCCTGTTGACCGTGTTGGCCGCCCGGATGCGTACCGAAGGTTATGGCGACCTCGTCGTGTTCTCGTCGGTGGCGGGAGCGCGGGTCCGGCGGGCCAATTACGTGTACGGCTCCGCCAAGGCCGGTCTCGACGGGTTCGCCCGCGGGTTGACCGACGCCCTGCACGGGTCCGGCGTGCACCTGCTGCTGGTGCGTCCTGGTTTCGTGATCGGGCGCATGACCGAGGGCATGACGCCCGCGCCGCTGTCGAGCACGCCCCAACAGGTGGCCGATGCCGCCGCGCGGGCGTTGCGCAAACGTCGACGCGGAGTATGGGTTCCGCCGTTGCTTGCGGTGCTGGTGTTCGGGCTCCGGCTGTTGCCGCGCGCGGTCTGGCGAAGGCTGCCGCGGTGATCGTGGTGGTGGGCATCGGCGCCGAAGGGATGGCCGGACTGGCGCCCACGTCGCGCGCCGAATTAAGCAGGGCAACAGTCGTTTACGGCTCGCAGCGGCAGCTCGACCTGCTCGACGAGAGCGTCTCCGCGGTCAGGAGAGCGTGGCCGTCGCCCATGTTGCCCGCACTGCGCACGCTGCTCGAGGGCGCCGTCGGCGACGTGCACGTGGTGGCCAGTGGTGACCCGCTTCTCCATGGAGTCGGCAGCGCGCTGATCCGGCTGTACGGGCCGGATCGGGTGGCCGTGCTGCCGCACGTGTCATCGGTGACGCTGGCCTGTTCGCGGGTGGGTTGGACGGTGCAGGACACCGAGATCATCAGCCTCGTCAACGCCGCACCACACACGGCGGTGCGCCGCGGCGGGCAGGCGGTGGTGCTGTCCCGCGACGCCGCGACGCCCGCCGCGCTGGCCCGGTTGTTGACTGACACCGGACGCGGCGATTCTGAGCTCACGGTGCTCGAACAACTCGGCGGCCCCAAGGAACTGCGTCGGTCGGCCACCGCGCAAGAGTGGGCTTCCAGGCCGCCCACAGACGTGGATCCGCTCAACGTGATGGCCGTGCGCTACCTGCCTGACGAGCGAAATCTGACGGTGCTCCGTGACGACGATCTCGCGCACGACGGGCAGTTGACCAAGCAGTCGATCCGGGCGGTGACCCTGGCCGCTTTGGCGCCGCGGCCTGGCGAGTTGCTCTGGGACGTCGGGTCCGGATCCGGCAGCATCGCGATCGAATGGTGTCGCAGCGGAATGGGTTGTCGGGCCATCGCATTCGAGCGTGACGCGGAGCGGCGCAAGCGGATCGAGGCCAACGCCAAGGCCTTTGGGGTGCACGTCCTCGTCACCTTCGACGCGCCCGAGTCGTTCGAGGACGAGCCGCCACCGGACGTGGTGTTCGTCGGGGGCGGTGTTACTCAGCACGGGTTGCTGGACGCGTGCTGGGACAAACTCGTCGGCGGTGGCCGACTGGTTGCCAACGCCGTTACCGTGGAGTCGGAAGCCGTGCTCACGCAATGGTATTCCCGGGTCGGAGGAGAATTGCGCAGGTTCCAGCACTATCGCGGCGAGGCCGTCGGCTCGTTCACCGGGTGGCGCCCGGCGATGCCAGTGACGCAGTGGTCGGTGGTCAAGTCGTGACGGTCTACTTCATCGGCGCGGGTCCTGGGGCCGCCGACCTCATCACCGTGCGCGGGCAGCGCTTGTTGAGCCGTTGCCCGGTATGCCTTTACGCCGGTTCGATCATGCCCGACGACCTGCTGGCGCTGTGTCCGGCTGACGCCAAGGTGATCGACACCGGCCCGCTGAACCTCGAACAGATCATCACCGAGCTCGTCGACGCACACCAGGCCGGGCTGGACGTGGCACGCCTGCATTCCGGTGACCCGTCGATCTACAGCGCCCTGGCCGAGCAGTGCCGCAGGCTGGACACGCTCGGCGTGGACTACGAGATCGTGCCAGGGGTACCAGCTTTCGCGGCCGCCGCGGCGGTGCTCGGTCGGGAGTTGACCGTGCCGGGGGTGGCGCAGACGGTGACGCTCACCCGCGTGGCCACGCTGTCCACGGCCATGCCGCAGGGGGAAGACCTGCGGACGTTGTCGGCGTCCGGCGGCACGATGGTGCTGCACCTCGCCGCGGCTCAGGTAGATGCGCTGGTGCCAGAACTACTGGCCGGGGGATACCGGTCCGAAACTCCCTGTGCAGTAGTGGCATTCGCCAGCTGGCCCCAGGAGCAGGTACTCAAGTGCACGCTGGGCGAACTGGCGGCGCAGATGCACAAGGCCGAGATCAGCCGAACGGCCGTGATCGTCGTCGGCGACGTGCTGGCGGCCGAGGGTTTCACCGACAGCTACCTGTATTCGGCCGGACGCCGACGCGGAAGTCGACACTAGTGCGCCTGCTCCTGCTCGGCGGCACCGCAGAGGCGCGCGAACTGGCCGCCCGGCTTCACCCCGACGTCGACGTGATCAGTTCGTTGGCAGGGCGAGTGCCGGACCCTGCGCTGCCCGTCGGGGCGGTCCGCATCGGAGGGTTCGGAGGCACCGAGGGCTTGGTGCAGTGGTTGCGCGACCAGCGCATCGACGCCGTCGTCGACGCCACCCATCCGTTCGCCGCGACCATTACCGCCAACGCAGCGCTGGCCTGTCGGCAGCTCGGCCTGCCCGGCGTCGTGCTAGCCCGCCCGCCGTGGCCGACCGGGCATGCGATCACGGTGGGTTCGGATACCGAGGCGGCTGAAGTCGTTGCGGCAAAATGCTATTCGCGTGTGTTCCTGACGACCGGTCGGTCCGGCACCGCAGCCTTCGTCGGCGCCGAGGCCTGGTTTCTGATCAGGGCGGTGACCGCTCCGGACCCCGACGCGTTGCCCGCCCGGCACGCGTTGGTGCTGTCCCGCGGGCCGTACCGATACGACGACGAACTGCGTCTGATGACAGAACATCGCGTCGATGCGTTGGTGACGAAGAACAGTGGCGGCAACATGACCCGGGCGAAACTCGAGGCGGCCGACGCGCTTGGCGTACCGGTCGTCATGGTGAACCGGCCGGCGCTTCCGGGCGGCGTGTTCACGGTGCCGACCGTCGACGACGCGGTCGACTGGGTCAGTTCGCGGTGATCAGGTCCAGGCTGCCCAGGTCGCGGATGGCCTGGCAGCCACGCTCGAGCATGATGCGCATCATCTCGTCGCCGCGTTCGGTGGTGCTGGCGAATGCGCAGCCCAATGTCGTGATCAGCGGAGCCTGCAGCATCCCCAGCCGGTAGTCCCGCCAACAGGTCTCGCGGTCGTAGTCGGTGACGCCGTAGCTCAGCAACTCGTCGTGGTAGGCGGTGACCAACGCTTCGTCGAGCTCGGCCCGCTGGTCCGGCAGCAGGCTCGTCGCGGTGAAGTAGGCCAGGTCGCGTGCAGGCAGGCCCGCACCGAGCGTCTGCCAGTCCACCACGGTGATGGCGGAACGGTCGGGCGTGAACAGCAGGTTGTCGAGTCGATAGTCGCCGTGCATGAGCGCGAACCGGCCCGGCTCGGCCAGCAGCCACGGCGTGGTGAGTGCCATTGACTCGGTGGCCGTTTGGCGATTCTCCGCGGTCATCTGGTCGCCAAGCCGGTCCAGCGTGAGCTGGGTGGCCATGACGGCGACGTCACCGAGGCCCTTGGCCCCGGCGGCGTCAACCATCGACATCGCCAGCCCGGGGAAGTTGGCCCATTTCGGGTCGCACCACGTGGGGCCGTGCAGGCCCGCGATGGCGCGTGCGGCGAGTTCGGCCTCGACGGCGTTGCAGCCATTGATCTGATCGCCCTGCACGGCGGGCGCCATGTCGGCGAGCAGCAGCACGATGTCACCGCCGTCTTCGGAGATGTCGCAGTAGAAGTTCTTCGGAATCGGTACCCGAACGGCGTCGGCGATGTGTGTGTAGAACGCATGCTCGGAGCGGTAGCCGAGCGCGACCCGCTCACGAACCGTCTCGTCCTGCGAGGGCAGCTTCACGGCAAAGCTGCTTGGCAGCAGGGTGTCTGATTCGTAGCCGACCGTCAGCCGGTAGGTGGCTCCGGTCTGCCCGGTTCCGATGGGCTCGGCGTCGACACTGACGACGTCGGCACCGAGGGCGCTGCCCAACCACTGAGGCGTGATGTCGGTGGGGCTTCGCGGGATCGATATGGCCATCTCAGAACCCGAAGTCATGTCGCGCGACACTAATCGGCGCTCTGACAGCTGTCAACGAACCTCGACAGCCGTCAGCCAGCGGGGTAGTGCCGCGGCGTGAAGACGCGATCACTGGTGTCGGCGCGGTGCCACTGCGTCTGCGAAGACCCCACGATGAGCAGGCAGCGCATGTCGACCTCGGCGGGGTCGAGGTCGGCGAGGCGGACCACCTTGACGGTCTCTTGCGGCCCGGACACGTCGCGGCCGATGACCACAGGTGTGTCAGGAGCGCGATGCTCCAACAGCAGCTCGCGCATCGCGCCGACCTGCCACGTGCGCGTCTTGGAGGCCGGGTTGTAGATCGCCAGCACGAGATCCGCAGCGGCGGCCGCCGCGAGCCTCGTCGCGATCACGTCCCAGGGCTTGAGTCGGTCCGAAAGGGAGATCACCGCGTAGTCGTGTCCGAGGGGTGCCCCGACCCTGCTGGCGACGGCCTGCGCGGCGGTCATCGCCGGGATGACGCGCACCGCGACGCCGGGCCAGTCCACGGCTTCCTCGAGCACGGCCGTCGCCATCGCGAAGACACCCGGATCGCCCGAGGAGATCACGGCGACGGCCCGACCCTGGGTGGCCAGCGTGCATGCCAACCGTGCCCTGGCCGGCTCGTCGGTGTTGTCGCTGGGGTGGCGCGTCTGCCCGTCGTTTGCTGGCACGCGGTCCAGATACGGGCCATAGCCGATGAGGTCGGTGGCGCCCGTCAACTCGCGGCGAGCCTGGGGAGTCATCCAATCGACGTCGCCCGGTCCGAGCCCGACGACGGCAACGCCTCCGACCGGGGTGGGGGGTGTAGTTCCAACACGGCCGGCCATGCCAGGCACCATGGCCACGGCGAAGTAGGGCACCGCGGTGGGGTCGACGTCCCCTGCGGGTAGCACGCGTTGCTCCGGGGTGCTGGCGCGTTCCACGTAGAACGCCGCACTCAGCCGTCCGGTTGCCGAAAGAGCTTCTCGGACAGCTGGATACGATCTCCCCAGCTTCATGATGACGGCAGCGTCGGTGTCGGCCAGTCTGCGGGTCAACTCGGCCGTAGAAAGCGTGCCGGGGAGGATCGTCAGCACTTCGTCGCCCTGCACCAGCGGAGTGCCCGTGGCAGCCGACGCGGCGCTCACCGACGTCACGCCAGGCACGATGACGGCGTCGAACTTCTGCGTGAGCCGGGTGTGCATGTGCATGTAGGAGCTGTAGAACAGCGGATCACCCTCTGCCAGCAGCGCGACGTCGCGACCGGCCTCAAGGTGGGTGGCGATTCGGGCGGCGGCCTCGGCGTAGAAGGCCTCCATCGCACCGGTGTAGCCGCCAGGATGCTCGGTGACCTCCGTGGTCACCGGGTAGACCAGGTGTTCTTCCAGCTGTCCGGGCCGCAGGTACGAGGCCGCGATGGTGCGCGCGATGCTGCGACCGTGCCTGGCACTGTGATAGGCGACGACGTCGGCCTCGCCGATCACGCGCGCAGCCCTGACCGTCAGCAGTTCGGGGTCACCCGGTCCGAGCCCGACGCCGAACAGCGTTCCTCTTGCCTTCATTCGCGGTCGCTCGCGATGGCGTTGACGGCGGCGGCCGCCATCGCACTGCCTCCGCGCCTGCCGGTCACGACCAGGTACTCGATGCCGCGAGGCCGGGCGATCAACTCCTGTTTGGACTGAGCGGAGCCGACGAATCCGACCGGTCCGCCGAGGATCGAGGCCGGTGCCGGGACTCCTTCGTCGATGAGTTCCAGCAGTCGGAACAGTGCTGTCGGGGCATTGCCGATCGCCACCACCGCGCCACCGAGTCGGTCTGCCCACAACTCGACAGCTGCGGCGGACCGCGTGGTTCCGGTGCGGACGGCCAGCTCCGGCGCCCGCGCGTCGGCCACCAGCGATACCACCTCGTTGTCGGCAGGCAGGCGGGAGCGCGTGATGCCTGCGGCCACCATCGACGAGTCGCACAACACGGGCGCGCCAGAATCGAGTGCCGCCCGCGTCGCGGTGACGACGGCGTCGGTGTAGGCGACGTGCTCGGTCACGTCGACTTGTCCGCACGTGTGGATTAGTCGCACCACCACGCGGGACACGTCGGCGGGCAACCCGGTGAGGTCGGCCTCCGCGCGGATCGTCGCGAACGACTGCCGGTAGATCTCGGCGGCGTCGCGGGTGTAGTCGAGCACCCGATCACCCTACGGGTGACGTCGCTGGTAGCCGTCCGGGGTCGCCACCAGGACCTCGCCTGCGGGTGGGCTTCCGCAGGCCCGGCTGCAGCCCACGAAGTGCCGGTGGAAGCCGACCGATTCCTGCGCCGCCACGGTCGCATCGTGGCGCACGTCGGCAACCGACTTCGCGCAACCCGGGCTGCCGGTACACGCGCTGACCTCGAGCCACGGGGAATCGGCGTCGAACACCAGCGCGAGCGGCGCGAGCACCCGCAGCGCGACGTCGGCCACCCCCTCGTCGAGGTCGCAGACCAGCACCGAACGCCACGGCGTCACCACCAGTGGGACGTCGATGGCTGCGAGGTACTGCGCCGTGCGCGCCGGTAGCACCCCGAGCGGCACGGCGGCCCCGAGTGCGACCCGGCCGTCGTCCTGCTCGATCCAGCCCACCGGCGGCCGCAGCTCCGGCGGCCACGTGGTGCCGGGCTCCGCTGTGACGGTTAACCCGGCAGTCAACGTGTTGGCATCGTCGAGTTCCTCGGTGCGCCATGCCTTTCCGCGCACCGCCAGGAATGCCCGTGCCACGGCCAGTAGCGTGTCGATCACGTCGGCTTCGGCCATCCGCACTCCGCTGTCGACTCCGGCCACCAACAGTGCGGCGCAGTCGACTTCGAGGAAGTGGGCGCCGACATCGGCACCAAGCCCGGACACGTCGCCACGGCCGTCGTCGAGGCTGAACCAGAACCTGCCTGGTAGCTCGGCGAGCGCGGGGTCGGCCTGAATCGCGGCATCGAGCCTGCTGACCAAACCCCTGACGTCGACGAGGCCACCCCGTCGGCCGGTCCGTGGCGACGCGACGATGTTGCGCACGCGTTCGTGTGTCGACGACGGCAGCAAACCCGCCTTGGTCACGGCTTCAGCGAGGCCATCGGTGTCGCTCACCCCGCGCAGTTGGACGTTGCCGCGCGACGTGAGTTCCATTGCCGAGGAGCCAAACTGCATCGCCGCCAGCGCGAGGGCCTCCAGTTGCGTGGCCGTGATCATGCCGCCGGGCAGTCGCACGCGTGCCAATGCACCGTCTGCGGCCTGGTGCACGTGCAGCGCACCGGGGCAGGCGTCGTCGTCGCGGGCCCTAGTCATGTCGACTTCGAGCATATGAGTAGTACCCGTCGAGATTCGGGTAGCCGACTACGCGCTATTCATCGGCCCCGTCAAAATACGTTCGCTTCATCAGGTCGACCGGCTGATTCGGCGGCCGAGAAGCAAGGGGATTTCGATGTCTGTAGTGGTCGTGGGGCCTGGCTCCATTTCACGAGATAAGCCAGCCAGCCACTGGTGGAGCGTGCTGGTGCGGTATTTCACCGCCGATGCTGTCTCCGACAGCGGCGGGCGGCGTTACCCGCGGAGTTACCCGCCGAAGAATTACACGTACCTGGAGACCGCCGCGATGCGGCGGGCGATGGAGCGACTCTGAAGGGTGCTCAATCCGGCGTTGGTACCGCCGCGAGGTGTCGGGGTGGCACGACGTCGGAGTAGTGCGACGCGTCACCGGCGAGCGCCCGACTGGACGCACCGTGGACGTCGACGGGGATGTCGCCGGCGAGCGTGACGCGGCTCAGCCGTCGGAACTGGTCGTCGAAGTCGGCCACCCCGTAGTGCTGTGTAGCGCGGTTGTCCCAGATGGCCACGTCACCCGGTGCCCAGTTCCACCGAATCGTGTTCTCCAACTTCGTGATGCGCGCTTGGAGCAGTTGTAACAACGTCGAGGACTCGACGGTCCCGAAGCCGACGAACTTTCGGACGAAGTGCCCAAGCAGGAGCACACGACGCCCCGTTTCGGGATGGACGCGCACGACGGGGTGTTCGGTCTCGTAGTGATCGGAGACGAACTCGTCGCGGTACTGACGCTGGGTGTCGGCGACGTCGGCGTCACTGTCCTCGTAATCGCGTATGTAGTCGTAGTCGTTGGTGTGCAACGCCCGCAGCTGCTCGACGAGTGCGACGAGCGCAGGCGGCAGTTGGTCGTAGGCCGCCTCCGTCGAGGCCCACACCGTCGATCCGCCGTACTCCGGAAGGGTGATGGCCCGCAACAGCGAAGCCTTGGGTGGCCGGTCGACGAACGTGACGTCGCTGTGCCACGAGTTCGCCTTGTCGTAGCGAGAGTCGATCGGCAGGACGTCGGTACCGCGCGAAAGCACCGTGGGATGCGCGAGCGTAGGAGTGCCCAACAGTCGCGCGAACTCCAACTGGCCGTCGTCGTCGAGGTGGTGCTGCTCGCGGAAGAAGATCACCTTGTGGGTCAGCAGGGCGTCGTTGACCGCTTCGACGGTGGATGCGTCGAGCTGGCCGCCGAGCCGCACGCCGTCGATCCTTGCGCCGATGTTCGCTCCGAGCTTGACCACGTCGAGCGAGTTTGGGGTGGGGGAGGGATTGACCATGGCCTAATCTCCGCATGTTCACCACCGACTGACCAGGGTTTGGATGCGCGAGATTCGAACCGGACGGCGGGCGCCTGGCGTACCGTGACTTTGGTCGTAGGTCGGGGGACACAATGACTGTTGGAAGCGGACCATCGGTGGCGATCATCGGGGCTGGGATGTCTGGGCTCTGCATGGCGGCCAAGCTGCAGGACGCTGGCATGGACGCCTTCACGATCTTTGAGAAGGCCGACGAGGTCGGCGGGACGTGGCGCGATAACACTTATCCGGGGCTCCACTGCGACGTCCCTTCGCGCTATTACACCTACTCGTTTGCGCCAAACCCAGAGTGGTCGCGGCTGATGCCGCCGGGCGCGGAGATCCAGGACTACTTCCGCCGCACCGTCGATGTACGGGGGATCGCTCGACACATCAGGTTTGGCAGCGACGTCACGTCGGCTGAGTATCGTGCCGGCCGCTGGTACGTCACGACGTCGGCGGGGGAGGAAGCGTTCGACGTGCTCGTCACGGCGACCGGTGTGCTCCGCGTGCCGCGTTACCCGGACATCCCTGGACTCGACTCCTTCGCGGGACCGACCTTTCACTCGTCGCGCTGGGACCATTCGGTGGCGTTGCCGGACAAGCGAATCGGTCTGATCGGCACCGGGTCCACCGGCGTGCAAATCACCGCCGAACTTGGCGGCAACGTCAGGGAGCTGAGGGTCTTCCAGCGCACCGCACAGTGGGTCTGTCCGTGGCCGAACGTGCGTTACAAACGCACGACCCGGGCGCTCATGCGGAAGTGGCCGGGGCTCACTCAGCCGGGTTATCTCTTCTGGGGCTGGTTCGTACGTAAAACGTTTGGCCGCGCGCCTATTCGTCCCGGCTTCGCGCGCACGCTCTATCAGACGTTGTGTCGGGTCAATCTACGTCTGTCGGTTCGGGACCGCGAGCTACGGCAAGAGTTGAGCCCGCCCGATCAACCGATGTGCAAGCGAATGATCTTCTCCGGACAGTTCTATCGGTCGGTCCAAAAGCCGGGCGTCAAAGTTGTTACCGACGCAATCGATCGCGTTGAACCGCGCGGCGTCGTCACCGTAGACGGGACGCTCCACGAGCTCGACCTCCTGGTGCTGGCGACCGGCTTCGACGCGCGAGCGTATGTCCGTCCGATGCACATCGTGGGCGAACGCGGGATCACGCTCGATGAGGCCTGGGAGGACGGGCCGTTCGCCTACCGCTCGGTGGCCGTGCCGGGCTTCCCGAACCTGTTCATGCTGATGGGGCCGCACTCGCCGATCGGAAACCAATCGCTGGTGCCCATCGCCGAAGACCAGGCCGAGTACGCGCTGTGGTGGATCAAGCAGATCGCCGAAGGCCGGGTAACCGCTGCGGCGCCGACCGAGGCGGCGACCAAGGAATACAACGAGGACATGAAGGCGGCCATGCCGCAAACCATTTGGGTAACGGGTTGCTCGAGTTGGTATTTGGGCAAGGACGGATTGCCCGAATTGTTCCCGTGGACGCCGGAGCGGCATCGGGAATTGCTGAAGAGTCCTGACCTCGGCGATTTCGACATTCATTCGACCTGAATGTGAGCCAGATCACCATTCCCATTGGTGTGTTCCATGCCACACAAGATGATCACTTTCGACCGGCTCGGTCGTACGTTTCTTTGAACACGCCCGTCTGCCAGCAACATTCGATACGGCACCGGGTACGGGGCTTAGGAGACAACAATGTTCGAACTCATCGTGTTCGCAGCAGTGGTGTTGGCGCTCATTTCGATGCTCGGGGCACCGTACCCGCAGACCTGGCACGGTCGTTGGGGTAACTCCGACCGCTGATCGTGCGGTACTAATGGTGGGTGAGTCACTACCCGACCGTCCTGATCTTGTCGACGTCGGACACCGACCTCATCACCGCACGGGCGAGCGGATCGACCTACCGTTGGGCAAACCCTTCCCGGCTCGTCGACGACGAACTTGACGCGCTGCTAGACGGCGCCGACGTGGCGATCGTGCGCATGCTCGGTGGCTACCGCACCTGGCAGGACGGCATCGACCGCATCGCTGCCAGCGGAGTGCCCACGTTGGTGCTCAGCGGGGAGCAGGCGCCCGACGCGGACCTGATGAGCCACTCGACCGTTCCCGCGGGTGTCGCATTGGAGGCGCACGTCTATCTGGCGCAGGGCGGCACGGAGAACCTTCGTCAACTCCATGCGTTCCTCAGCGACACCCTGTTGATGACGGGCTTCGGCTTTGCGCCACCGGCGACCACGCCGACATGGGGCCAGCTGGACCGGCCACATGCGAAGCGGGGCGAAGGGCCCCGCATTGCGGTGCTCTACTACCGCGCCCAGCACCTCGCGGGCAACACGGAGTACGTCCAAGCGCTATGTGACGCCATCGAACATGCGGGCGGAGAGCCGATGCCGGTGTATTGCGCGTCGTTGCGGACGGCGGAGCCCGAACTGCTCGCGCTGCTGGGTACCGCGGACACATTGGTGACGACCGTGCTCGCCGCCGGTGGCGCCAATCCGGCATCGGTCGGCGCGGGCGGCACTGACGACCAGTGGAACGTCGCACATCTGGCCGCGCTCGACGTCCCGATCCTGCAAGGGCTGTGTCTGACCAGTTCGCGCGCGCAGTGGATCGCCAACGACGACGGCCTGAGCCCACTGGACGTCGCCACCCAGGTCGCCGTTCCCGAATTCGACGGCCGCATCGTCACGGTTCCCTTCTCGTTCAAGGAAATCGACGACGAGGGCCTGATCTCCTACGTGCCCGACCCGGAGCGCTGCGCCCGCGTCGCGGGACTCGCGGTGCGGCACGCCCGCCTCCGCAACATCGCCCCTGCGGACAAGCGGGTGGCGCTGGTGTTCTCGGCCTATCCGACGAAGCATGCCCGCATCGGCAACGCCGTCGGGTTGGACACCCCCGCGAGCGCCGTGGTGCTGTTGCGCGCCATGCGCGAAGCCGGCTACGACATCGGCGACGTGCCCGGCGTGGACGCAGAGGATGGTGACGCGCTGGTTCACGCACTGATCGAACGCGGCGGCCAAGACCCCGAGTGGTTGACCGAGGGCCAGCTGGCGGGCAACCCGATTCGCGTGTCCGCCAAGGAGTACCGAACCTGGTTCGCCACGTTGCCCGTCGAACTTGCCGATACCGTCGTCAAGCACTGGGGTCCACCGCCCGGTGAGTTGTTCGTCGACCGCAGCCGTGACCCCGAAGGCGAAATCGTCATCGCGGCAATGCAATCGGGCAACGTCGTGCTCATCGTCCAGCCACCGCGCGGGTTCGGTGAGAATCCCGTCGCGATCTATCACGATCCGGATCTGCCACCGAGTCACCACTATCTCGCGGCGTATCGCTGGCTGGGTGACGGATTCGGCGGCTCGTTCAAGGCGGATGCCGTCGTGCACCTAGGGAAGCACGGCAACCTCGAGTGGTTGCCCGGCAAGACGTTGGGCATGTCGGCGGCATGCGGATCCGATGCCGCGCTCGGCGAGCTGCCGCTGATCTACCCGTTCCTGGTCAACGATCCCGGCGAGGGTACCCAGGCGAAGCGGCGTGCCCATGCCGTCCTGGTGGACCACCTCATCCCGCCGATGGCGCGCGCGGAGAGCTACGGCGACATCGCGCGCCTCGAACAACTGCTCGACGAACACTCGGCCATCGCAGCCCTCGATCCCGGCAAGCTGCCTGCCATCCGGCAGCAGATCTGGACGCTGATGCGGGCCGCCAAGATGGACCACGATCTCGGGCTGGCCGATCGACCGGACGAGGACGCGTTCGACGACATGCTGCTGCACGTCGACGGCTGGCTGTGCGAGATCAAGGACGTCCAGATTCGCGACGGCCTGCACATCCTCGGTCAGGCGCCAGAAGGAGCGGTCGAACTCGACCTGGTGCTGGCCATCCTGCGCGCCCGCCAGTTGTTCGGCGGAGAACACACCGTGCCAGGGTTGCGCCAGGCGCTCGGATTGCTCGAGGACGGTAGTGACGCGCGAAACTCCGTCGACGCTGCGGAGGCTCAGGCCCGCGAGTTGGTGGCCGCACTCCAGGAGGCCGGGTGGGCCGCGGATGCGGTGGACGCCATTACCGACGACGCCGAAGTCGCCTCGGTGCTGCGCTTCGCCGCGAACGAGGTGGTTCCGCGGTTGCGGGGCACCACCGACGAAGTGTTGCAGCTGTTGCGGGCGCTCGACGGCCGCTTCATCGCCGCCGGTCCATCGGGCTCACCGTTGCGCGGCCTCGTCAACGTGCTCCCGACCGGACGCAACTTCTACTCCGTCGACCCCAAGGCGGTCCCGTCGCGGCTGGCGTGGGAAACCGGTGTCGCCCTTGCGGATTCACTGCTCGAGCGCTATCGAACCGACCACGGCGTATGGCCCCAATCCGTCGGATTGTCGGTGTGGGGTACTTCGGCGATGCGCACGTCGGGTGACGACATCGCCGAAGTGCTTGCGCTACTGGGTGTTCGGCCGGTCTGGGACGAGGCTTCCCGCCGCGTCGTCGACCTCGAAGCGATTTCGCTTGCCGAGCTTGGTCGACCACGCATCGACGTCACGGTGCGGATCTCGGGCTTCTTCCGCGACGCATTCCCACACGTGGTCGCGATGCTCGACGACGCGGTCCAGCTGGTCGCCGGGCTCGAGGAGTCCGATGAGCAGAACTATGTGCGCGCGCACACGCGTACCGATCTCGCCGAGCACGGTGATCAACGCCGGGCCACCACGCGAATCTTCGGCTCGAAACCCGGCACGTACGGTGCGGGCCTGCTGCAGCTCATCGACAGCCGAAACTGGCGCGACGACGCCGACCTCGCGCAGGTGTACACCGCGTGGGGTGGGTTCGCGTACGGCCGTGGGCTCGACGGTGCTCCGGCCGCCGACGACATGAGCAGGCAGTACCGCCGTATCGCGGTGGCCGCCAAGAACACTGACACCCGTGAGCACGACATCGCCGACTCCGATGACTACTTCCAGTACCACGGCGGAATGGTGGCCACGGTGCGCGCACTGACCGGTCGCGACCCCGCGGCCTACATCGGGGACAACACCCGGCCCGATGCGGTGCGTACCAGGACGCTGTCCGAGGAGACCACCCGCGTGTTCCGGGCCCGCGTCGTGAACCCGCGCTGGATGGCCGCGATGCGCAGGCACGGCTACAAGGGCGCGTTCGAAATGGCCGCCACCGTCGACTACCTCTTCGGCTACGACGCCACCGCCGGGGTGATGGCCGATTGGATGTACGAGCGCTTGGCGGGCGAGTACGTGCTCGACGACGAGAATCGAAAGTTCATGTCTGAGTCCAACCCATGGGCCCTGCACGGCATGGCCGAACGGCTGCTCGAGGCGGCCGGGCGGGGGATGTGGGCCGAACCCGAGTCCGCCACGCTGGACGGGCTCAAGCAGGTGCTGCTGGAGACCGAGGGCGAGCTCGAAGGCTGAACCCCGCTAGATTCGGAGGATGTCGACCTTCGCGGACGTAGCCAAGTCCGAGTACATCCTGCTGACCACGTTCACCAAGGACGGCCGACCCAAGCCGACCGCCATCTGGGCCGCACCGTCGGGGGACGGACTGATCGCGATCACGCAGGAGCAGTCCTGGAAGGTCAAGCGCATTCGCAACACCCCGCGGGTGACCATCGCGACCTGCGACCGCGGCGGCAAGCCCACGGGCGACGCGGTGGAAGCCACCGCCGCCGTCCTGGACAAGTCAGCCAACGGGGCCACCTACGACGCGATCGGCAAGCGTTATGGCCTCATCGGGAAGACGTTCAACGTCTTCTCCAAGGTGCGCGGCGGCATGGCCAAGAACGTCACCATCGAACTGAGAGCGGTGAACTGAACAATGGCACCAACCTTCACGGACATCTACGGCGCGAAGTACCTGCTGCTGACCACGTTCACCAAGGACGGCCGGCCCAAGCCCACCCCGGTGTGGGGCGTGCCCGAAGGGGACAAGCTGGTGATCAGCACCGACGACGGCTCATGGAAGACCAAGCGCATCAACAACACCCCGCGGGTCACCATCCAGAAGTGCGGTGTGCTCGGCAAGCCCAAGGGCGAACCCGTCGAGGCGGTGGCTCGAAACCTGCCCAAGTCGGAGACCCGGCGGGTCTTCGACATGGTGACCAGGAGGTACTGGTGGCACGCGTGGTGGTGGGTTCCTCAGGCGATCTTCCGCGGTGGCGTCGACAAGGTGCACGCCGCCATCGAAGTGCAAGCGGTCGAGTCGTCCAGCTAGGAACCCTCGGGTTTCTTCGCACGTTGGACCTATATGGCTAAGCGGCTCTTCGGTCTCTACCTGCTCGTCGAACTGGCGGCGGTAATCGCGCTCACGTACACCATCGGCTTCGGCTGGACGGTGCTCTTGCTGCTCGGCACGTTCGTCCTTGGGTTGGCGGTGGCGGGCTCACAGGCGACGCGTCAGCTTCAGCGGCTGCGTTCCGGGCTTGCCACGCCACAGGGCGCGGCGACCGATGGGGTGCTCATCGCCCTTGGCTCCATACTGACCATCGTGCCCGGGTTCGTGACCTCGGTGTTCGGGCTTCTGCTGCTCCTGCCGCCGACTCGCGTCGTCGCGCGCCCGGTCGTCATGGCACTCGCCGCCCGCGGGCTTGGGCGCGTGCCGCTTCTGGTCACGTCGACGGGCCCCTACCGCCCGGCCCAGCGCGATTACATCGACGGTGAGGTGCTCGACGTGACCGACGACGTCATCATCGTCGATACGCCGCGCCTTCCAGGTACTTCTTCCGGGCCGACCGCCTAACTTGACCACGCTGCTGGTCAACGGCCGGGTGCACAGCCCCGCCATGCCGGAGGCCACCGCGATCGCGGTAACCGACGGGTCCGACGCGACGGTGGCCTGGCTCGGCGCTGACGACGTCGGGCGCGCCCAGTTTCCCGAGGCCCAGGTGATCGACTTGCAGGGCGGGTTCCTCGCGCCGGCCTTCGTCGACAGTCATGTCCACCTCACCGCGACGGGGCTGGCCATCATCGGCCTCGACCTGCGGCCTGCAACGTCTCGTGAGCATCTGCTCCGGCTGTTGGTCGATTTCGCTACCGAACACCCCAACGGCCCCATTTGGGCGCACGGATGGGATGAATCCAGTTGGCCGAACCCCGCCCCGCCCACGACCGCCGACCTGGACGGCGCGCTCGGGGGCAGGCCCGCCTACCTCGCCCGCGTCGACGTGCACTCGGCGGTCGCCAACACCGCGCTGCGTGCGCTGGTGCCGGGGCTGCCTGCGGCCGTCGGCCACGCCGATGAAGGACCGCTGACGGCGGAGGCGCACCACCTGGTGCGCGCCGTCGCGCGCGGCCTGCTGACGTCAGCGCAACGCGACGAGGCCCGCGTCGAAGCACTTGAACTGGCCGCCCGCTCCGGAATCGTCGCGGTGCACGAATGCGCTGGACCCGACATCGGTGGCATCGACGATTGGCACGCGCTGCGCGCCGCCAGCCACGGCGTCGAGGTCGTCGGCTACTGGGGCGAGGCCGTCAGCACCGCCGAACAGGCCAGGGAACTGATGGCGCTCACTGGCGCACGCGGGCTGGCGGGCGACTTGTTCGTGGACGGCGCACTTGGCTCGCGCACCGCGTGGCTGCGCGAGCCCTACGCCGATGATCTAGACGGCTGCGGAAACGCCTATCTCGAGGTCGACGCCGTCGAAGCCCACCTCGGCGCCTGCACCGAGTCAGGCATCACGGCGGGCTTCCACGTCATCGGTGACGCGGCGGTGTCCGCCGTCGTCGCCGCCCTTGACCGAGTCGTCGAGCGATTCGGTGCGGCGGCCGTGGCCCGTTGTGGGCATCGCCTCGAGCACCTGGAGATGGTCACCGCCGAACAGGCCGACCGGCTGGGCGCAAACGGAGTGATCGCCAGCGTGCAGCCCAATTTCGATGCTTTGTGGGGGGGTGAGCATGGCATGTACGCCAGCAGGCTCGGTGTCGACCGGGCCCGCCGGCTCAACCCCTTCGCACTGTTAGCATCCCATGGCGTGCCACTCGCCTTGGGTTCCGATACGCCCGTCACCAGTATGAATCCGTGGGAGACGGTGCGCGCGGCGATGCGCCATCGGACGCAGGGCAGCGCCCTGTCGGCCCGCGCGGCGTTCGCGGCGGCCACCCGCGGGGCGTGGCGGGCTGGCGGTGTTCGCGACGGGATCAGCGGCACGCTGGTGCCCGGTGCGCCCGCGTCGTACGCGGTGTGGGACGTGGCCGACGGCCCAGCCGGTCTGGTGGTCGCCACGCCGGCCGACGGTGTCGAGCGGTGGTCCACCGATCCTCGGGCCCGGGTACCTGCCCTGCCGCGGCTCGAGCCAGACGATCCACTTCCTACCTGTCGGCGTGCGGTGCACCGGGGCGTCGTCGTCCATGGCTGACCGGAAACGCGGGCAAGCCTGGTCTCGGCCCACCGACGACACCGATACCTTTCCGGCCGTCCGGGACGAAGCCGCCGAAGCCGACGACGAGGAGCTCTGGCCCACCGCAGCCGATGCCTCCGAAGAGTCGGCCCCAGCCCCGTCGGCGGCGGCCACCGCCGGCGCGATGGCCCTCGCAGTGGCCGCCCGGGTTGGCGCGCGGACATGGCAGGCGCTGGAACCGCGCACGTGGCGCATCACGGCGGCCATTACCGCCGGGCTGCTGGTGTGCGCCAGCTTTCCTCCGTTCGGCATGTGGTACCTGGTCTTCGGTGGGTTCGCACTTCTCGGCTGGACGTTGCTGCATGAATCCACCACTCGGGCAGGCGGATTCGGGTATGGCTTCCTCTTCGGTTTGGCCTTGTACATCCCACTGTTGCCGTGGATCAGTGGCTTGGTTGGCGCCTTTCCCTGGTTGGCGTTGGCGGCGATGGAGGCGATCTTCCCTGCCATCTTCGGGCTGCTCGCCGTATTGGTTCGGAAGGCGCCCGGATGGCCGGTGTGGTTCGCCGCAGTGTGGACGCTGTCCGAGTGGCTGAAGTCAGTCGTGCCGTTCGGTGGATTCCCTTGGGGAGTAATCGGGTTCAGTCAGACCGACGGTCCATTGCTGACCTTGGCGCAACTGGGCGGTGCTCCGCTGGTGTCGTTCGCGGCGGTGCTGGTCAGCTTCAGCCTGCTCGCAATCGGGCTGGAGGCCGCGCGCAGAGCGCGGCACCGACGCGATCGGGGCGTGATCACGGGGCCGTCCGCGGTGTTGGTGCCCGGGCTGTGCGTGGTCGTGGTGCTGCTGAGCGTCGCGCTCACCAGCCCGCACCTCCGCAAGTCCGGGTCAGGTGCGGGCGATGATCCACCCGTAACGGTGGCCGCGATTCAGGGCAACGTGCCGCGGCTCGGCCTGGAGTTCAACGCGCAAAGGCGCGCGGTGCTCGACAACCACGTCGGTGAGACGCTGCGACTCGCCGCCGACGTACAGAAGGGCCTTGCGCCGCAACCGGCCGTCGTGATCTGGCCAGAGAACTCGTCGGACATCGATCCGCTTGCCAACTCCGACGCGGGCGGTCAAATTTCGTTGGCCGCCAATGCGATACACGCGCCCATCCTGGTCGGGGCCGTGGTCGCGGCGCCCAACTACACCAGGGACGACCCGGCGGCGACCAACTCGGTGATCGTGTGGGACGGGGCCACCGGCCCCGGCGAACGCCACGACAAGAAGATCATCCAACCGTTCGGTGAGTACCTGCCGTGGCGTGGGTTCTTCAAGCACTTGTCGTCATACGCCGATCGCGCCGGCTTCTTCGTACCAGGCGGCGGCAACGGCGTGGTGCACGCCGCAGGCATTCCCATCGGCGTCACGACGTGCTGGGAGGTCATCTTCGATCGGGCGGCCCGCGAAGCGGTACTCAGCGGTGCGCAGCTGCTCGCCGTGCCCGCGAACAACGCGACGTTCGACGAGCCGATGAGCGCTCAGCAGCTTGCGTTCGCCCGGCTACGTGCCGTCGAACACGACCGCTACGTCGTCGTGGCGGGCACCGTCGGGATCAGCGCGATGATCGCCCCGGACGGTCGCGTGCTCGCCCGCACCGACTTCTTCGAGCCCGCCTACCTCGACGCTCAGCTTCGGCTGAAGTCGAGCCTCACACCAGCGACCCGATGGGGTCCGATCATCCAAGCACTACTCGTCTCCGTCGGTGTTGCGGCTGTGGTCGGCGCCATGCTGCACAATGGGAGGTTCGTGCGTCGTCGGAAACAGGCGACCAATGCAGCCGAAGAAGGAGCGACATGACCTGCGAGCGAGAAGCGGAGCGGGATCGCGCATGAGTAAGGGTGGCGACCGCCCGAGTCAGCGCACGCTGGTCATCATTCCGACCTACAACGAGCGCGACAACCTGCCGCTGATCGTCGGTCGGGTGCACACTGCGCAGCCGGACGTCGACGTGCTGATCGTGGACGACGGCAGTCCGGACGGCACGGGTGAGCTCGCCGACGAGCTAGCACTGGCCGATCCCGACCGCGTCCACGTCATGCACCGGGCCAGCAAGGCCGGGCTTGGAGCGGCGTATCTGGCCGGGTTCGCGTGGGGGCTGGGGCGGGGTTACTCGGTGCTCGTCGAGATGGATGCCGATGGCAGCCATGCCCCCGAGGAGTTGTACCGCCTGCTCGACGCGGTCGACGCAGGCGCAGACCTGTCCATCGGATCGCGCTACATCGACGGCGGCACGGTGCGGAACTGGCCGTGGCGGCGCAAGGTGTTGTCGAAGACCGCCAATGGCTACGCGCGGGTCATGCTTGGCGCCCACATCGACGACATCACCGCAGGCTATCGGGCCTACCGGCGCGAGGTGCTCGAGAAAATCGAACTCGGCACGGTCGACTCGAAGGGGTACTGCTTCCAGATCGAGATGAGCTGGCGCACCGTGACTGCGGGATTCAAGGTCGTCGAGGTGCCCATCACGTTCACCGAGCGCGAGCTGGGCAAGTCGAAGATGAGCGGTTCCAACATCAGCGAGGCGATCGTCAAGGTCGCTGAGTGGGGTATCCGCGGGCGCATCGATCGCGCCCGCGGCGTCGTGCGGTAGTTAGTTACCGCGGCGCTTGGTCTTGATGATGTCCATCCGCTCCTTGAGCAGCTCATCGAGCTCCTCGACCGAACGGCGCTCGAGCAACATGTCCCAGTGCGTGCGCGGCGGCTTGACCTTCTTGGGCTCGGGGAGGTCGCCGTCGACCAGCGTGCCCTCCAGGCCGTTGCGGCACGGCCAGGTACCGGGAATTTCGGCGTCGTCGGCGAAGGGAACCTCGAACTCCTCGCCGTTGTCCGTCCGGTAGCGAGCCACCTGACGCGGCGCCAGGTCGTGGTTGCGGTCGGTCTCGTAGCTCACGGCTCCGAGTCGACTGCCTCTCAAGACACGATCAGCCATGGTCCACACTCCTCTTCAAACAATTCATCCGGGTATTCACCCGAACATCCGGGAGAATCAACGCAACGGGCCGGCGCGAAGTTCCCGACTCAGGTGTCCATGCTACCGGGGTCGCGCAGCGCGGCGGTTTACAGTCGGGACTCGTGACGACCGGAGTCGGCCGACTGGGCCGGGCAAGACGACAAGCGCAACCCTGTCGTTGGTGTGGCCGTGAGGTCCCCGACGCCGGTGTCGGCCGTCGCCGGCAGTACTGCAGGCAGTCCTGCCGGCAGCGGGCCTACGAGCAGCGTGCCCTGGTGAAGGGCACGTCACTGCCGCCGGATTCGGTGGTGTTGACCGCAGCGGAGGCCGCCGAGCTAGCCGATCGCGTCTTCCAGGTGCGCTGCGCGGCCGAGGACGTGGCCACCGCCGTCGAAGAAGGCGCGGAAGGGCCCGAACTCCGCGAATTGTGTGAAGCGTTGCTGCGCGCGGCGAAGGAGGCGGACGGCTGGCGTTGACGCCGATAACCGGTGCGAACGTCGGCATCGAGCCCGCACAGCGACTACACAGCTACGATGGCCACCTGCGATACCCCGACGAGATCGGAGCAGGTGTCCTTGACATCCACCGAGTCGACTTCCGAACCGACGCCGCCGACCAAGCCTGGTCGGGTGTGGCGATTCGACGACTTCGCGCTGGACACCGCCCGCTACGAGTTGCGCCGTGGCGAGGACGTGATCCGGGTCGAGCCTCAGGTCTTCGACGTCATGACCCTGCTCGTCAGCAACAACGACAGATTCGTCACCAAAGAGGAACTGTTCGATTCGGTGTGGGGCGGCCGGTTCGTCGGTGAAGCGGCCCTGACCAGCCGCATCAAGGCTGCGCGGCATGCGCTCGGCGACGACGGCGAATCTCAGCGCTACATCAGAACCGTCCGCGGGCGCGGGTATCAGTTCGTGGGCACGCTGCGCGCAGATCCGGCCGCTGCGCGCGTGCCTGCGCCCGCGCCGCGACAGCACATCGCGTTCTGCCGGGCCGCCGACGGGGTGCGATTGGCATATGCGGTGGCAGGGGAGGGGCCGCCGTTGGTTCGGGCGGCGAACTGGATGACCCATCTCGGCTACGACATCGAGAGCCCGGTGTGGCGGCACTGGGTGCGCGACCTGGCCGATGGGCGCAATTTCATCCGGTACGACGAACGCGGGTGTGGGCTCTCGGACTGGGAGGCCGGGGAGTTCACGTTCGACGACTGGGTCACCGACCTGGAATCAGTAGTGGAAGCTCTTGGACTGGAACGGTTTCCGTTGCTCGGTGTCTCGCAGGGCGGGGCGGTGGCGGTGGCGTACGCGGCGCGACATCCCGAGCGGGTCACCAAACTGGTGCTGTGCTCGGCGTATGCACAGGGCCGCGAGGTGCGGGCGCACAACGATGACGAGAGACGAGCCGCCGCACTCGATCTCGAGTTGGCCCGGGTGGGTTGGGGCCGCGACGATCCCGCGTTCCGGCAGGTGTTCGCCGCGCAGTTCCTGCCCGACGGCACGCGGGCTGACTGGGAGGCCTTCGACCACCTGCAGCGCCGCACCACCTCGCCGGACAATGCGGTGCGGTTCCTTGAGGAGTTCGCCCGGATCGACGTGCGCGAGCTTGCCGAGCGTGTTTCGTGCCCGACGTTGATCATGCACGCGCGCGACGACCATCGAGTGCCGATGCGCTACGGGGAGGAGTTGGCGGCACTGATCCCCGATTCCCGGCTGGTCGCGTTGTCGAGCAACAACCACCTGCTCACCGAGAACGAACCCGCGTGGCAGGTGTTTTGCGACGAGGTGCGAACGTTTCTCGCGACCTGATGCGCGTTTCCGTTCGGCGCTCGCACATCTCCACGCAATCTCCACGGAATCTTCATGTGACGCAGGGATCCGCGAACCATGCTGGGCGCATGAGAATTTTCCTCCGCACCCTGCTCACGGGCCTCATCGCGATGTTGGCGTTGGGCGCGTTATCTGCATGTTCGAGCGGCACGTCGACAGAAGCGACGTCCACGACGCAGGCGTCGTCCGCCGCAGGGCCGGCTCCTTTCCCGCAATCCGCGAGGTACATGGCCGACATCAAGAAGGACGGGAAGGTGATGGCCATCGGAATCTCCGTCGACGGCAACGACATCACCGCATATGCCTGCAACGGTGTCGACGACGAGGCGTGGTTCTTCGGCAATCAGGCCGAAGGCAAGATCGACATCACGTCCAAGTTTCGCGACACGTTGGCGGCCTCCTTCAACGGTTCTGACGTCACGGGGGACCTGGTGATGAATGGCGTCACCTACGATTTCACCGCGGCGCCCGTGTCAGCGCCTGCAGGGATGTACACCGCGGCGCTCGACGGCTCGCGCGCATCGTGGATCGTGCGACCGGACGGCTCGGTCACCGGAGTGCAGTTCAACGGCGGCATCACCGGTCGCGACTTCGAACAGGCCGAGCTTCAGCAGCTCAACACCGCACAGTTTCAAGCTCAGGTTCGAAACAAGCGGATTCTGCAGCAGGCCGACCAATCGGTGAAGCTGCAGAGCGGCACGCTCACGTCGAGGATCAACGGTCGCGCGGTGACCGCCGGGCTGGTCACCGGCACCACACGCTTCGGCTGAGCGCCTTCACGTCCGCTGCCTTCGTTTCTCTCAAGCAGAATTGAATGCTTCCCCGCTGTGAGGTCACTGCGTAGCGTTGCAGCATCGTGACCACTCCCGTCGAGTCTGCCGCGGTGACCACGGTCGTCTCCCCGGCAGCGAAAGTGCGCCTGCGCCAACGCAAGTGGACACTGATCAGGCTGGCTTCCCCTATCGCGCTGCTTGCGCTGTGGCAGTTGGGCAGCGCGCTCGGGTTGATTCCCCAAGACGTGTTGCCCGCTCCCTCACTGATCGCGCAGGCCGGCGTCGAGTTGATCGAGAACGGCCAGCTCGTGGACGCCCTGCGGGTATCGGGCGTCCGAGTGGTCGAAGGGTTGCTGCTGGGCGGCCTGATTGGGGTTGGGCTGGGTACGGCAGTCGGGCTGTCGCGGTGGTTCGAAGCTACGGTCGACCCGCCCATGCAGATGGTGCGCGCCCTTCCACACCTCGGGCTCATCCCGCTGTTCATCCTGTGGTTCGGCATCGGCGAGTTGCCCAAGGTGCTTCTGGTCGCGCTCGGGGTGAGCTTTCCGCTGTACCTCAACACGTTCTCGGCGATCCGTCAGGTTGACCCCAAGCTCTTCGAAACTGCTCAAGTGCTTGGGTTTTCGTTCTGGCAGCGCTTCCGGACGATCATCCTGCCGAGCGCCGCCCCGCAAGTGCTGGTGGGATTGCGCCAGTCGCTGGCCATAGCCTGGCTGACGCTGATCGTCGCCGAGCAGATCAACGCAGACAGTGGAATCGGATTCCTCATCAACAACGCCCGCGACTTCCTGCGCATCGACATCATCATTTTCGGATTGATCATCTACGCACTGCTGGGCATCGGTACCGACGCGATAGTCCGCGCACTGGAGGCCCGAGCGCTGAGGTACCGCTCGTGACCGTCACCTCGGAGCGAAAGGTCTTGGCCGCGGCCGAACTTCGCCACGTGGACAAGTGGTACGGCCAACGGAAGGTGCTCGACGACGTGTCGCTCACCGTCGGCAAGGGCGAGGTCGTCGCGCTCATCGGCCGAAGCGGATCGGGCAAGTCGACGGTGTTGCGCGTGCTTTCCGGGCTGTCGACTGACCACACCGGTGAACGTATGGTCGCCGGAGCCCCGGCCCTGGCGTTCCAAGAGCCGCGGCTGTTTCCGTGGCGCGACGTGCGCACCAACGTCGGCTACGGACTGACTCGGAGCAGGCTGTCAAAGGTGGAAGTCGCCGCTCGCGCCGAGCGGGCGCTCGCCGACGTCGAGCTCGCGGACCGGGCGGACGCCTGGCCGCTGACGCTCTCCGGCGGTCAGGCGCAACGTGTTTCGTTGGCCCGCGCGCTGGTCGCCGAGCCGGAACTACTCCTGCTCGACGAGCCATTCGGCGCACTGGATGCGCTTACCCGGCTCAGCATGCGCACGCTTCTGCTTGCGCTGTGGCGTGAGCACGGGTTCGGGGTGCTCCTGGTGACCCATGACGTCGATGAGGCGGTTGCGCTCGCCGACCGGGTGCTGGTGCTGGAGGAGGGCCGGGTGGTGCACACGCTCGTCGTCGACGACCCACGGCGCCCGCTGTCGGATCCGTCCGCCAACACCGGGCGCTACCGTGCCGAGTTGCTTGAACGGCTCGGCGTCCGGGTCTGATGTATCCGAGATCGAAGGAGAAGGGAATCGTCATGCCCACCTCGAGCCGACCGCTGGCGCTTCGCGTCGCGGTGCTGCTGATGCTCGCCGGCCTGCTGGCCGGCTGTGTGTCGCGCTCCGATAGTTCCGGTGCCAAGGAGGCGCCGGCCACTGTGCCGCTGTCGGAACTGTCAGGGCTGACGCTCCAGGTCGGCGACCAGAAGGGTGGGACCGAGGCGCTCTTGCGCGCAGCCAACGCACTGGACAACCTGCCCTACAAGGTGGAGTTCTCCACCTTCACGTCCGGGCCGCCCCAGATCGAAGCGGCCACCGCGGGCAAGATCGACTTCGCGATCACCGGCAACACCCCGCCGATCTTCGGCGCCGCGTCCAACGCCAAGGTGAAGGTCGTATCCGCCTACGACGGAAGCGGTCGCGGCGACAAGATCCTGGTGCAGAAGGACTCGCCGCTCCGCACGGTCGCCGATCTGCGCGGCAAGCGCATCGCGGTGGGCAAGGGCAGTTCGGCTCACGGCAACGTCCTCGCCCAGCTGAACCGCGTTGGGCTGTCGCCGTCCGACGTCCAGCTCGTCTTCCTGCAGCCGGCCGATGCGTTCGGCGCCTTCACACAGCGCCAGGTCGACGCGTGGGCGGTATGGGATCCCTACACCGCTCAGGCCGAAGCCACCATCCCGGTGCGAAGCATCGCCGAGGCTACCGGCGTCACCAACGGCGCCGGTTTCGGTGTCGCGTCCGACGAAGCGCTGGCCGACCCCAAACGCAACACTGCGGTGAGTGATCTCCTCGTGCGCTACGCAAAGGCGGTGCGCTGGGCGAAGGACAACCCCGACAAGTGGGCGCAAAGCTATTCTGCCGCAGTGGGTCTGGACCCGAAGGTGGGCGCTGAGGCCCAGGGCCGCAGCCTGCGCCTGCCGGTTCCACTGTCGGATCAGCTGGTGGGTTCCGAACAGGAGTTGGCCGATTTGTTCGCCAAGTCGAAGCAGATTGCTGCGGCGCCCGAATTCAAGAAGTGGGTTGACAACCGCTACGACTCGGCGCTTTCGGCGCTGTACCTCACCCGCAGCTAGGAGCGAAATGCCTGCGAAATTCTTCTGGTTTCTCCCCACCGCCGGGGACAGTCGCTCGATCGTCGCGTCGTCACACGCGTCGTCGCAGAAATCGGTGCCCGCCAACTACCGCGCGCCGACGCGCCGCTACCTCGCCGAGGTGGCTCGCGCCGCGGACCGGCTCGGCTACGAGGGGGTGCTCACGCCGACCGGAACCTGGTGTGAGGACGCCTGGTTGACCACGGCGGCGCTGCTCTCCGAGACCGAGCGCCTGAAGTTCCTCGTCGCCTTTCGGCCGGGTTTGGTGCCGCCCACACTGGCGGCGCAGCAGACCGCGTCGCTGCAGCGGTTCTCCGAGGGGCGGGTGCTGCTGAACATCGTGACTGGTGGCGACGACGTCGAGCAGCGTCGGTTCGGCGACTGGCTCGGCCACGACGATCGGTACGCCCGTACCGGCGAATTCCTCCACATCGTCAACTCGGTGTGGCGCCAGGAATCCCTCGACTTCAAGGGCGAGCACTACGACGTCAGGGACGCCCGGGTATCGGCTCCGCCGGATCCGTTGCCGCAGATCTACTTTGGCGGCTCGTCACCGGCCGCGCTGCCGATCGCCGCGGAGTACGTCGACGTCTACCTGACATGGGGAGAACCGCCGCAGGCCGCCGCGGCAAAGATCGCGAAGGTCCGCGAACTGGCCGAGGCCCGTGGCCGCAAGGTCCGGTTCGGGATCCGGCTGCACACCATCAGCCGCGACACGTCGGCGGCAGCGTGGGCCGTCGCCGACGAGCTCGTCGCCGGGCTCAGCGATGAGCAGATCGCCAAACAAACTGCGCTGCATGCCAAGTCGGAATCGGAAGGACAGCGCCGGATGACGGCCCTGCATGGCGGACGGTTGGATCGGCTCGAGATCTACCCAAACCTCTGGGCCGGTGTCGGCTTGGTCCGCGGCGGTGCGGGCACTGCGCTGGTGGGCAGCCACGAGGAGGTGGCCAACCTGATCTACGAGTACCACTCGCTCGGCTTCGACGAGTTCATCCTCTCGGGTTATCCGCATCTCGAGGAGGCGTACTGGTTCGCGGAGGGCGTGCTGCCGCTGCTGAGGCACAAAGGCGTGGCCTAGCGCCTGACAGGGGCTTACGCTCGGCGATGTGGACGAGTGGTTTGAGCACAGCCCGTTCGTCGGGTTCGTACCGTGGATCATCTACTGGGTGGTGGCCGAAGGCCCAAGCACGTGGATGTTCGGCGCGCTGAGCGCAGTGCTGTCGGCGATCATCATCGGCGTATCGATGGGTCGTGGCGGACCCCGGCTACTGGAAATCGTGACCATCGTGTTCTTCGTCGCCGTCACCGCAGCAGGAATGATCGTCGGCGCCCAAGACCGGGATTGGATGGACACCTACGCCACCACGTTGTCCAGCGGCGTGCTGGCGATCATGGCGCTGGGCTCGTTGGTGTTCACCCCGTTCACCGAGCAGTACGCCAATCCCTCTCGGCAGCTTGCGGACTGGGAGAAGTTGGCGTTCCGGCAAACCAACAGAGTGCTCACGTTGATGTGGGCGCTGGTTTTTGCGTTGATATCGGTGCTCGGCTACTACGCCACCCAGGTACCGGAGTCGAAGGACTGGACGAACTGGGTGATCCCGATAGTCGTCATCGTGGGTGCGGTGGGCATGACGCAGGCCTATCCGACGCGCGTTCGGGAACGGGCGCGGCCGGCGGGTTAGCCCCTCAGCACGTGAACTGCAGGCCGATGTCCGATGGCGGGGTGGCCTCCTGCAGGCACCCGAATGGCTCGACGCCTGCTTTGGACATCAGGACGGCTGACTGATGCGCATAGTTGACACAGAACAGACCCGCTGCATCGGCGCGACACCGGTAGTCGCCGAATGCGAGGGTCTGTCCGGCAGGCAATTCCGCACCCATGCCGACCGCGAAGGGGCCGGGATCTCCGTGGGGTGATCCGATCTCCACGCTGGTGCCACTGAAGTCGACCCAGTTGTTCTTCCAGGCCGTCGGGAAGTCGGGCGGCCGAGGGGGCGGGTTGGTCAGCTTCAGCAGGCAAGACAGTTCGCCATCGACGTATTTGTTCGTCATGCAGGCGGCCTCGGTGCCCGCCGTGACGAACGCGACACCGTCACCGATTTGCGTCGTGGCGCCGTCGAGGGTCGCGGAGTGAAAGGCCCCGGGGTCGGCGGGCTTGCCCGCCTCGATCCAGCTGATGACCTCGGAGATCGGGGCGCCGGCGACCGGCGCCTTGGTGGGTGCGCCCCCGGTGGTCGTGCTGGTCACCGGTGGTGCAGCGCGGGTCGTCGACGTCGTGCTTGGCGCCGACTGGGACGGTCGGGAATCGTTGGGAACATCGCTTGCACAGCCCGCGAACAGCAAGGACACACCGACGATCACCGCAACCCGCATACCGGCCAGGCTAGCGCGCAGCACCCGCGGCGATTCGGTCAGGCGCGTCCGACGGACGGGCTGTTCGCTACCGTCGGGTGATGCACGAGCGCACCGTTCGCGTGACCGTCGACAGCGGCACGATCGAAGGCTTCACCCGTGATGGCGTCCACCGCTGGCGATCCGTCCCGTTCGCCCGCCCGCCGGTCGGCCCCCTGCGCTACCGCGCGCCACGACCCGTCGAGCCATGGCGCGGCGTGCGGTACTGCCACGGATTCACCTACTGCGCACCCCAACTGCGCAAGTACACCCTGCTCGGTGTTGGCAGGTATCAGCCGATGAGTGAGGACTGCCTGACGCTCAACGTCGTTGCGCCGGAGTCGCCCCCCGATGGTCCGTTGCCGGTGATGTTCTTCATTCACGGTGGCGGGTACATCATGGGTAGCTCGGCCACGCCGATCTACGACGGGGCGGCGCTTGCCCGGCGCGGGTGCGTCTTCGTCTCGGTGAACTATCGACTGGGCGCGTTGGGCTGCTTCGACCTATCGGCGCTGTCCACTGACGAACACCCGATCGACGGCAACCTGTACCTGCAGGACCTCGTGATGGCGTTGCGTTGGGTGCGCGACAACGTCGGGGTGTTCGGCGGGGATCCCGACAACGTCACCATCTTCGGGGAGAGCGCGGGCGCGCATGCGGTCGCCACCCTGATGGCCGTCCCGCAAGCAAAAGGCCTTTTCGCCCAAGCTATTTCAGAGAGTCCGGCCAGCGGCATGGTGCGGTCACCGGAAGCGGCCGAGACGTTCGCCGAGCACTTCGCCGGCCTACTGGGGGCCAGCAGGCGCGACGGTGCTGCGGCGCTGATGGCCGCCAAGCCCAGGCGGCTCGTCGACGCGCTGGACGAACTCATCGCCCGCGGCATGACCGACATGCCTGGCGCGTTTCCCGCTGGGCCCGCCTATGGCACCGAGTTCCTCCCCGAGGATCCGGTCGAAGCGATGCGGGCCGGAACCGCGCACCAGGTGCCGCTCATCGTGGGCACCAACGCCGAGGAGGGGCGGCTGTTCACGCGTTTCATGCCGCTGCTCCCGACCAACGAGCGCATGATCGAGAAGCTGCTGACCTACACCGACGTCGACTCGCGCAATCGAATCACCGGCGCCTATCCCGGCTACCCAAGCTCCTCGGCGTGCATCCAGTTGGGCGGTGACTTTGCCTTCGGCACGGCCGCGTGGCAGATCGCCGAGGCACACAGCAAGCATTCGCCGACCTACGTGTACCGATACGACTACGCGCCAAGGACGTTTCACTGGTCCGGACTCGGCGCCACCCATGCCACCGAACTCTTCGCTGTCTTCGACGTGTATCGCACTACGTTCGGTTCACTGTTGACGGCCGCCGCGGACCGGCGTTCGGCGCGTCGCGTCAGCAATGACGTACAGGACCGCTGGCGGGCCTTCAGCAGCACCGGAGTGCCAGGCGACGGATGGCCGGTGTACGGCGAGGACGAACGCGCGGTCATGGTGTTCGACAGGCACAGCCACCTCGAATACGACCCGGCCGCCGACCGCCGGGTGGCGTGGGAGGGCTTCTCGCTGGCTGCGCAGTGAGCTTGTCGAAACTTCCTGCGCAGGCGTAGCGGATGTGATTGCGTGACTGGGTGGCTCACCCCTTGGATCCGCTGTCCGCCGACGAATTCGCTACCGCCGCTGCAATCTTGCGGCGTGAGCACGAGGTGGAGGCCGGTGGGCCGGGATTGGGGTGGCGCTTCGCCTCGATCGAACTCGCCGAGCCCACCAAGGTCGAACTGCGTGCCTTCGAGCGGGACGGCACCACCCCAGGGCGACGCGCCACGGTGATTTGCCTGAACCGGACGACCAACGCCACCTACAAGAGCGTGGTGTCGCTCAGCGCGGATCGGGTCGAGTCGTTCGAGCACGTGCCCGGGGTGCAGGCCAACTTCACCGTCGACGAGTTCGTGGAATGCGACCAGCTCTTGCGTACTCATCCGGAACTCCTTGCGGCGCTGGCTAGGCGTGGCGTCACTGACATCGACCTGGTGTTCTTCGATACCTGGACCTACGGCGATGCCGTCGCTCCTGCCGAATTCCGGGACCGCAGGCTCGGGTGGTCGGACACCTGGCTCAAGGACGGACCAGGGATGAATCCGTACGCGCACCTCATCAGCGGACTGCACTGCGTGATCGACGTGAACGCCATGGAGGTGCTGCGGGTCGAGGATGGCGAGCACATCGACATCCCCGACGTGATGGGCGAATACGTGCCAAGACACATCCCGGAGCGCATCCGGGCCGGGCAGCGGCGCGATCCACTCAAGCCGCTGCACATCACCCAACCCGATGGGCCGTCGTTCACGCTGGACGGCAATCATCTGGAATGGCAGAACTGGTCGCTGCGCGTCGGTTTCAACTATCGCGAGGGCATGACGCTCCACAGCGTCACCTATCGGGACGGCGATCGAACTCGCTCGATCGCACACCGGCTGTCCTTCGCCGAGATGGTGGTGCCCTACCGGGACCCGTCGCCAGATCACTACCGGCGCACCGCTTTCGATATCGGAGAGTGGGGCCTTGGCTTCATGACGCAGTCGCTGGAGTTGGGGTGCGACTGTCTCGGTGAGATCCGCTATCTCGATGCCGTGCTGCACGACAGCAAGGGCGAGCCGTACACCATCAACAACGCGATCTGTATTCACGAAGAAGACAACGCGGTGCTCTGGAAGCACGTCGACCATGACACCGGCGCCGAAGTGCGCCGCATGCGCCGGTTGACGCTGTCCTTCCACGTGACGGTCGCCAACTACGAGTACCTGGTCTACTGGCGGCTGCATCAGGACGGCAACATCGAGTGCGAGGTCAGGGCCACCGGCATCATGGTGACCACGCCGCTCGCACCCGGGCAGCCCAATCCCAACGGGACGCTGGTCGACGAGCGCACGTATGCGCCCTTCCACCAACACTTCTTGGTGGCCCGGCTCGATCTCGACATCGACGGCCCCGACAACACGGTGTTCATGAGCGAGTCCTTTGCCGAGCCGATCGGACCCGACAATCCGCACGGCCTGTCCGTCGTGATGCGCAACGTCCCCCTGCACACCGAGCAGGAGGGCATGCAGGACGTCGACTTCGCGACACAGCGCGCCTGGAAGGTGATGAACACCAACGTCGTCAACGGGATAGGAACCCATCCGTCCTACAAGTTGGTGCCCACCGGGGCACTCCCGCCGATGTTCGACCCCGCGTCGCCAGTGATGAAGCGCGCCAACGTCATCGGGCACACACTGTGGGTCACTCCGAACGATCCCGACGAGCGGTGGCCCGCCGGCGAGTTCGTCAACCAGTCCGTCGCGGATACCGGGTTGGGGGAGTGGACGAAGGCCAACCGCTCCATCGACAACACCGACGTCGTGCTCTGGTACGTATTCGGGCTGCACCACATCACGCGTCCCGAGGACTGGCCCGTGATGCCCGTCGACGTCGTCTCGTTCTGGCTGAAGCCGTTCGGGTTCTTCGACCGCAACCCGGCGCTCGACGTGCCCGCAGGAGAATCGGACGCCTGCCACGCCAAGAGTTGACGCCTGTCAACTTCCTTCTCGAAAACGCTCCGAGCGCCCAGGGTCGTGCCCTACCTTTCATCAAGTGCCCTCTTCGACGTCTCTTGCCCTCATTGAACGCCCAGGCGACCTGACCTCCGAGTGGCTGACCACGGCCATCGGATTGGGAACCGTCGCCGAGTTCACGTTCGAACGCATCGGTACCGGCCAGATGAGTGAGTGCTACCGCGTGGCGCTGCGCTACGCCGACGGTCAGGACGGACCGGCGTCGGTGGTGCTCAAGGTCGCGGCCGCAGACCCGAGCAGCCGTCAGACCGGCCTGGCGATGGGGTTGTACGAGCGTGAAGTGCTCTTCTACACCCACGTCGCCCCTGGCTTGCACGGCCCGGTCGCCCAGTGTCATCACGCTGCCTACGACCCGGCGACGGGCGTGTTCGACCTCTTGCTCGGCGATGCCGCACCCGCCACCGTCGGCGACGAGATCCGTGGCGCCACAGCGGAACAGGCGAACATGGCGTTGACTCAGCTGGGTCGCGTGCACGGACCGCTGCTCGGCGACGAGGCGCTGGCCGGAGCCGATTGGCTCAACCGCGAGTCACCGGTCAACCAAGGCCTGGTCGGCGCGTTGTACGCGGGCTACATCGACCGGTATCGCGATCAGGTAGCGCCGGAACACCGCGCCGTGTGCGAGGCAATGGTGGCGACGTTCGACGCGTACATGGCCGAGGAGGCGGCGTCGGGCCGTCCGCAGGGTCTGGTTCACGGCGACTACCGGTTGGACAACATGCTCTTCGGCGAGCACGGCGCCGACCGTCCGCTGACCGTCGTGGATTGGCAGACGGTGACCAGGGGCCCGGCGTTCACCGACGTCGCGTACTTCCTTGGCTGCGCGCTGCCGGTCGCACAGCGCCGGGCTCAGTACGACGAACTGCTGCGCGCGTATCACGATGCGCTGGGTCCCGACGCGGGCGTGACGATCGACGACGTGCGCGACGGCGTGCGGCGCCAGAGCTTCTTCGGGGTGCTGATGGCGATCGTGTCGCCGATGTTGGTGGAGCGCACCGATCGTGGGGATGAGATGTTCATGTCGATGATGGAACGCAATGCCCAGCACGTGCTCGACACCGACGCGCTGGCAGTGCTCCCGGCGCCGTCGACTCCGGAGCCGCTGCAGCCGGGTCCGGAGGACGAGGGCGAGCACCCGCAGACCGACGAACCGCTGTGGAGTGAGAGCTGGTACTTCGACTTCATCGATCCGGGTCAGAACGTCGGCGGCTGGCTCCGGCTCGGGCTGATCCCCAACGAGGGTCATGCCTGGATCAACGCGCTGCTGTGCGGTCCTGGCCTGCCGACCATCGCGGTGCTGGAGTGGGATGCGCCGCTTCCCGACTCGCACGCCCGGGTCAGCACCGCCGACGTCGAATTGGTGCTCGACGCCGTCGAACCGCTTCAGTCGTACCGGGTTTCGCTACGCGGGCGGGGGGAGGCCCACGACGATCCAGCGGCGCTGCTGCGCGGGGAGCCGGGCCGCCCCGTCGACGTCGAGCTGGACCTGACGTGGACCACCGCGGGCACGCCGTACCAGTACCGGATCACCTCGCGATACGAGATCCCATGCACGGTGTCCGGCACCGTCACGGCGGACGGCCGGTCGTTCACCTTCAGCGGCGTTCCCGGTCAGCGCGACCACTCCTGGGCGGCGCGGGACTGGTGGGGGATGGAATGGGTGTGGAGTGCGCTGCACCTCGACGACGGCACGCACCTCCATGCCGTCGAGATGCGCATCCCGAGTGTGCCTCGATTCGGCATCGGATATCTGCAGAAGGCCGGCGAGCCGTTCGTCGAGCTCCAAACTGTCACGGCGCGCGAGGAATTCGGCGACGACGAGTTGCCGCTGGGCACGACGTTGGAACTGGAGCCAGGTGGCGTCACCGCGACGATCGAGGTGCGCGGTCACGCGCCGGTGCTGTTGACCTCATCCGACGGTCGGCTAAGTCGATTCCCGCGGGCGTGGGTCACGGTGAGCACCGCGGACGGCCGCACCGGCGTCGGCTGGGTCGAGTGGAATCGCAACCGGCCGTAACGCGCCGCGAGACTGGACTCAGGAACTGTTCAATCTCGCGCCAAGAATCAGCGCACGTGGGCTTCGTCGTCGTCCAGGTCGGCGCGGCTCAACCCCATCGGGGTGGCGGCAGGAATGTCTCCGCCTGCCAATACCTTTCGCGTCAACGGGGTGAGCGTGCGAAACAGCACCTCGAGTTCGTCGTCGTCGAGCGCGTCGAACGCCGCTAGCGCCAGTCGATCGGTGGTGTCCTCGAGGTGGCGCTTGAGTGCGTCGCCCTCACCGGTCAAGGCACCGCGCTCGTCGAGCACGCCGCGCGCTACGAGGCGTGCCACGCATGCTTGCCATTCGTCGTCGTCGTATTGCCTGCTGCGCACGATGAACTCGCGTGGCACGCGGTCGGCGACGGAGTGCAGCACGTTGCACTCACGTCCGCTGATTCCCGCGCCCGCCAGCAGGGCCACGTGACCGTCCCCGCGCTGTTCGCGCAACAGCGTGGTGGCATGCCAGAGCTTGGCCACGGGTTCTTCGGGCCAGGGCAGCGCCAAGTTGGCCGCGAACAGCGGACGTCCCTCGAATGGCGCACTGCGGGCGGCCCTCTCCAAGAGCCTGGCGACCGTGACGGTGGCGTCGTCGGCCGTCACACCGCACCGCGCAAGAGCCGCGACGGCCGACTCCTCACGGGCGCGCAGTGCGTCGGCGGGTGAGCCGAACGCCCATGCATCCGGCAGCGCCCTGGCGATGTGCGATGGCGCGAAGTTGTAGAAGATGGCCGTCACCACCTCGGTGGGCACGCTGCCGAGGGGAGCGGATCGGCCCGCGAAGTAACCCATCCAGAAGCCACGGAAGCCGACGGCGTCGAAGGCGCTGCGGGCCTCGGGGGTGAAGTAGGTGACGGCGTGGACGGGTTCGAAGCGGTCGAACAGTCGGCGCGCTGTTGCGGGGATTCTGCTCACATTCGAAGTAAATCAGGTCGTCGAACTGACGCCACTCACCGCTTCGTCGATGATCGCGCGCATGGCGCGTTCGGCGCCGGCTTCGTCGCGCATCCGGATGGCGCGTGCGACCTCGTCGTGCAACTCGATCGCCACCGGGTTCGGTGTCTCGGGCATCAGTCCGTGATGAGTCCGACCCGTCAGCACTTCGGCGACGACCCCGTTGAGCGCCCGGAACATCTCGTTGCCGCTGGCTTCGAGCAAGGTCTGGTGAAAGACCTTGTCGGCCAGCAGATAAGCCTCCAGGTCGCCGGAGCGGCCGTGCATGACCATGTCGGATACGGCGGCCGCCATGATCCGGCATTGGTGTGGATTGGCCCGCTGTGCCGCCAATGCCGCTGCGGCAGGCTCGAATCCGCGCCGAAGCTCCGACAGTGACACCAGTTGTGCGGCGCGGTCGTCCGATTCGAGCCTCCAGCGAATGACTCTGGGGTCGAACACGTTCCACTTCTCGGCCGGTTGGATCGTGATACCGACGCGGCGGCGGGACGCGACCATGCCCATCGATTCGAGCACCCTGATGACTTCGCGGGCGACGCTGCGGGACACCCCGTGCGTGGTGCTGACTCCGTCGAGCGTGATCACCTGACCCGACTTGAGCCCGCCAGCGACGATGCCGGCGCCGAGCGCCGTCAGCACGTTGTCGTGCAGAGCGCTGACGTTTGGTGACGACATCACTGATACATCTTGTCATACCGTTTGCTGAGCGCGCTAAAAACATATCTTTTCGTCATCTGCTTGCAATGATCTGATCATTGATGTTTACTGTGTGACGTCAACCACAAGTGGTTAGCTATCCGGAGGTGCAACACATGCGGTCACCGATCGTCGTGATGGGTGTGTCCGGGTCGGGCAAGTCGACGGTGGGAGCAGCCGTGGCGCAGCGCCTGCGGGTGCCCTTCGCCGACGCGGACGACTTCCATCCCGCCGCCAACATCGCCAAGATGAGCGCGGGGGAGGCCTTGAACGACGATGACCGCAGGCCTTGGCTGGAGACGATCGGCGGGTGGCTGGCGGGACACGTCGACGGTGGCGTCATGAGCTGTTCGGCGCTCAAGCGCGCGTACCGCGATCAGTTGCGCGAGCACTGTCCGGGTGTCGAGTTCCTCCACCTCGCAGGCACCCCAGAGGTCATCGGCCGACGGCAGGCCAGCAGGCCGGGACACTTCATGCCGGCCTCGCTGCTCGCATCGCAGTTCGAGACCCTCGAGCCGCTCGCCGCCGATGAACGCGGGGTCGTCATCAACGTCGACCAGAACATCGATTCCATTGTGGACGAATATGTTTCGCTGACCCGACAGGAGCAACCGTGACCTTCGACAGGACCTCCGGAATGACCATTCTGGCGGACGCTCCCAAGCTCGTCGAGCCGGTGGCGTCGATACCTCACCTTGTGGTGGCCTTCCTTGCAGGCATCGCGGTGATCGTCGTGCTGATCACGGTGGTCAAGCTACACCCGTTCCTCGGCTTGATCTTCGGCGCGCTGACCGTGGGAATCGTTGCAGGACAGAGTGTTACAAAGGTGCTCAAGTCGTTCTCCACCGGCTTCGGAGACACGGCGGCAGGTGTCGGTATCCTCATCGCGCTCGGTGCGATGTTTGCGAAGTTATTGGCAGACTCCGGAGGCGCCGACGAGATCGTCGACACTATCGTCGGACACGCGTCGCCGCGGATGTTGCCATGGGCGATGGCCCTCGTCGGCGCCATCATCGGGCTACCGATGTTCTTCGAGATCGGCCTGGTGCTCTTGATCCCGGTGATCTATCTGGTGGCGCGGCGCTCGGGGCTGTCGCTCATCACGGTCGGAATCCCGGCGCTGGCAGGGCTTTCCGCGATGCACGGCTTCGTACCGCCACACCCGGGTCCGCTGACAGCGATCGGCTATCTGCATGCCGACCTCGGTGTGACATTGGCGCTCGGCGTCGTGGTGGCGATCCCGACGATCATCCTCGCCGGTCCTCTGTTCGGAAGGCTGGCAGGCAAGTGGGTCGTCGTCGAGGCACCTGACACCTTCGACGCCGACAAGCTGGCCGACGGCGAAGAACGCAAGCGGCCGTCCTTCGGCATCACGCTCTTCTCCGTCCTGTTGCCCGTCGTGCTGATGCTGGGCAAGGCGTTGGTGGACATCTTCATCGCCGACGACGGGCAGTTGGTCCGGCAGGTCTTCGACACGCTCGGCACCCCGCTGATCGCGTTGCTGATCGCGGTCGTCGTCGGGATGTTCACGCTCGGGCGCGGCGCAGGCATGAACCGCGAAGAACTCACCAAGTGCATCGAGAGCGGGCTGCCTCCCGTCGCGGGCATCATCCTCATCGTGGCTGCAGGCGGTGGGTTCAAGCAGGTGCTTGTGGATACCGGGATCGGCACGGCGCTCGCCGAATGGGCTGAGACGTCGCACATCTCGGTGATCGTGCTCGCCTGGGTCCTTGCGGTGCTGATCCGGCTCGCCACGGGTTCGGCGACGGTGGCGACCATCACGGCCTCGTCGCTGGTCGTCGGTCTCGTCGAGGGCATGAGCACCGGGCAGGTCTCGCTGGTGGTGCTCGCCGTCGGCGCGGGTTCGCTGTTCTTCTCGCACGTGAACGACGCCGGCTTCTGGTTGGTCAACCAGTACTTCCGGCTCAGCGTCGTTCAGACCATCAAGACGTGGTCACTCATGGAAACGGTGCTGTCGGTCAGCGGCCTCGGAGTGGTGCTGCTGCTCGACCTGGTGATCTGAGCGGGGATCAGCCCCGCACGACCTCGGTCCCGCCCGCGAGTACGTCGTGTTTGCCCTGCTTGGTCGGGCTACCGGCGACGGTCACCGCGATGACGACGATCGCGATGAACGCCAGCAGCCCGCCGAGGTACGGGACGATGGGGAGCAGTGTCCACGCGTTGCGAATCGCCGACTGCTTGAGGTCCGGCTTCGGGGCTCCACCCGGTCCCCGCACCTCGAGGCCGAGCACCTTCTTGCCAAGTGTCCATCCGACCCCGACCTCGAAGGCCACGAAGTAGACGAACATCAGAATCCCCGTGAACAGTCCCGTGACGAGAAGGTCGGACAACCCATCTGACGAGAAGATCGCCAGGATGCCGAGCGAACCGATGATCGACACGATGATGCCGTCGATGAGCCTGGCGAAGAACCGCCTCAGCAGGCCGCCAGGTTGAAGTTGAGCAGAGCCGTACTGCGGCGCGGCGCCGTATCCACCGGTAGTCATGCGTGTAAATCTACCGGTCGGCCGACGATCAGCCGGTGCGCTCCTTGAGTTCCTTGCGTGCGCGCTTGACTTCCTTCTTGGCACGCTTGGTCTCCTTGCGCGCGGTGGCCGCCAGTTCGGCGCCGCGGTCCTGTGCGAGGCTCGCGAGCTCCGTACCGCGTTCGCGCGCCACATCGGCGAGCTCGTAACCGCGCCGCTGCGCGAGTTCAGCCAGTTCCGGGCCGCGGTCGCGGGCGATGTCGACGAGTTCGGCGCCCCGCTTTTGTGCCCGCTCGGCCAGCACCGGGCCCCGGTCGCGGGCGATATCGACGAGTTCGGCGCCACGTTCGCGCGCGACGTGGGCGAGTTCGCGCCCACGTTCGGCGCCCACGTTCAAGCCGTGTCCGACCCGATCGGTCAATTCGCTGTCGATGAGCGCATTGCCCGAGCTCGAGTTCGGCAGGGCCCCGGAGACGGCCTCGCCCGCCTTGTGTGCGGCGCGCCTGGCTCGCCAGCCGAGCGACGGCCTGCCCTCGGTGTCAACGGCCGCGATGATCAGTCCGCCGACCAAGCCGACGTCAGCGAGGAACGCGCGCCGCTCATCGGCCTTGCGCGCGGGATCGGTCTCTGCCCAGAAGGCGTGTGCGCCAAGACTTCCCGGCACCACGCTGAGTGCCAAGGCGGTCGACGACAGGCGGGGCAACCTGCCAGTGGTGAGCAGCAGGCCCGCGCCGATCTGCACCGCGGCGGTCACCCGTGCGACGGTCTCCGCATTGGTGGGGACATTCGCGCCGACGGGGCCCGGTAGCTTGCTCAATCCCTCGAGCGTGGGGCGGGCGGCGTCGGCCGCCGGTTTCGGGCTGCGCAACGCCTCCACTCCGCGGCTGATGAAGGTGGCGGCGAGCATGGGACGTGCGATTCGTCGGATCAACATGGCCGGGGAATTCCCCGGTGCGGCCGGTTGCAAACCAGCTCAGCCCGATGCGCGGCCCGCCAGTAGCAAGCGGGCAAGCTGGGTCGTCGTCTCCACACCGTCGTCATAGCCGCCCGCGTTGCCGAGCGCATTCATCACCGCGAGCGTGTACCGCTGGCCGGGTCCGGCGAAGCCGACCGAGTTGATGACCCAGCCGCCCTGTTCCAGTGACCACCCGTCCTTGTTGCCCGGCGCCATCGAGGGTCCGGCTCCCCAGACGCCCCATTGCTGGTCGGGAGCGACCTGCTGCAGTTGGCTGATGACGTCGGCCCTGTCGGATGGGTCGAGTGCGGTCAGCAGGTAGTTGATCAGGCGGTCGAGGTCGTTGGCCGTCGACTTCTGAAAGCCCCAGTACGGGTAGACGTCGGTGAACCCGCGCTGCGGCGCCAAGTCGGTCATGCCGTACCGGGGGAACGCGGCGTTGAACGCTTGATGGTCGGTGCCGCCGTACCGCGACCACAGCGCATCGGCGGCATCGTCGTCGGATGAGTGCAGCATCGCCGCGATCAACCTCCGGTCGTCGGCACTCAGTGCCACCGTGCCCGCGCGCTGACGGGTCAGCAGGTCGACGACCATCGCCAACTTGATCGTCGACGCCGTCCAGATCAAGTCACCGGCGTGGGAATTGCGGTGAACGGCACCGGTGTCGCGGTCGCGCAATACGTACCCGACGGCACCGGGACGGCCCGCCAGGTACGCGTCGGCGGACGCGATGCGGGCGGCAAGGTCGCAGTCGAACGAACCAGGGCTGGGTGTGCAGTCCGCCCGGGACACGCCAGGCATCACGAAGGCGGCGCACGACGCGAGCAGCAGCATCGCCGCGACGAGGAACGATCTCATTCACGCAGCCTCGCATTAGGCTGGACGTTCTCACACCCGAGGAGGTCGGCGTGACTTTCGTCGCGGGCATCGATTCGTCAACCCAGTCCTGCAAGGTCGTCGTATGCGCCGCTGATACCGGCGAAATTACTCGGTCGGGTTCGGCGCCACATCCGGGCGGCACCGAGGTCGACCCGATGCAGTGGTGGACCGCGCTCGACGCCGCGATTGCTGCGGCAGGCGGGCTCGACGACGTCGATGCGATCTCGGTCGGAGCGCAACAGCATGGCATGATTTGCCTCGACTCAGCGGGCGATGTCGTCCGGAAGGCCTTGCTGTGGAACGACACTCGATCTGCTCCGGCCGCGACGGCACTGACCGAGGAACTCGGCGGCGCCGACGCGTGGGCCCAGCGGATAGGCGTCGTCCCCGTCGCGTCGATCACGGCGACCAAGCTGCGCTGGCTGGCCGACGAGGAGCCGGCCAATGCCGACGCGACTGCCGCGGTGTGCCTTCCGCACGACTGGCTGACCTGGCGACTGTCGGGCTCCTCCGACATCGCCGCGCTGTGCACCGATCGCAGCGACGCAAGCGGTACCGGGTACTTCGCGTCGGCGGGTGGCGGATATCAGCTGGACCTGCTCGAGCTCGCCATGCGGGGCAGGCGACCCGAGCTTCCGCGGGTGCTCGGCCCGGCCGAGGCCGCGGGTCGGACCGCATCAGGGGCGGTGCTGGGTCCCGGGGCCGGTGACAACGCCGCCGCGGCGTTGGGCATCGGCGCCGGGCCAGGGGACTGCGTCGTGTCGCTCGGCACCTCGGGCGTGGTCAGCGCCGTCGGCGACGTCGCGCCGCGCGACGCGACCGGACTCGTTGCCGGTTTCGCCGACGCGACCGGACGACAGTTGCCCCTGGTGTGCACGCTCAACGGCGCCCCCGTGCTTGCCGCGGTCGCGTCGATGCTCGGCGTCGACTTCGACGAGTTCGACCGCCTGGCGCTCGCGGCGGAGGTCGGCGCCGAGGGGCTGACACTGGTGCCGTACTTCGAGGGGGAGCGGTCGCCCAACCTGCCCGATGCTGCGGGCGCGCTGCACGGCGTGACGACGCGAAACCTTCAGCCGGCCAACGTGGCCCGGGCCGCGGTCGAGGGTCTGCTCTGCTCGATGGCGTACTGCGTCGAGCGGATCGCCGAACAGGGGGTGGACGTCTCGCGTGTCATGCTCGTCGGTGGCGGCGCCCGATCGGAGGCGGTGCGGCGCATTGGGCCCGCGATCCTCGGCGTGCCGGTTCACGTACCGACGCCCGCCGAGTACGTTGCGCTCGGCGCGGCCCGTCAAGCGGCCTGGACGCTGTCCGGTGGCGAAGCGCCCCCGGCGTGGACGTTCGGCGTGACAGCTTCGTACTCAGCGGACCCGACCCCCGAGGTGTTCGACCGATACCGGACGGCGCAAGGGCTGACGCTCGGGCAGTGAGCGCTCGGCTGGCCCGGCATTCAGTCTCCGGCGGCCGGCCTCGGCCACGCCGGTCGCGGCATCGCGCGTCGAGTGGGCCGGAGCCGATCCAAGACAGCCCTCAGCGGAGGCCAGGTCGAGCGGCCGACCCGCGTCACCGCGTAGGCGGTCAAGATGACCTCCGGGTCGGTCAATGGGACGACCTTGACGCCAGCCCCGGTGGGTCGTCCGATCGGCAGGAGACCGACGCCGTACCCCGCGACGACGAGGTCTTCGACGAGTTCCAGGCTGTCGATCTGATGCGCGATGCGCGGGGTGAAGCCCGCGAGCGCGGCCAAGGTTCGGACGGCATCCTCGTCGGCTGTGTTGCGGGAGTTGACGATCCACCTGCGATCGGCGTACGCGGAGAGGTCGGCCGGGCCGTCGGGCGCGTCGCTGCGAACTCCGAGCCCCCACGGAATCGACCACAGCGCAACGCTTTCGAGTGCCGGCCCGGGTGCTGCGGGAGCCAAGTTGTAGTCATAGGTCAGGGCCAGGTCGAGATCGTCGTCGGCAAGGAGCGCGAACGCCTCGATCGGTTCGTACTCGCTGATCACGACGTCGACGGCGGGGTGCCGCTCGGCGAGCTCGGCCAGGATCGGCAGCAGCGACACCCGGATGCCCGTCGCGAAGCCGCCGATGCGCAAGGTGCCTGCGGGCTCGGCGTCGGGATCCAAGTCGAGCCGAGCGGCGTCGACCGCGGCGAGGATGGTCACCGCATGATCGGCCAGCCGCCGCCCCGCGGGAGTCAGTCGCACCCGTCGGCCCTCGGGTTCGATCAACTGGGTGCCGGTGTCCTTGGCCAGCGCTGCGATCTGCTGAGAGACCGTCGACGTGGTGAGGTGAAACGATTCGGCGACCGCCCGCATCGAGCCAAGCCGCGACAACGCGAGCAGCAACTGCAGGCGGCGAGTGTCCACGGGCACCATTGTCCGTGATTGTCGAACGCGTCGGGGGCGATCGATCGACCATGTGCGACGATGCCCCGATGACTGCGCGTCCGGCACACTTCATCCGAACGGCACCCGACACATATCTCCCGACGGTCAACGCGCGAAGCCGTTGGGGCGACGACCATCTCAACGGACCGGCACTCGTCGGACTGGCCGCACGCACCCTGGAAGATCAGTTCGGACTCGACGAGTTCATGCCTGCGCGCCTCACCGTCGACCTCTTCAAAGCCGCCCGCGGCGTCGCGACGACTACCACGGCGCGGCTGGTCCGCGACGGACGGCGGGTGCGCAACTCCGAATGCGACATCGTCCAGAACGGCGTGCCGGTGGCTCGCGCCACCTTGGTCCAGTACCGACGCTCGTCCGCTCCGCCGGGTGAAGAGTGGTCGGCGACAACGAATTTCGCGATTCCACAGGACTTCGACGACTCGAGTTATCTCCGGGTGGGTAGCGACGACGGCGGCTGGAGCCCGAAGATCGCCGAACACATGAACACGTCGCGAAAGCGCTTCCTCAACCGTGCCATCGACGTGGTCGAGGGCACGGCTAACACCCCGTTCGTCAATGCTGTGTATGCCGCGGAGGGCTCCAGCCTCGTCACGAATCTGGGCACGGCCGGAATCGGCTACATCAACGGCGACCTGACTGTCGCATTGTCGCGGTTGCCCGTCGATGAGTGGGTTTACGTGCAGGGTGACTCACACTGGGTGGCCGATGGGATCAGCGTCGGTTCGGCCACGTTGTTCGACCGGACCGGGCCCATCGGTACCGGGTTGGTCACCGCCATCAGCAATCCGGCCGCGCAGATCGACTTCGCCGACGAGTCCTTTCCAGATCGTCCGCGCTGAACCGCGGGCCGACGCCGACGCCGCGACGAACGTTCGCGATTCGTGAACGATATGTCCAGATAAATCACGTGGACGCGAACGGTCCGGCTGCCGTTCAATGCTGATATGACCTCGAACGCCAGCCGCACGGGCGCACTCATGGCCACCGGGTCGATGGCGTGCGTCCAGTTCGGGCTGGCGCTGTCCATCGGCCTGATCGACCAGATCGGGGCAGAGGGTGCGGCGTGGCTGCGACTGCTGTGGGCCGGGGTGATCCTGCTTCTGATCGCGCGGCCCCGGCCGTCGGCGTTCACGCGGTCGACCTTCCTCACCTGCGTGGTCCTCGGCGTCGTGACGGCGGGCATCACGCTGCTCTTCATGGCGGCCATCGACCGCATTCCGCTCGGAACGGCCAGCGCACTGGAGTTTCTCGGCCCGCTAGGGGTGGCGGTGCTGGCCGGAAGGGGCAAGAACCGGTTCGTCTGGCCAGGATTCGCCGCAGTCGGCGTGCTTCTGCTGACCGAGCCGTGGTCGGGCACCGTCGACGTGGTTGGCGTTGGGTTCGCGCTGGCCGCCGCGGTGTGTTGGGGCTGCTACATCCTGCTCACCCAACGAGTCGGCGACGGAGTGGACGGCTTCAACGGGTTGGCGGTCTCCATGGCCACCGCAGCGGTGTTCTCGTCGGTCGTCGTCGGTCCGTCAGTGTTCCCCCGCGTGACCCCCGAGATCCTGCTGATCGGAATCGGGCTAGCCATCCTGCTGCCCGTCGTGCCGTTCGCGCTGGAGCTCATGGCACTGCGGCGGCTTGCCACGGCATCGTTCGGCACGTTGATGTCGCTTGAGCCCGCATTCGCGCTCATCGTCGGGCTGATCGTGCTGGCGCAGGTGCCGGGACCGCTTGCGGTGGTGGGCATCTGCCTCGTCGTTGCCGCGGGCATCGGCGCGGCACGGAGCGGCGCTCGGTCGGAGCCGCCCGTGCCCGCCGCGGTGGGCAGTTGATCCGCGCGGACTAGCCTGGCGATCATGGCACCAGGTTTCTCCGACTCAATGTTCGTCAGGGGCTTCAACCGTGTGGCGGTGGCGCTGATGGATGCGCCCGTCGTAGGGCGGCTGATCAGACGCGGATTGGTGGTCATCCGTTACACCGGACGCAAGTCCGGCAAGACGTTCGAGCTCCCGGTCGGCTACCGCCGGTCGGGCGACTCGGTGGTCGTGCCCGTCGGCATGCCCGACAAGAAGTCGTGGTGGCGCAACTTCCTCGGGGAAGGCAGTGCCATCACCTTCGTCGGGCTCGACGGACGCGACCGCACCGGCCATGCGGTCGCCACGCGCGACGAACGCGGTGGCGTCTCGGTGACCGCAGCGCTCGACTGACTCAAGCGCTCGACTGACTTAGACCTCGACCCGCTTGCGGCGGTACAGCGTTCCTGCCATGAGCAGGGCGAGGCTGATGAGCAGGATCGCCGACGCGAGCACGTTGATCTGCGGTGGCACAGCCGCTTTCACGGCCGCGTTGACGAACAGCGGATAGGTGACCGTCGAGCCGCTGACGAAGTAGGTGATGATGAAGTCGTCGAGCGACAACGCGAACGACAGCATGGCCGCCGCGATGATGCCCGGCACGATCAGCGGCAGCGTCACCTTGAAGAACGTCCGGGTGGGGCTTGCGCCGAGGTCCATCGAGGCGTCCTCGAGCGTCCAGTCGAATCCGCGCACCCGCGCGCGCACGGTCATCGCGATGAAACTGATCTCGAACGCCACGTGTGCGATGAGGATCGTGCCGAACCCCGTCGCCCAACCGAGGTCGAGGAACAGTGTCAGCAACGAGGCGCCCATCACGACTTCGGGCGCCGTCAGCGGAAGGACGAGGAAGGTCTCGACGGCCTTGTTGCCGCGGAACCGTTGGCGGACAAGCGCGATGGCGAGCAGGGTGCCGAGCACGACGGCGATGGCCGTCGACGCCGCCGCCACCTCCAGACTCGTCTTCAACGCTTGAGCCAGGGCCGGGTACTTGAAGGGATGCGCCCAGTTGTCCAGCGTGAAGCCCTGCCACGTGTAGTTGAACTTGCCCGCCGGCTTGTTGAACGAGAACAGCACGATCACGAAGATCGGGATGAATATGTACAACAACACAAGGCCGGCAACGACTTTCAACAGAATGTCGCCGAGCTTGCCACTGCCGAGGCCGCGGATGGATCTGGTCTTCTTCGTGTCGATCGCGTCTAGGACGGCGGTGGCTTCCTGCAGCGTCATACCAGGTCCTCCGTGCCAAGTGCCCTGGTATAGGACAGCACTCCGGCCAGGATCAGCGCCATCAGCAAGAAACTCAGGGCAGCGGCTCCCGGATAGTCCTTGACCACAAGGAACTGCTTCTGGATGACGTTGCCGATCATGGTCGTCTGCGTGCTGCCCAGATAGTCGGCGTTGATGAAGTCGCCCATCGCAGGGATGAACACCAGCAGGCTGCCCGCCAGCACTCCGGGGATCGAGAGCGGAAGAATCACCTTGCGGAAGGCCCGGAACGTCGAGGAGTACAGGTCTCTCGACGCCTCGAGCAGGCGTGGGTCGATCTTCTCCAGGCTTACGTAGAGCGGCAGGATCATGAACGTCATTGAGTTGTAGATGAGCCCACCGATCACCGCCCAGCTGGTCGACAGCAGCCGTCCGTCAGACGGGAGCAACCCGATCGTGCCGAGTGTCTGTACGACGACGCCGTCATCGGCCAGGATGGTCTTCCATGCCAGCGTGCGCACTAGGAACGTGACGAAGAAGGGCAGGATCACTAGCCCCAGCAGCAGGTTCTTGTAGCGTCCCGACTTGAACGCGATCACGTACGCCAGCGGGTAGGAGATCAAGAGCGAGACCACCGTCGCCGTGAACGCGTATGTCAGCGAGCGGATGATCTGGTCCTGGTACGCCGTGAACGCGTGCGCATAGTTGCTGAAGTCCCAGTCGAACGTCAATGTCGGCAGGTAGATGGAACCGCCCGACGTCGACAGCGACGTCCGGAGCAACGACCAGAACGGGACGACGAAGAAGATCGCGAGGTACGCCAGCGCAGGCAAGATCATCAGATACGGCGCGACCTTGCTGCGCTGGCGATTGCTGCTGGCTGCCCCTGCCATCTAGCTACCGGTGACCGCTGCGTATTCGGTGTTGAACTCCTGGGTCTGCTCGTCCGTCAACGCAGCCCACGTCTTCAGCTTGGTCGTGTACTCCTCCGGCGGGTTGATCAGCTTGTTGGAGCTCAGCGTCGGGTCGATCTTGTCCAGTTCCTCGGTCATGTCGGCGAGCACCGGGACGTACTTGGTGAACGCGACCAGCTTGGCGTAGTTGGGCTTGTCGTAGACGTAGTTGATCCACGCCTCGGCGCCGTGCTGGTTTTGCGTGGTGTAGGGAATGGTCATCGTGTCGGTGAACCACGTGCCCCCGGCCTCGGGCACCACGAACTTCAGATCCGGGTTGTCGGCCTGCAACTGGACGACGTCACCGGAATACGCTTGCGCGACAATGATGTTGCCCGCGGCCAGGTCGTCGGCGTAGTCGTTGCCGGTGAAACGTCGGATCTGACCCTTTTCCTTCTGCTCCTTGATGGCGTCGACGGCCTTCTTGACGCCGTCGCTGGTCGGATCCTCGATGGAGTTGCCCTGGGAGAGCATCACCATGCCGAGTCCGTCGTACATGTCGGACAGCAGGCTGACCTTGCCCTTGAACTTCGGATCCCAGAGATCCTCGATCTTGGTGATGTCCCGGCCCGTGGCGGCCCTGTTGTAGGCCAGGCCGGTCATGCCGTTCATGTAGGGCGCGGTGAACTTCCGGCCGGGGTCGGTGGGATTCGACAGCAGGTCGGGCCGCAGGTTCTTCTTGTTGGGCACCCTGGTGTCGGAGATCTCGTTCAGCCACTTGAGGCCCAAGAGCCGGAAGGCCATGAACTGCGTGGGCACCGCCAGATCGGCGCCGATGTCCTGCTTGCGCGACAGCGGCTCCTTGAACTTCGCGAACCACTCTTCGTTGTCGTTGAAGTCCTCTTTGTAGTCGACCGTCAATCCGCTGGCCTTCTGGAACGCCGCGACGAAACCGTCCGCCATGTACAGCGGCCAGTTCGAGATCCGCAGGTTGCCGGTGGCGGGCTTGCCGTCATCGGGCGGGGGTGCCGACGAACTGCTTGCGGAGGTGCCGCCGTTCGACCCGCATGCGGCGAGGAACGACGTACCGAGCACGGCCGCGGCCGCGGCGGCCGCACCGCCGCCGATGAACCGACGACGGCTGGTCCGGTTGGCCGCAAGTCGGGAGAGGAGTTGGGGATCGATCTGGTTGTCCATGGCTCGGCGCCTTTCGTCAAAACCGGAAGAGTTCGGTGAACACGTCTCGCATCGGGGGCGATTAGGAGTCGTCCAGCATCTCCTCGAGATCCTCGGTCGTGGGGATGTCGGCGGCAGGCAACACCATCGACGCCTGCGGGGACCAACCGACGTAGACCGAGTCTCCTGGGCGCAGTAGCGGCAACTGCTGTTCGGGTCCGACGTGCGCGACGATCGGCGATCCGTCCGGCGCCTCGAGCGACAAACGCACGACGGGACCCTGGAAGGTCAAGTCGCGCACGGTCGCCGCGACCGAAGCGAGCTCTGCGCCTGGCGCGTCCATCGACACCAGCACCCGTTCGGGGCGCACCATCAACGTGGCCTGTCCACCGGGCTCGATCGGGGTGGTTCCCGGCCGCGCCTTCAACGTCGTGCCGAGCACGGCGACCTCTGCGACGTCGCCGTCCACCCTGTTCTGACGACCGGCCCACAGGTTGGCCTGCCCGATGAAGTTCGCCACGAACACCGTCGCAGGCGCGTCGTAGATCTCGGTCGGAGTGCCGATCTGCTCGACGTTGCCGGCGTTCATGACCGCGATGCGGTCACTCATGGTCAGCGCCTCTTCCTGGTCGTGCGTCACGTAGATGAACGTGATGCCGACCTCGCGCTGGATGCGCTTGAGTTCGAACTGCATCGCGTGGCGCAGTTTGAGGTCAAGGGCGCCGAGCGGCTCGTCGAGCAGTAGCGCGCTTGGGTAATTCACCAGCGCGCGGGCTAGCGCCACGCGCTGCTGCTGGCCGCCGGACAACTGCGATGGCTTGCGCTTTGCGAAGTCGGTGAGGCGGACGATGTCGAGGATCTCGTCGACCCGGCGGGTCACCTCGGCCTTTTCCTTCTTCGTACTCCGGGGTCCGTACGCCACGTTGTCCCACACCGTCATGTGTGGAAACAGGGCGTAGTGCTGGAAGACCGTGTTGACGTTGCGCTTGTGGGGTGGAACGCGCGAAACGTCGTGGCCCTCGAGTCTTATGGCGCCCGAGGTGGGCGTTTCGAAGCCGGCGATCATCCGCAGCGTCGTCGTCTTGCCGCAGCCGGACGGTCCGAGCAACGAGAAGAACTCACCAGAACCGATGGTGAAGTCCGCGTCGGTGACCGCGACGTAATCCTCGAACCGCTTCGTGACGTGATCGATCTCGATGACGGCGCGCCGCGCACCCTCGTCGGCGCCGTCCGCCTGCTTCGGTTCGGTGCTCCTGATTTCGGTGTTAGACAGGGCCAGGTCCTCCTTCGCAATCGCTCGCGACAGGGTGGCCCGAGGGGGTTTCACGTCCCGGAGCAGCCTTCCGCCGTGGATAAACCTTCGCTGATCCGGCGGACCTTCGCAAGCGATTCCGCAACGAATTTACATTTCCACAATGGAATCCCTATCCCTAGGCGTTGCTGGGGCGCAGATTCCGCTTGTGGAGGACGGCAGTGTGGGGCTGGCGTGATCGAATGGGCGCATGACACCGGGTGTGACACCGCAGGCCGCGCCGCCCCAACTAGCGCTCACCGCACCACCCTTTAGCGGACGGACTCCGCGGGGCGCCGGCGACCTCTCCGTCGAGACCCATGGAATCGCTCCGGTCCCGACCGACAAGCGGTACGGCAAGCCAGGCCGGCTGTTCACCGTGTGGTTCGCGCCGCAGGTCAACATGACCGGCGTTTTCACTGGTGCGCTGGCGATCACCTTCGGCCTCGGTTTCTGGCTCGGACTGCTGGCGATGGTCATCGGCACGGTGCTCGGATCGCTGGTGGTCGGATACCTGTCGACGTGGGGACCACGTACCGGAACTGCGCAGCTGCCGAGTTCGCGGATGGCCTTCGGCGGCACCGTCGTCCTGCCCGCCGCGCTGCAGTGGGTCTCGTCCATCGCCTGGGACGCCTTGGTCGGGTTGTTCGGAGGGGAGGCCCTCGCCACGCTGCTCGGCATTCCGTTCTGGGCCGCGGTGTTGCTGGTGCTCGGTGTACAGGGCGTCGTCGGATTCTTCGGATACGAGTTGATTCACCGATTGCAGGCGGTGCTGACCTTCGTCCTGCTGGTGACCTTCCTGGTTTTCGCCTACAAACTCATCGGCGGCGGCCACGAAGTGATCACCGCGGCCACGGTTCACGGGGCCGACCTCGCGGGCGCCTTCGTCATGGAGGTGACGGTGGCATTCAGCCTCGCGGTGTCGTGGGCGAGTTACGCCGCGGACTTCAGCCGCTACCTGCCCGCCGACGTCTCTTCGACTCGCGTGTTCGGTTCGACGTTCGGCGGAATCGCCTTGGCCTATGTCTTCGTCCAAGGGATCGGCATCGCCGCGGGCGACCTGATTTCCGAGCACACCGCCGACGGCGTGCGAAACGTCATGGGTGGCGGCTTCCTGGGTGGGTTGGCGCTGCTGATCATCGCGCTCGCATCCGTCGGATCTGGTGTCATGAACGACTACAGCGGATCACTGGCGCTGCAGACGCTGGGTGTGCGCGTGCGCAGACCGCTCTCGTCCGTCGTCGTCACCGTCATGGCGTGTGCGCTGATCCTCTGGCTGCACGCGGGCGACACCTCGGAGCGCTTCCTCAATGTGCTGCTGATCGTCAGCTACTGGGTTCCGGCCTTCGTCGCGATCATCGTCGTCGACTGGCGCATCCGCAGCAGGGGACGGCGCGTCGTGGATCCGTCGGAGGAGCGCACCGAGCGCTCGGACGCGGTGGCCGCGCTGATCGTGTTCGTGATCGCCTACGCGGCCGCGGTGCCCTTCATGAACACCACGCTGATCGTGGGGCCCGTCGCGACGGCTTGGCACGGTGCAGACGTCGCATACTTCGTCAACTTCCTTGTCGCGCTTGCGCTCTACGGTGGATACCGCTGGGCGCGCCTGCGGCGATAGCGGCCCGACCCCTAGCGCACCGTTGCGAAGAACTTTCGGACGTCGTCGACGAACAGTTCGGGTTGCTCGAAGGCGGCGAAATGTCCGCCGCGTGGCATCGTTTTCCAGTGGGTGATGTGGTAGTTCGCCTCGCACCAGGACCGGGGTGTAGGCCCGATCTCCTTGGGGAATGACGCGACGCCCGTTGGCAATTCGACGCGGCCGGTTCCACCGAACGCGTTCATGCTCTCCCAATACAGCCGCGCCGAGGACGCGCCGGTGCCCGTGACCCAGTACAGCGTGACGTTGTCGAGCATTTCGTCGCGGCTCAGTGCGTGCTCCGGATGTCCGTCGCAGTCCGTCCACGACCAGAACTTCTCGACGATCCACGCGAGTTGGGCAGTCGGCGAGTCGGCCAGGCCGTAGCCCAGGGTCTGCGGCCGGGTGGCCTGCTGCTTGAAGTAACCGTTGTCCTGGGTTCGGTAGTGGTTCAGCCCCGCGAACGCGGCCTTGTCCTCATCGGTCGGATTCGACTTGGCTTCTTCGGTAGGGGAGCCGATCGGAAAGTTGGTGTGGATCGCCACGCAATGCCCGACGTTGCGGCCGATTTCAGCGGTGACGGCGCCACCCCAATCGCCGCCCTGCGCGCCGTAGCGCTCGTATCCGAGCCGCACCATCAACGTTTCCCAGGCGCGTGCGATGCGCGCGACGTTCCATCCGGTCGCCGCCGGTTTGCCGGAGTAGCCGTAGCCGGGCAGTGACGGGCACACCACGTGAAACGCATCCTCGGCCCGGCCGCCGTATGCCGTCGGATCCGTCAACGGCGCGATGATCTTCTGGAACTCGACGATCGACCCTGGCCACCCGTGGGTGATGATCAGCGGGAAGGCGTCGGGGTGCGGTGAGCGTTGATGAATGAAATGTATTGGCAGCCCATCGATTTCGGTGATGAACTGGTCGAAGCGGTTCAACGCCGCCTCCCGGCTGCGCCAGTCGTATTCGGTGCCCCAGTAGGCCGCGAGCTCACGCGTGTATTCCAGGGGGATGCCCTGGCTCCAATCGTCGACGCACTCGGCCTCTGGCCACCGCGTCGCGCTCAGCCGGGCTCGCAGGTCGATGAGCACCTCGTCGGGGACGGCGATGCGGAACGGTTCAATGCTCATGCTCGCCATTGTCGCTGCAGGGCACCGATGTCCGGGTCGGTTCCGATCGACCGCGTAACACCACCGTGCCGTCTACGGCCCAGTGGTGGCGTTCATCGACGTCGGCACGGTCGATGGCCGCTCCCGAGGCGACCGTTCTTCCCGGCAGGGCCTTGGCGGTGTCCGCAAGCCGGGCGGCTTCATTGACGGGATCTCCGATGACGGTGTATTCGTATCGGTTTTCGGCCCCGATGTTGCCCGCGAAAACGGTTCCCGCGGACACCCCGATCCCAAAGTCGACGTCGGGCAACTCCCTCAGATTGGCACCGAGGGTGCGCGCCGTCCGGAGCGCTGCGCTGGCGGCGTCGTCGGAGCGCATGGGTGCCCCGAAGACCGCGAGCGCGGCATCGCCCTGGAATTTGTTGATGAGGCCCTGTCGTTCGTCGACCGCGGCCACCACGATGCGGAAGAAGGCGTTGAGGACGTCCGCCACCTCCTGAGGCGTGTGGAGCGCAGCGAGTTGTGTCGACCCCGCGAGGTCGATGAACAGAATCCCGACCTCACGTAACTCGCCGGCCTGCGATCCGTCGGCGTCGACGGCCATGCGCGCGACATCGGGTCCGACATGTCGGCCGAAGAGGTCGCGGAGTTGGTCGCGTTCGGACAGTCCGGTCACCATGCGGTTGAAACCGTGTTGGAGGCGCCCGATTTCGGACTGCTCGTACACGTCGACCTTTCGTCCGAGCGCTCCGCGCTCGACCTCGGCCATCGCACCGACGACGTCGTTGATCGGATCGGATATCGACCGCGCCACCAGGATCAGCGCGCGCAACCCGAGCGCCACCGAGACGACGGTGATGACCACGACCGGTATCACGACCGACGCGGTGGTCGGTACGAACCAGCCGTACGAATGCGCGACGATCAACACGGCCACGAAAATGCTTGGGAGCGCACTGTTGACGAGCCACATCATCACCAGCCGCGCCACCACTCCCGGTGCCGTTTCGCGGGTGGTGAACTCCTTGTTCGCGGCGGCGACGATGGGTCGGTAGATGCGCTGGACGAACAGCAGACTGCCGCTGAAGCTGGACGTGGCGCCGAACAGGACGGCGACGACGAGCATCGCGGCGGTGCTCGGACCACCACCGGGATTCGCCGCGATCAACACCGCGCCGCAGATGACCCAGGTGCCGAACAAGATCGCGGTCTGGCGTCGGACGATGTTGATCGCCTTCCGCTGCTGTTCGGGGTTCGGCTCCGCGCCCGCGACAAACCAGCGTAGCGACGGGGTGATGTTCCAGTAGGCGCCCGCGGCGGTGGCGACGAGCCCGAACACGATCAGGCCGACGAGGAGCATCAGGTTCGTGCGGGTCAGCAGCGTGGCGGCCCCGCCGCCGATCTGCGTGCTCAACGAGATCACGACCGCGACAACTTCCGCAGCCGTGACGAGTTGGGCGAAGATCAAACCGAGCGCGTAGCCCAGTGCGAGCCCAGCCGCCGACGGTCGCCGGATTTCAGTCGGCTCGTCCGGCATGTGGTCGTCCCTGTCTGGAGGCCACTCCAACCCCGCTGGTGGCGATCGCTTCGGTTCGCGAGCGCAGGCGTTCGGCGGTGTCGCCGAGGAAGTCGAGGATGACGCTCAGTTCAGTGTCGGAGTAACGCTCCCACATCCGGGCGGTCGAGCGCTGCCAAGACGCGAAGAATGCGTTGCCGGACAGCGCCGACACGTCGGCCACCAGCAATACGCGACGACGGTCGGCAGGATCGGGTTCGCGGCGCAGGAACCCCTTTGCTGCCAGCCGGTCGATCAGGTTGGTCACCGACGCTGCCGCCAACCCGGTGCGGCGACCGAGCTCACCTGCACTCATGGGTCCCAGTCGATGCACCACGCCCAGCGCCTTGTAGTCGGTGGGATGGAGCCCGAGTTCGCCTGCCAACGCGGAGTGAAACAGCACGGTCGCATCGCTGTGTTCGCGACCCACTCGGCGCAGATCGGCGAGAAGTTCGGCTCGCGAGGGTGTTTCGCTCATGCGAGGGCCAGTGCGGCCAGCGCCGCCACGCAAGTGATGGCGTCGAGTGGAAGGCGCAGCAGGCTGCGCCGGGCCCAACGCTGCGCGGCGGACCGCTCGATGGTCGCGGGATCACCCTTCTCGAACGCGACCGCCTTGGGCACGAAGTCGACGAGTGACCACACGCGCATCGACACATGGCTCGCCAACGCGATCAGCAGTGCGGTGCGTACGTCGTGGTGTCCCCAGCACGCGATGATGGCGACGATGAGCGCGACCTCGAGCGCCGTGTGTATGGGGATCCAGAACCGCCGCCGCGAAACGCCGCCATTTCGCGGCTGGATGATCGCGGGACGGTTCGGCCAGACGGGGTCCAGGACGAGCGTTTCGTAGAGTCCACCGCCAACGGTTACGCAAGCAAGGAATGCGACGATGGCGGCCAAGACGAGGGCGACGGTCACGCGATAAATTCTTACGGTCAATCGTAATATTCGTCAAGCCGTAATAAACCGATGTCCGATGATGTTTGCGAAAAGTTGGTCTTGCGGGCCAGCACCCTCCCACCCAGCCGGCAGGGCCGGCGTTGGACGATCACAAGTCATCTGTGTACATTCGTTCACTGAATGATCGCCCGGGCCGCCAACGCGCCCGGAGGCGACTGTGCGCCAAGTGTGGACCACCGAAAGGACCAGTCACCATGACGTTTTCGCTGGAGTTGTCCGAAGACGTAATCGAGGTGCGCGACTGGGTGCATGCCTTCGCCGAGCAGGTCGTGCGCCCGGCCGCAGCCGAATGGGACGAGCGCGAGGAAACGCCCTGGCCGATCATCCAGGAGGCCGCGAAGGTCGGCTTGTACTCGATGGAGCTCTTTGCCGCCCAAGCCGCCGAGCCCAGCGGCATCGGGATGCTGACGGTGTTCGAGGAGTTGTTCTGGGGCGACGCCGGCATCGCGCTATCCATCCTGGGCACCGGGCTGGCGGCGGCGTCGTTGGCCGCAACCGGCACCCCCGAACAGATAGGGGAGTGGTTGCCCCAGATGTTCGGCAGCATCGCCGAACCGCAACTGGGCTCGTTCTGCGCGTCGGAGCCGGGGGCAGGCTCGGACGTCGCGGCGATCATCACCCGCGCGCGTTACCAGGAGGCCACCGACGAGTGGCTGATCAACGGAACCAAGACCTGGGCGACCAACGGCGGCATCGCCAACGTTCACATCGTCGTCGCGTCGGTCGATCCCGAGCTCGGATCTCGTGGGCAGGCGACCTTCATCATCCCTCCCGGCACAAAGGGTTTCAGCCAAGGTCAGAAGTTCAAGAAGCACGGCATCCGGGCTTCCCACACGGCCGAAGTCGTACTGGACGACGTTCGAATTCCCGGCAGGCTGATCATCGGCGGCAAGGACAAGTTCGACGAGCGCATCGCTCGGACGAAGGACGGTAAGAGCTCGGCGGGTCAGGCGGCGATGAAGACCTTCGAACGCACCAGACCCACGGTCGGTGCCATGGCGCTCGGCGTGGCCCGTGCTGCCTACGAATACGCGCTCGACTACGCCCAGGAGCGCGAGCAATTCGGCCGCAAGATCGGCGACTTTCAGGCCATCGCCTTCAAGCTGGCCGACATGAAGACCCGAATCGACACGGCGCGGCTACTGGTGTGGCGGGCGGGCTGGATGGCCAGGAACAACAAGCCGTTCACCAACGCAGAGGGGTCGATGGCCAAACTGTCGGCCAGCGAAACGGCGGTCTACGTGACCGACGAGGCCATCCAGATCATGGGCGGCAACGGTTACACCCGGGACTACCCGGTCGAGCGTATGCACCGAGATGCCAAGATCTTCACCATCTTCGAAGGCACCAGCGAGATTCAGCGGCTCGTCATGGCGCGGGCGATCACCGGTCTTCCGCTGAAGTGACCCATCGGGTCACCGCCGCCTCGACTGCGCACGGCGGGTGAACCCGCCGGCTACGCGCGAGGCGATGGCGATGACGCTCAACACGATTGCGATCGGCCAGATGATCGCGGCCACCGGCGCGACGCCGCTGATCGCGACGGCCACGTACACCACCAGACAGAAGGCGATGAACAGGTAAGTCGCCATCAGCAGACCGTCCCCGCGCAGTGCCGCGATGATGACGCGACCGGTGCCACGCGGTAGCCCGCGGACATGCCACCAGGTGACGACGGCGGCCAGCATCAGAACCACGGCGCCCACGGTTCGCGTCGTCCACGACGCATCGTTTCCGTACTTCGCTCCGACGATCAGCACCGGCACCAATGCGATGACCAGCCCGACCCGCATGCGCCAACTCAGCTGCCACAGCACCGCTGCGACGATCGGCAGCACCTGGGGGGTGTCCGGGTTGATCCGACCGGCCTGCACCAGTCCGCCGAGCGCCAGCCTTGGTCGACGGCTCATCACGTCGACAGCGGCGAGGTTCCGTCGCGCCGTCGCGTGTTCGGGGTCGAGCGCCAGGACGTTCTCGTAAGCCGTGCGCGCGGTTTGGCGATCACCCGACGACAGCGCGATGTCGCCGACCTCCATGTGCGTGTCGGGATCATTCGGTGCGAGCTCGACGGCGCGCCGGGCGACGGCGGCTGCGTCGGCGTAACGGCCGGCGCACTTGAGCACGTGGGCGTAGACCGTGACGGTGTGGGCGTGCTGCGGTGCGAGCGTCACCGCGGCGTACCCGGCATACGTGGCTTCCTGGTGACGGTTGTTCGCCGTGAGCAACAGGGCGTGGAGGCGTTGCGCATCGGGGTTCTGCGGATCGGCGCCGACGGCCGCGCCCGAGGCGTGCAGCCCCTCGGCGACGCGTTGCGTCCCGAGCAGCACGGCGGCCAGCCGCCACAACAACCGAGCGTCCTGTGGTTCGGTGGCGAGTGCGGTACGGATCAGGTGCTCGGCGTCGGTGAACCGACTGAGCGCGCGCAGGTTGTCGATGCGCTCGATCGCGCCTGGTTCTCCCATGCCGTGTCGGTGCTAGAGCCGCTTGTTGCGGCGTAGGTAGACATCAAGGAACAGCGGATCGTCGGACATCGCCATCGAGTGTATGGCCCGCCCCCAGGTCGCCAGCATCGCCAGAGCGCGAGGCGTTACGGTGCTCGGCATGGCTTGGCTCGACGACGTGTGGGCAGTCCACTCCGCGAGTGATCGGTTGGCGGTAGTCGACGAAGCGGGCGCCGTGACCGGTCGCGAGCTCATCGGCAAGGCGAGGCACGCCGCAGAGGTGTTGACCAGCCTCGAACCGCGACCCGGCGCGTCGGTGCCCGCACTGCTGACGACGAACTCCGACGCATTGGCATTGCTGCTCGGTGGCGCGGCTGCGAACCGGCCCCTCGCGCCGATGGGCCCGAGATTGACGGCGCGCGAACTTGCGCGCACGGTGGCGAGCCTCGGGGGGCGAGTGATCGTCACCGAATCCCGTTGGTACGAAACGGCTGCCGCGGCGGCGACGATTGCAGACGCCGAAGTGCACGTCGTGCCGAACCTGCGCAGCTCGGGTGCACGGCTGCCTCGCACCCGGGGGCCGGCGGCTTTCGAGCTTCACACCTCGGGTACGACGGGTGAACCGAAGCGCGTCCCGTTCACCGAGGACGTGCTGACGGCGCGGGTCAAGGTGTCGGCCGAGGTGATCGGGCTGGGACCAGACCACCGATATGCGACGGGGTCGCCACTGCATCACATCGCCGGACTCGGCAACGTGCTCACCGCGCTTTCCGTTGGGGCCACGGTGCTTTCGACGACGCAGTTCTCCACCTCATGGTGGCGGGGGATGCGCGATGCCGGTGCGACGCACTGCCTGCTGGTGCCGACGATGATCGAAATGCTGTTGGCGGAGCGCGCGCTCGATGACGTGCCGTTGCACACGCTGATCTACGGCGCGGCGCCGATGAGCCCGGAGACACTGCGCCGCGTGCTCCACACCCTGCCCGGGGTCAACCTCGTCAGCATCTTCGGCCAGACCGAGGGCAGCCCGATCGCCACCCTCGGCCCAGCCGATCATCGCAGCGCGGCGGAGGGCCGACCCGAACTGCTCGACACCGTCGGTCGGGCAGCGCCTGGATTGTCGCTGCGCATCGACGGCGCAGGCACCGGCGAGGTGCTGGCCGCGGCCCCGCACCTGTCGATCCACGACGAGGACGGTTGGTTGCACACCGGCGACCTCGGCGCCCTCGACTCGGAGGGTTACTTGAGATTGGTTGGGCGGCGCAACGACATGGTCGTGCGCGGTGGAGAGAACGTCTACCCGCTGGAGGTGGAGCACGTTCTGGTGGAGCATCCCGGAGTCGCCGGGGTTGGCGTCGTCGGCGTACCAGACCAGCGCCTTGGGGAGACCCTTGCCGCATTCGTCGTCGCGTCCGACGCCGCCGGCGGCCTCGACCACGCCGAGCTGGCCTCGTTCACCCGCGCCCGGCTCGCGGGGTTCAAGGTGCCCGCACACTGGTACGACGTCGCCGAACTCCCGCTCAACAGCGCGGGAAAGCTGTTGCGGCCCAAGCTCTTGGAGCTACACCTCGACGCGGTCGGGCGTTCCTGAGCCTACTTCGTTCCGAACATGCGGTCGCCCGCGTCGCCGAGCCCGGGTCGGATATAGCCGTGTTCGTCGAGTTCGCGGTCGACGGCCGCGGTATAGATGGGCACGTCGGGATGGGCGTGATCCATCGCAGCGAGGCCCTCGGGGCACGTGAGCAGGCAGACGAACTTGATGGACTTGGGCCTGGCTTCCTTCAGTCGCTCGACGGCGGCGACGGCAGTGTTGCCGGTGCCCAGCATGGGGTCGACCACGACGATGTCGCGTTCTCCTAGGTCTCCCGGCATCTTGAAGTAGTACTCAATGGCGCCAAGCGTTTTGGGATCTCGGTACAGGCCGATGTGGCCGACGCGCGCCCCGGGCACCACGGTGAGCATGCCCTCGAGGATGCCCGCACCTGCCCGCAGGATCGAGGCGAAGACGAGCTTCTTGCCGTCGATGACGCTCCCGGTGGTGTCTTCCAGCGGGGTCTGGACCTCGATGTCGTGAAGCGGCATGTCGCGCAGCACCTCGTAGGCCATCAGCGCGGAGACCTCATGAAGCAGCTGTCGGAAGCTGTTGGTGGAGGCCTCTTTTCGGCGCATCAAGGTGAGCTTGTGTTGGACGAGCGGATGGTCGACGAGGTGGACGGTGCCCATGGTTCAGAACACCGTTCCGTCACTGGTGACCGAGAGCGGGGGCAGGCCGGCTCGCAAGCGTGAAGCGAGCGCGCGGCCCGCCGCCCAGGTGCCGCCCTCCAGTACGCAGGCCAGCGGCATGCGCTCGGCGTCGACCCCGAGCCGGGCCCGAACCAGCACGGCCAACTCATCCAGCAGTGCCACGGTGAGCGCGCGCCACTCGACCACCAACTCGTCTCCGACCGCCAATGGATGCTCGGCCCATTCGGGATCATTCAGTCGTAGTACGCCAGTGTCCAAGAGCAGACCACCATTTCGATATTCGGGAAGGCCGGTCAATTCTTCGAGCCCATGGATGCGGACACCGGCCCATTCGAAGGGCTCCAGCAGCGAGTACGTCAGCCATTGCGACAGCTTGTGGAAGGGCATCCACCCTGCCGTGAGACCAGGGCCGGGTACCGCTTCGTGACGCCAGCAGTCACCAAGTGGTTGATCGTCGATCACGTTGTCGGCCGGCCATATTCGCGAGAACGACACCAGCACCAGGGCGAGGATGTCGGGTGCGCACACTGGGCCGCCGGCCGCGGTGAGCACGTCGAACAGGCCACCCGGCCGCCCTTGGGCGAAGACCTCGGGTTGGGCGGCGAGCGCATCGCCGAGCCGGTGCAGCATCCAGACGCGACCGTCCAGGCCCACCATCGGATTCGACGGACCGACCTGAAATGCGTCGGCCAGCCGACCGGCGTCGAGCTGACGGAGCCCCGCCGCATCGACCTGCCGCGGATGAGCGTGGTCGCTGGAGAACAACCCGGCGGCGAAGGCGTGCCAACTGGCCACACCGAGCCCCTCAGATCGGGCGAAGCGAAGCCCGCTGTCCGCCTCGTCGTAGTGCCAGTCCGGGCCGGCACCTGCGTCGAGCAGCACGCTGACGACGGCGAGGTCGATCATGGCGTGGGCGTCCAATCCGATGGCGCGGTCGACACCGCCCGCCTCGAAGTGCCGCCAGCGACTGTGGAACGGGATGTTCAAGTCGGGGTATCGGGCGAGGGTGACTTCGGCGACTTCGTGCGCTGCGGTCGGCAAGGCGTTGTCGTCCACCGTGAACCAGCGGGACCGCCCGGCCCGCGCACGCTGCAACAAGAACTGGGCGCGCTCGCGGATGGCGGCGGTGGTACGCAACGCCTTGGCCGCGCCCTCGGCAGTGTCGACACCGACGAGCGTCGTCAATTCAGTCCCCGGCCCTTGGCCTTCTTCAACTCCTCGGCGTCCGGAACAGGGCCCGGCGTGAAGTACCCCGCGGCCATCTTCGCGTCGATCTCGACGCGGGCGTCATCCGGAATCAGCTCGTCAGGGAGGTTCACGCGTTCGCCGACCTCGATGCCCGAACCGGTGATCGCGTCGAACTTCATGTTGCTCATCGACACCAGCCGGTGGATCTTGCGGATGCCCAGCCAATGCAGCACGTCGGGCATCAACTCCTGGAAGCGCATGTCCTGCACACCCGCGACGCACTCGGTGCGGGCGAAGTAGGCGTCGGCGGTGTCGCCACCCTCTTGGCGCTTGCGCGCGTTGTACACCAGGAACTTGGTCACCTCGCCGAGTGCGCGGCCTTCCTTGCGGGAGTAGGAGACCAGGCCGACGCCCCCGCGTTGTGCACCTTGAATGCATTCCTCGATGGCGTGCGTGAGGTACGGCCGGCACGTGCAGATGTCGGAACCGAAGACGTCGGAGCCGTTGCACTCGTCGTGCACGCGGGCCGTCAATTCCACTTCTGGATCGGCCAGGTCGCGCGCAGCGCCGAAGATGTAGAGCGTCTGGCCGCCGATCGGCGGCAGGAACACTTCGAGGTCCGAACGGGTGACGAGCTCCGGATACATGCCGCCCGTTTCCTCGAACAGGGCTCGACGTAGCTCGGTCTCGCTGCATCCGAAGCGCTGCGCCACCCCTGGCAGATACCAGACAGGCTCGATCGCCGCCTTGGTGACCAGCGCCGCGCCGTTGGGCAGCAGCACGTGGCCATCAGGGCGCAGCCGACCCTTCTGAATGGCTTCGGCGACCTCGGGAAGGATCACGTGCGCCTTGGTCACGGCGATCGTGGGCCGGACGTCGAAACCCGCACTCAACTCGACCGCGAAGACGTCGGACACCACCGCGCCCCACGGGTCCATGCTGGTGATCTTTCCGGGTTCGCTCCACTGCGGATGGGGGCCGATCACGTCGGTGGGTGAGGTGTTCGTGAGGTCGGCGCGATGCTCGCGGGACAGTGCGCCCGCAGCCACGGCGAGTGCCCGGTACACGCCGTACGACCCGCTGTGGGTGCCGATGACGTTGCGGTGGCCCCGCGTCGTGGTGGTGCCGATGACCGGCCCGCGTTCGGTGGCCGTCGGAGCGCCCCAATGGATCGGTGGGGCCTCGAACCCCCCGCTGTGCGACGTCAGCCGGATGTGACTGCCTGCGGGCTTGGGTGCCGCAGGCGGCGGCGCAGCGGCACCAGCGTCAGCGGTCATGTCGGTCCTTTAGTCGTCAAGGCGCCAGCATAGCGACGCGCGCATGTAGCTGCCGGGCGACCGACGGCGATTCATGGACCAGCGGTGTTGGTTCAGTTCCGCTTGCGCGCGCCGTCCTCATCCCCACTCGTGGCTCATCGCGCGCGCCTCGAGGGAATGCCCGTCGCCGCGGCGGGCGCGGGAGAGCGCGATCAGCACCATGGCGAGGCCTGCAGTAACCGCGCCCGCGACGAAGATCACGACGAACGAGTGTTCGGCGGGCAGGCCCGTGCGAGCCGCGGGGTGACTGAGCAGCACGGCCACCAGCGCAGCGGCGACCGAACTGCCGATGGTGCGGGCGATCGCGTTGACGCCGGTGGCCACTCCTGTTTCGCCGCTGGAGACCTCGCTGACGACCAGAGCGGGCAGCGCTCCGTAGCCAAGGCTGATGTAGGCGTTGACCAGGATGCCCGCAACGATCACCTGCCAGGGCTGCGAATGGGCGATGGCCAGCCAGAGAAACCCGACGATCCCGGTGATGGCGCCGCTCACCAAGACAGGTCGGGCGCCGAACCGGTCGATGAAGCGTCCGGACAGCGTCGCGGTCACGAACCCCGCGATGGCACCTGGCAAGAGGAATACCAAGCTGGCGTGCAGCACCGAAGCGCTGAACCCGTAACCGGTTGTGGCGCGGTCTATCTGGACGAACTGCGTCAGCCCGAGAAATCCGAAGTACAGACCGGTGCCCACAAACACGGTGGCGAGATTGGTCAGCAGCACGGCGCGCCGGGTCAGCATCTCGATGGACACCAATGGGTGGCGCTGACGCCGCTCCCACGCCCACCATGCCGCGAGCACCAGCACGGCGACGGCTGCGGCGCCCACAGTGGCGGGCGCCGTCCAACCCCACGAATTGCCTTGGGTGATCGCCAGCAGTGCGGCCGACAGTCCGACGGCGAGCCCAAGCGCACCCAACCAGTCGATCGTTCCTTCAGCGGCCTTAGGGCGCGACGGAATCGTCGCGACGGCCAGCACCAATACGGCGAGCGTGAACGCGGTGGTCAGCCAGAAGACCCGGTGATAGCCGGCATTGCCGTCCATCAGCAGGCCGGTGACGACCAGGCCCGTCCCGCCGCCGAAACCCAGCGTGCCCGACAGCACGGCGAGCGCCGTCACCACGGATTCCTCGGGAAGTTCGTCGCGCAAGATGGCGACGCAGATCGGATACAGCGCGTACGAGACTCCCTGAAGCACGCGCGCGACGATCAACAGCGCGAGCGACGCCGTCATCGCCGCCAGCAGCGAACCGACGAGCACGATGACCAACACGCCCAGCAGCACGTGCTTCTTGTTGTGCAGATCCGCAAGCCGTCCGATGAGGGGAGTGGCGGCCGCGGCCGCCAGCAGGTTCGCGGTCACGGCCCAACTCACCGCCACCGGGGACGCATGCAACTGGTCGGCGATGATGCCGAGTACGGGAACGACGGCGGTCTGCAGCACTGCCACGGTCAACGCCACGAAGCTCAGCGAAACGATGAGCAGTCGGGGGCGAGGGTAGGTCTCGACCGTGCTCGCGCCCGTCACCGCCGACCTTTTTCGCACGACTAATTATGTGGGCTACCGAATATCGGTCGCGCGGGGGCCGCTCGTCACTGATCCTGGGACGCCAAACCCCTAGGAGCGCTGTCGATGGCCCGGCGGATGGCGTCGGCGAGGGCGATCGCCGTCTCCTCGGTGAGCTCGAGGGCGACCCGTGCCGACGGGCCGAGCGCCGGGTTGAGCATGTCGATGTTGACCGTGTGGCCGTACGGCGCGTGGACGGGATGGTCGACGTAGACCGTCGCTTCGGTCACCGAGAACCAGCCCCTAGCGCCCTTCCCGCTGCCGTCCACCTCGATCTTCTCGGTGAGGTATGTGCACATGGTCAGCCTCTCAGGTGGGTGCCGAAGAAATCTGCGATCCGCTGCCAGCCGTCGATTGCGGCGTCGACGCGATAGGCCGGACGATCCACCGAGAAGAACGAGTGACCCGCGCCGTCGTAGGAGAAGAACGTGTGGTCCTTGCCGAGTCGATCGAGTTCGGCGTCCAGCGTGGCCACCGACTCGGGCGACGGATACCGATCGTCCTTCCCGAACAGTCCCAGCAGCGGACAGCTGAGATTCGGTGCCAGCCCCAGGATGGGCTGCATGGCCTTCGGCATGCCCTCCGGTGGATCTTCGACGACGAAGGCGCCGTAGCAGTCCACCACCGCGTCGACGGAAAGCGAACAGGCCGCCAGAAAAGCGTGCCGACCGCCCGAACAGTGGCCGATCACCCCGATCTTGCCGGTGGCGCCATCGAGTCCGCGCAGGTACTCCGCGGCGCCCGCGACGTCACCGACCAGTCGCTCGTCGGGCACTCCGCCCGCGGCGCGCACGGTCGCCGCCGCATCATCTGGGTCGGCGCCGGGTGCCTCGCGGGAATACAGGTTCGGAACCACCACCTGATAGCCGTCGACGGCCAACCGCCGCACGAATTCCTTGGTCTCGCGGTCGTAGCCGGGCATGTGATGAATCCACACGATGCCTGCCCGCGGAGCCGCCGCCAGCGGCACCGCCCGATACGCCTCGATGTGGTCACCGCCATGGCCCGTGATGGTGATGGTTTCGGCTTGGATCGCGTCATGGCTGACGGGACTCACCGTGTTGCCTCCCGGAGTCTGGCTGTCATTTCGACTCCAAGGTAGTCCGCATGCCTGGGGGCGCTTCGATTGGATGGATTGCTAGCGAGACAGACTGTAGCCCAGCATATTTGGAGGGGCATCGCCACGCGCACCATTAGTCACAGTGACGTAATGCGACGCGGCTGACACCGTTGAATCAGATGCGATCGAACGGCAGGGACGAACACGCCCGACCAACTATCGTTGGGCAGTCGCAGACCGAGGAGCGAGATGATGAGCAGGTTCGAAGGCAAGGGCATGCTGGTGACTGGCGCCGCGTCGGGCATCGGCAAGGCCACGGTCGAACGACTGCTCGCCGACGGCGCCAGCGTCGTGGGCGTCGACCTCGCGCCCCATGCGCCAGACAGTCTCGTCGGCGACCTTTTCATGTACCAGACGGTCGACGTGCTCGACGCCGATGCAGTCGGTGGAGCAGTGGCCGCGGTGGTCACCGCTGCCGGGCGGCTCGACGGCGTCGTGCACGCTGCCGGGGTCGCCGGTGGCGGCCCGGTCCACATGCTGCCCGACGACGAGTGGGACAGAGTTGTGGGCATCAATCTCAAGGGGACCTTCGTGGTGGCCCGGGCCGCCCTCGGCCAAATGCTGCAGCAGGAGCGGGTGGACGGTGAGCGAGGCGCCATCGTGAACCTCGCCAGCATCGAGGGTATCGAGGGCACGGCCGGCGGCAGCGCCTACAACGCGTCGAAGGGCGGCGTCGTGCTACTGACGAAGAACACCGCAATCGACTACGGGCCCAGCGGGATTCGTGCGAACGTCATCTGTCCGGGTTTCATCGAGACGCCAATGTTCGACTCGGTCATGGGTATGCCGGGGTTCGAAGGTCCGCGCGAGGCGTTGCGCCACGAGCACAAGTTGCGGCGATTCGGCCGCGCGGACGAGATCGCTTCGGTAGCAGCCTTCCTGCTGTCTGCCGACGCCAGCTTCGTCAGCGGCCAGGCCATCGCGGTCGACGGTGGCTACACCGCGGGCCGCGACCATGGCGTCACCGAACTGATGGGGCTGGGCGAGCAGTAGGGGAGCCCTTCACATCGCGGGGCGAGCGTCCTACCGTCAGTGATATCCGGCGATGTGCAGCGGTAGCAGAAGGGAACCGTCTTGACGTCCCCAGCAACGGTAACGGTGGTTGGTGGCGGCTTGGCGGGGCTGACGGCGGCCATCGCCTGCGCTGAGCACGGTGCATCCGTAGTGCTACATGAAGCGCACGGCACACTGGGCGGACGCGCCAGGAGCACACCTGCGCCCTACATCGCCAACGACGGCACCCATGCCTTCTACGACGGAGCACCGTGGCGATGGCTGGCGGACCGCGACCTCGTTCAACCCGCCGAGCGCTTGGGCCTGCGCCAGATGAGCAAGCTGCGCATCCGTCATGGCGGCAGGCTACGTAGAAGCCCACCAACGAGTTTCGCCGCCATGGTCACAGTCGGGCGCCGGCACCGAGCACCGATCGACGTCAGCTTCCGGGACTGGGCCAGCAAGCAATTCGGCGACACCGCCTGCCGAGCGGCCGAAGGGATGGTAGGGCCCGCCATCTACGACGCCGATCCGGGCCGGCTATCCGCAGCGTTCGTCTTCGAGCGCCTGCTCAGGGTGACCACCCTCAAATTCCCACCGGTCACCCGTTATCCCCGCGGAGGTTGGGGCGCAGTCATCGGCCGCATGGAGTTCGCCGCTAGCGCCCGCGGCGTTCGGATCGAAACCAGTTCTCGCGTCACGGAGTTGCCAGAATCCGGCCCGGTCATCGTCGCCACCACCTTGGAGGCGGCCCGGTCGCTCATCAAGGACGACACCCTGCGGTGGGAGGGCGGACGAGCTGCGCTACTCGATATCGGCCTTCGGCGCGACCGCCACGATCCGTTCGCAGTCTTCGACTTCGACGAAGGGTCCATGATCGAATGCTTCACCAGTCAGGACCCTACCCTGGCACCTACCGGACACAGCCTCCTCCAAGGTGAAATCCCGTTGCGCCCAGGAGAATCCAAGGCTGAGGGGCTGATGCGGCTGGAAGCAGTCTTCGAGCTCGCATACCCGACGTGGCGGGAGCGGCTGGCCTGGCGCCGCGAACAAGCCGCCAATAACCGCACCGGAGCGGTTGACCTGCCAGGCCAAACCTGGCGAGACCGACCCGCGATCGATCAAGGCCACGGCCGCTACCTGATCGGTGATTCCGTCGCGGCTCCTGGCCTGCTCGCCGAGGTTTCGATAAACAGCGCACTCCACGCAAGTCGACTGGCCGTGACGTAATGTCGTCGAAGGACTAGCCCCATTGCGCGAAGTAGGGCCGCGCGGGCTTGGTCTTCTCGACGAGGATGAAGACCACACCCCAGGGATCGGCGAACCACGTCGTGCGGACCTTGGCCACCTCTGCGATGCCGTCGACGAGGAATCGAACGCCCTTTTGCGCCAGCTCCGCCTTGGTAGCGTCGAGGTCCTCACAGATCAAGCCGATGTGCGACAGGCCCTTGTCGGACAAGCTGGACCGCGGGCCTCGGTCGTCGCCGTGGTCGGCGAGGTACTCGATCACCTCGAGCACGCGGTCGCCGTCGGTCCCGAACCCGACGATCGCAGCCTTCATTCGCGGGTCGGGCAATAGCTCACCCATGTCGTCCTGGATCGCGTCGTTGTCCATGATGTAAGGCGGAGACAAAACCGTCATGCCCAACACGTCGCGATAGAAAGCGACCGCAGCGTCACAGTCCTCAACGCACACGCCGCTGTGTGCAAGCCCGGTGATCATGCTGTCGATCGTGCCACGCAACTTCGACGAGGCTCATCGTGACGTCCGCGGATCGAGTCGCAGCTCGACCATCGGCAGTTCGGAACCAGATTCGGCGATGGCAGTGCCAAGCGTCTGTTCAAGCACGGGTTTGAATGCCGCCCACAGCCGAGGGTGTTGTGCCCGGTAGGCGGCCAGCTCGCCATCGGCTTCCGACTGGTCGAGTCGACGGGCGGTAGCACTGACTGGCATGCGGGTAGCGACATGGAGGCGTACGCGTGGATTGACGCCTACGTTGCGCAACCACTGAGCGCGCTCGCCGTGGCCGGCGGCGACGATATAGACATCGGGTGTGGGATGTCGAAAGACTTCGAGCACGACGTGCCGCCGCTTACCGGACTTTCGGCCGACGTGTTCGAGCATCACGAAGCGGTCGCCAAGCACACGTCCTGCTCCAGTCTTGTAGATCCAGATCGGAGCGCGGACGAGCCAGCGAGTTCCCAATAGCCGCGCACCGACAGCCGCAATCCAGTGGGGCGTTTGTGCTTTCATCGTCATTGCACCTCCCTCGGTTGACTACCCGTTATTCGTAATAGACGAACGGGCTCTGCCGGTTGTGACATCGCGGAAGAACGGGTCAGTCGGTGAAGGTACTCACGACTGCTTCGGCGCCGGTTCGTTCTTGGTACAGCCGCCACGCCGTGTTGGCCAGCTCATCGGGGTTCAGCGTGCTTGCCGTCGCGCCGCCGAACATGTTCGGATCCGCCGTCATGGCGCGGTGGATGTCCCCGCGCTCTATCAGCCCGCCGATGGTCAGCGTGCCTGCGTAGACGCCGGCCGGCGCCAGGGCGGCATGCAGCGTGATCGCGTAGTTCCGCAACGCCGCGCTGGACAGCGCCAGGCCACCGAGCGGCGGCATCGGCACCACACTGCTGAGTCCGCCGGCGAACAGCAATCCGCCCGAGCCGCGTTCGACCAGTTCTGGGATGAGCAGCGACGCGAAGTCGACCGCGGAAACGACACTGCGAAGCGCACTTTCGGCATCTGCCGCGGAGAGTTGAGTGATACCACCGGGCAATGACGCCATGTCTGCCGGCCCGTAGTACCCGACGTCGATGCGGCCGAATCGGCGCCGCGCCGCAGTGACCGCGGCGCGCAGGCTCGGTGGATCGTTCACGTCGGCGGTGAACGCTGCGGCGTCGATACCCGCGGCCTCCAGCGATTGCAGGTAGTCGCGATGCCGGGAGGCGCTGCGGGATATCAGTGCTACGGAGTGGTTTTCGGCACCGAACCGATGTGCCAACGACAATCCGAGCCCTGGTCCCGCGCCCAGCACGAGCAAGACGGGAGAATAAGTTGAGGTCATACTCAACTTAATAACATAAAGTGAGACTAGCCTCAACTTTGGCTAGGATGGACGCATGGCTTCCCTGCGTGCTGACGCAGCCCGCAATCGCGACCGACTGTTGACGGCCGCCGCGGAGTTGTTCGCCGACCGGGGAGTGGACGTGCCACTCGAGGAAGTAGCGCGGCGAGCGGGGGTCAGCATTGGCACCCTGTACAACCACTTTCCGAATCGGGGAGCGTTGCTCGATGCCGTCCTGCCCGAACGGATGGCCGAGATGGGGCGGCTCGCAGAAGCCGCGCTAGCTGAACCGGATTCCTGGAACGGCTTCACCGGATTCCTGGTGGGCTTGTTCGGGGTCATGGCCAGCGACCGAGCCCTCAATGATGCGATCGCACGGAGTCCGATCGGGCCGGTGGACATCGCCGCCGAATGTGGGCGATCCGGTGGTGTGCTGGCGGACGTGCTCCAGCGCGCGCAGGCGGCCGGCGCACTGCGACGCGATTTCGGTCCACCGGATCTAGCCACTGTCGTCTGGGCGATGTCGAAGGTAATCGCGATGGCAGACGGGGACGACACCGTCTGGCGCCGGCATCTCGGCTTCATTCTCGACGGGCTGCGCGCGAGGAGGTCCTGAAGCGTCTGGCGCAGTGTGAAAGATATTGGGGCAGAGCATATTGCGTAGACTGATGAACTGCCGTTACGGGTAGGAGGGGACATGGCACAACGCGATCGTGACGAGGGCGGTCGGCCTCGCAACGCCCGGCCGCGCGACGCCCTGGGCCGACTTCTCCCGGCCGGCGGTGTCGGCGTGCCGCGGATCCCGGACGAGCTCGAGTTGCCGCCGTCCGAATCGCTCGCCTACGCGCAGGATCTACTGAACCAGGGCCTCGCATTCAACGCGCACGAAGTGCTCGAAGCCGCGTGGAAGAATGGCCCGGACGCCGAGCGGGCGCTGTGGCAAGGCCTGGCCCAACTCGCCGTCGGCATCGTTCACGTGCAGCGCGGCAACCTCGATGGGGCGGCCACGTTGCTCCACCGCGGGTCTGATCACTTGCGTCTGACGGCTCATCCGGCGCCGTACGGCGTAGACGTCGACGGTCTCGTCGGATGGGCCACTGCGCTCGTCGACGATATCGCTGCGGACGCTGATATTTCCCCGACCAATCGACTCCGCCCCGTGCTGGTGAAACCGTAGCTTGTCGCTGGGTTCGGTTGTGCCACGCAAACACTGACTTTTGGCAGGCTGCCAAGGACCACGGCGAACAGTGGCAAGGCTCTTGGAGCCCAACGTCATTCGGAGAAGCGCGCGAATGTCATGCAGGGCACTGGAAGACATCAAACGCCCATCCATGGCGGTTTCACGCCTTAATTGCCAAGTGCCCGCCCACAACCGCGTGCGCCGTAGGTGCAACCCTGCATCCGCGACCAGACCTCGCATCCATCGTCGGCAAGGCGAAAGGCGGCACACAGGCCCGCGAGACCAGCACCCACAACGATGACCCTGGTCATCAGTCCATTGGACACCCGCATCTCAGTGGCGCCAACTCCGTAGGTGCCGCGACCGACTCCACCAAGCCACCATGAAGTAGCCGGCTCCATCCCTGCACCGATTCTGGCACCATTGCGGAGATGGATGCGCGTTCGGGGCCGGGTCGCAATGATCCGTTCGAAGAGGCGATCGACGACGCGCTGAGCTCCCTGCCGGCCGCACTCCGTGCGGCGATGAGCAACGTCGAGATCGTCGTCGAGGACGAGCCTCCCGACGGGCAGCCGCTGCTCGGCCTGTACCGCGGCGTACCCCTCCCTCGAAGGAGCAGCACGTACAGCGGAGTGCTTCCCGACAAGATCAGCATCTACAGCGGGCCGATCACGCGACTCGCTGCCGGCGACGTGGATCGCCTACGCCGCGAGGCCAGGCACGTCGTGCTCCATGAGATTGCGCATCACTTCGGGATCAGCGACGAGCGATTGATCGAGCTCGATCGATACTGACATTGCGCCAAAGCTCCGCCCGAATCTTGCGGGCCGACGGGTCGACGTGTGACCTTCTGCGGCGGCGTGACCAAAGTGCAGCAGGTTTGATGCGTTGATGCGATAGCGTCACGATGTGCGGACAACCCTGGACATCGATGACGACGTGGTCGCCGCAGCACGCGAACTCGCCGCCGGCGAGCGGCGGTCCCTGGGTGCAGTGATCTCCGAGTTGGCGCGCCGCGGCCTCACCCCGTCGCGCGTCGAGGCCGCCGATGGCTTGCCTGTCATCCGTGTGCCGTCCGGCACGCCGCCGATCACACCGGAGATCGTCCGGCGTGCGCTCGACGAGGACTGACCGCCGACGATGGCGCTGCTCGACGTCAACGCGCTGATCGCTTTGGCGTGGGATTCCCACATCCACCACGTGCGTGTGCGCGAGTGGTTCGCCGCCAATGCGTCGCAGGGTTGGGCGACCTGCCCCATTACCGAAAGTGGGTTCGTTCGCGTGTCAACGAATCCAAAGGTGCTTCCGTGTCCAATCGGAGTGGCTGACGCGAGGCGTGTCCTTGCTGCCCTGCGCGGGGCTGATGGCCACCGGTTCTTTATCCGACGACGTGTCACTCGTTGACGACGACGTTCCAACCATCGCCGGTCACCGCCAAGTGACAGACGCACATCTGCTCACGCTCGCGCGCCGCAGGGGAGTGCGCCTTGTTACCTTCGACGCTGCCATCGTTTCTCTCGCGCAGGGATGCGATGTGGAGTTGCTGACCACGCTTTGAGTGCGGCTGTTGCATTCGAAGGCGCTCAGCGATCGTCAGCGCCCTCGACACGTCGTGTCGGAGATGGCCTGACCGGAAACCCTGGGCCGAGGCGCTAGCGGCGCCCGACGCCGAGGATGCTGACGCCCGGCAGTTCGTAACCGTCGGGAGTGGCGAAGTCTGCCATCGCCACGTCGACACGGGCACGGATGGCGGCGTTCACCTCGGCGGGAAGTGACCCCAACACCCGCGCAAGGGGCCCCGCCAGCCAGGGGACCACCGACCACCACTCGTCGACTGAAGAGGCCTTCATCGGCGTCGGGATCTCGCAGACGTTTGTGCCAGAAAAACCTGCCCCAGCCAACAACTGGCCGAGTGCGCCGGGTGCTCCAAGCGAGAACGGCCCAGGAAGGCCGGGCGGCGGGACAGGCAAGCCCGTCTGGGCTGTTACGGCGTCGAACAGCACGCCCAACCACGGATTGCGATCACGGGGTCCCCAGACGGCGAAGACAGCGCAGCCGTGTGGCCGGAGGATCCGGCGGGCCTCCCGCATAGCGGACGCTGGATCCGGCACGAGCATCAGGCCTTCTCGGCACAGCACCTTGTCAAAGGCTGCCTCCGGATAGTCGATCCGCTCGAGGTCTACTTCGCGCGTTGTGACGTTTGTAAGGCCGGCATTTTTCGCTCGCTCGGCGGCGATCGCCGTCATCTCCGGTGCGACGTCGGACAGCACCACCGCACCCTCCCGGCCCACGATCGCGGCCGCGGCCATGCCCACACCGCCTGGGCCGCAGGCGAGCTCGAGCACGCGCTCCCCGCGTTGAAGGTCGGCGGAATCCAGCATCGCGTGAGCCACGACGGACCCCCGAGCGTCAACGTGTTCAGCGAGCTCACCCCACGAAGGGGCCACTGATGCCCACATCGCGCGCAGCGACGCGCGCAACCCGCCATCCTCGGCCGCCGTGAGGGCAGGGTCGATCGCGTTCATCGGCGCCTCCAGACTCCGCAAACGTAGTGACCTGTGCACACAAGACCCCGTGCAGATCATTCTTACTCGGACCAGGCGCCGTACATGGGGGATCAGCCCTACGTCGTCGACCCCGTCCCGGCTGCGATATGGCGGTGCGGCCAAGTCTTCCTGAGTCACTCACAACAGGTTCCGGATAGGTGTCCGATCCGGAACTTGCTGAGAGTGAGGGCGAGTTCTGACCAGCGCACTCTCAACTGTTTGCGGACGGCATTAGGCCAGGAAATCCACGACAACGTGAAAGTGCCGGAAGAAATCCAGAAAGATTTGAGAGCGCCGGAGGGCGGAGTTCATCTGGTTGATCCAGTTGGGTTTGGCCTGGAGGGCGCTGTCCGGGTCGGTCAGGTGGAGCAGTAGACGCCGAACGTCCCCTTGGTCACCGCCCTGACGTAGGACTCGGCGCCCGCGAGCAAGCGCATCTGTTCGTTCGTGCTCGCCGCGACGCTTAGTCCTGGTTGGGCGATGATGGTCGCGAATCGGATGAACAGCAGCGGTGCGCGTTCCTGAATGCGCAGGAGTGCTTCTCGATCACCGGCTTCGTAGGCGGTTTGTCCTGTTCGCACTGCGTAGTTGCGTGCGCGGCGATCGATGTGGTTGATCAGCGGGATCGCTCCATGGTCCCGCCAGCGGGCCCCGCGGGTGGCCTGACCGCATACCTCGTAGAGGTCAGCGAGCCGGCCGCCGGGGGTGGATTGCGATGAGTATTTGCAGTGCACCAGTGTGACAACCAAATCGCTGCCGTCGATCCGTAGACCCACCAGATCAGCTGCCTCGCCGGCCCGGTCGTCGTCGATGAGGACATCGAATGCCTGATGCTGCTGCAGGTATCGAGCCATGTAGGCCTGAACGGAGTCTTGGCGCCGGTTGACACCTTGGGACTCCACCGTGATATCGACTCCGTCAGCAGCCCACGGCAGCGTCGATAGGTTGGCGCGGTCGTAGGGCGGCAGTTCAGTGCGCGGCTCGAGCAAGCGATCATCGCCGGTGATGAGTCGGTCGCCGCTGAGGAACAGGGTCGGCTTGTGGTTGTTGAACCATGTCGACAACTGGACTGTCGATCCGCGGCTCTCGACCTCGACCTCCGCACCGACGGCTCGATAGTGCAGACCCGTATTACCCACCACCGCGGTATACGGAACCTCCCACTGAGTTGTCACGACCGAGAACCGGAATGGTCCTTCCGTTGAGTGATCGTCGACCCGGAAGTCGACATCGGTGAGTAAGAATCTCATGCCGTCGTAGAGCGCGTGTTGAGCGGTGCCGGTGCCGAGGTAGAGGTTCCACGGCCATTCCAGAGCCAGCAGCGGGTGCTGGGGACGCTGTGTTACCGCCATCGGGATGATCATCTCCCGGAACAAGGAACGCAATTCGACCGATGTATCAAGTAATTTGGTGCCTTGGCGCCGACACCAGTCCCGCCACTGAGATAGGCCAGGCGCGGTACGCATCGACCAGAAGCGGCCCGACAGCGCGGCAGCGATCGTCACCCGTTCGCCGTCCTCGAACGCTTTCGCGGCGATATGGGTGTTGGTTTTGTGGTTGCGTTCGGCCTCATTCAGTGCGGTTTCCACATCGCTGCCGACGTGCATGGAGAAGCGCTTGTCGCGGTCCCGCGAATCGAGCAACCCGACATTGGTCGGTATCAAGCGATCAACCCTTGCAAAGACACGGAACGTGTCCATCCCGCGGACCATCGCCGACTCTTCGCCGAGCACGGCCTGGGCCAACTCGTCGTACTTGCGATCAGTATCGGAGCCGTGGATGAACAGCAAACCGAGACTGTTGTCGAAGTACATCGCGACCAAGTCGTATGACACGGCCTGCAATCCAGGTACCTCACCCCATCTGAGGTCACCGACCGACTCGATCACGAACCACGCGACGTTGTCGGCCGAGCTCACGCTGATGACGCCTTCCAGTACGGATTCACCGTAAACATCCAGCGCTGCATCAGGATTCCACTCGGTCGCGTAGGTTCGGTAGGCCACGGCGCTCATTTTCGGCTCCACCAAACCGACGGGCACCTCCGACGGTGTCGTTGTAAAGGACTGATCGAACTCGCTGATCTCTTCAGCCCTGGCTATCGCGTGGTCGGTGATGTCGCTGAGGACCTTGTCCCAGTCGGGGTCTTCCCTAAGCAGCTTTCGCAACGGTGAGAACAGCGTTGCGGGGTCTCGGGAGACGAATACGCTCGCCGGACCAATAGATGTCGTAGATTTCGTTCTCGCCAACCGTCCGACGAGCTGTATCACCGGCCCCAGGGACCTGCGGTTGTCGTGAAAGGCAGCGATTTTCAGGTTGGGCAGGTCGAAGCCCTCGCCGAGCATGTCGACACAGACGATCAGATGGCATTGGCGGTTGGAAAGTGCGGCGAGTACTTCTGCCTTTCGGCGCGCGGTGAGACCGTCGTGCAGCAGCCGCGGTTCAGTCTCGGGTGCCATCGACTGGTACATCGCGAATATCTCCTCGGCGCGCGCCTTCGTCGCGGCGCGCGCCAGCAAGATGTGCTCGAATCCGGCCTCGCGATCCCTCCGCAGTCGCGCAACCGCGGCGGTCGCAAGGTCGCGGTCAGGGTCCTCGATCGCGGCAATGGAGGCGAATTCGATGCGACTGAAGTAACCGTCGTTTTGGGCCTCGCGCAGCGGGAATCGCGAAATGAAGCGGCCTGGCAGCGAACGTCCGTCCGTGCGGAACGGTGTCGCGGTGAACAGCAGAACTGGACGCGTGTCGAACTGGCGGATGATGGCGTTCCACGTCGTCGCGGGTGCATGGTGAGCCTCGTCGACCACAAGGTGGGTGAAGCGGTCCAACAGCACAGCACGCGCCTCAGGATCGCCCGCGTGTAGGGCGTTGGGCGTTGCCACCACCACGTTGCATCGTTGAACGAAGATCGCAGCGTCACCGGGATCGGTGAATCCGTGCTCGAGACGGCCGACGCATGGCCGCTGCGCCATCGGCGACACAATGCCTTCGCGCTGCAGAATCCCCAGCGATTCGAACTTCGCCGCGATCTGATCGCGCAGTGCGGTGGACGGCACGATCACCAACAGTTTGGCCGGGCGGGTGGCCACCATCCACGCGAGCATCGTCTCGGTTTTCCCAGTGCCGGTGGGCATTACGACGATGGCGGGCTCGTCCAAGCCCGAGGACTGGTATCCGACGATTGAGTGCAAAGCGGCGATCTGTGGACGGCGCAAGCTGCCGGGCTCGTCGTGAGGAGTGAAACCGATTGCTTCCCTGAAAGTCTCAAGCACCGCATCGGGATCCAGCAGCTTGCGATTACCGCTCCAGCTGACGCGAAACGTTGACCGATTGACGGTCGGAAGGACCGCGACGAGATGCTCAACAGCATCACCGCCCGCGCCACGGATGGCCGGCCATTGACCGTAACAGCCATGCACACTGATGTCACCAGCGTCCTCGGAGACGGCTAGCTCCCCGCATGCGGGAACGAGCAGCTGACGAATTGTGTTGCCGCCGACATCGAACTGCTCGGCCCAGACATTGGCTGTACTAATCGCCACGCAGACCTCCCATGGGCCGCGCGTCACCATCGCGTCGGTAAACCATCAGATTGGTGGTCTGGCGTCGGATCATCGCGACCGTTCCGCTAAGTTTTGTCGGTTCCCCTTGTCTTGCGCGCACTCTCGGGTCGCTGGTCGTGGCTGACGTTCGGTCCACCGGGCAACTGTTGCTATGAGGTCATGTATCACCGTAACGTCCGCCCGTACAACTGGATCCAACTTGGGACGTCCGCCCACATCGAGTCCCCTATCATATAGGGGCGAATAAGTTCGGCGTCCTGATCGGTGAGCATTCCGTCGAGAGCGCTGCGCGCGGCCCAGGCACCCACCCCGGCCACAAGATCTGCGACTTGCACACGTGCGTCAGTGCGCGAATCCACCTGCTGCAGTGAGGTAATTGGCGGCGGGATACCCATGTTTGGCCACCTGGCGGTGGATACCGCCAGTATGTCCTTGACCGCGGCGGGAGTCAGCGCCGCGTAGCGATCGTGAACGATCTCAATAGGGATGTGATGCACATGGTGCCAGGCTTTGGCCGTGCTAACGATCGCGGGAACGATCGGTTCCAGCGTTCCCATGCTCGCGATCGGACTGTCCGGCCCGTAGTCCTCAAGGTGGTGCCGACCCTGCCACAGCCGTTGCATTATTGCGGTAACACTGCGTCGATTGTTCCGTAGGCGGAGATCATCGATCGTCTGAATCAGCTCAATTTGAGTCGTTTTCGTTCCCACCCTCTGCCTGCGGCGAACAAACGACACAAACTCACCGAGCAGCTGTTGCCAACGGCTTTCGCCGAACGCGCGGGGCCCTTCCCTCATCAGAGTCTGCGCCATCCGATAGGCCTCGCCCGTCGAATAGATGTCGACGCCATTCGCGTAGGCGTCCTCCTCGATCACCAGGTCAATGACCTTGGCTGCCGCCACGTACCACTTGTCCATTACCAGAAACTTCACCCTGCTTGACAGTGGTCCACCGGTAGCGAACGTATCCAGGAGCGCCGCCCGCCGCTGCGCATTCTGCAGCAACGTAGCGGATTTCAGTTCGGGACCTTGGAACTTCACGGTCCCGCGAAGGTCGTCGATAAACTGCGATGCGGCTGCCGCATCGAGATCGGTGCTGCCGTGGGCGAAGACCCTTGAGCTACCATCGATGAGATTTTCTCCGTCAGAACCGGATTCATCGCACGCGATTTGAACGGGTCGTGCAGCACCGGCCCCGACCGATGTGACTAGGTTGCCCATTGTCCGAGAGCGTCCATAGTGGCTAGAACGCCAGATCCGCGAGCCGCACACCCAGCGCACTCGCGACAGATTTCAACACGGGCGGAGAAAGCGACTCGCGGTTCGCAGGGATTGTAAGCGGTTGCTTCCCAACATGTTTGAGTCGAATGTGCGACCCCTTGCCTCGGCCCGGGTCAACTTTCCAGCCTCGATTTTCCAGATGTTGGATGGCCTTACTGCTGCTCACTGAGGGAAGTGCCGGGGTGTGGCCGATCCAGGGCAGGATCGGTTCCTGGCCTTTCGGCACCAGTACGTGAGTAATGCGCTGACAGTCGAACAGGCCACGGCAGAGGTGCGGTGCCAGGTTCCACTCAACGGCCGTGCGCTTGGGTTCGGCGGCTGCTTCATGCACTTGGCTCATCAGCATGCGTTGCGCCTGGTCGAACGTTCGGTCATGGAGGTAGCGGCCAGCTTCACGGTAGCTGGGAGGAAGGGTCCGAAACCATGCCAGGAGCATCGCCAGTGTCGCTTCACGCACCGGCTTGGGAACGCCTCGGCGGTAGAGATTCTCAGCCTTGAAGCGGCGATACATCTCGGCGCACGCGAGGGCCTCTTCGAGCACGTCGTCAGATCGTTGCTGAATGAGTGGGATGTACACCTCCTTTGAATAGGGGATGTAGCGCCTCATGCGCTCCACCATTTCGAATCGGATCGCTAGCGATTCGATCTTGTGGTGATAGGCCTCGTGGAGGTACAGCACCGACATTGCTGCACGTAACGCACCGTCGACGTTCTCGTGCACCTGGCGCTCCGGCGCCGGAAGCCGATTGATGATCGCGGCGGCAACGTCGAACACAGCCGACTCCCGAATGTAGATCGCCGAGCCAAGACCGAAATGGTGGATTGGTGTGTACCAGGCAAGGGCGTCCAACACATCGGGGGGCGGGACCAGGAAACCGCCAGTCGCCCGCTCTAGGATCTCGTCGTAGGCGTCCGGTCGCCCTGGCACCCGGTCGAGCGACGCACCCATGTCCGATTCCTTTGGGTGAATCTGAGTCCATTCCGGCTCGTAAGCGTCGGAGTCGTCTGGGTCGCCCGGCCACGGGCCGTCGCCGTCGAGATCGACAAGGTCCATCTCGACAAGGGTGTCGACTACCTCATGTAGTGACAGCGGGTCAGCCACGAGCCGATATTGCCACACTCGTTAAAAATTGCTCTGACGCCACGACGGCGAAGAAATCCGGAACAATGTCCGAGAACCCCAGCTAACGGGGTGATGCGTGGGGGCGACACCGCAGGCGGAGGCGAACCTCTGTGGCCCAGGTCAACGTTCGGCAATCCGTCGAGCCCAGCCTTGAGCGATGTGGCCACCCGGGACTTGTCGTAGTCCTGCGCGACGCGTTAGCTAATTAGTCAGCGTTTGGCCCGTCAACGACAGCTCGCGATTCCGCCGCCGTCTCATCGCGCGAGTTAGCGTTCGATCTTCTGCCGTAAAGGAATTGGTGCGCGTCGAAGTCGGGGTCGTGGTCGTCGGACAGCAATCGCTGTTCCCACGCGATGATGGCCGCATTACCTGGCGACTCTTCGACGGCGTTAGCGGCCAACGCGACCGCCTCCTCATGGCGGCCAGCAGCTTCCAGTTGATCGGCGGCCTCCAGCTGTAGCAGCGCGTCGATGGTCGCCGGAAGTGGGTCTTCCTTCCCCGTGCGCCGCGCGGCGTGGCGGCTCGAGGCCAGTTCGGACCACTGGTCAGCAGTCCAAACCGGAATGCCTCGGTCGCAGAGAACGCCGACAGTGAAGGCCATTGGCGTAGGCAAGTCGAGGCAAGACCCGTACTTCTCGATGAACTCGGCTGCGATCGTGCTGCGGTCTTGCGGGCGCAGCGAGTCATGCCAGAGCACGTGCAGGGCCACCATCGTGGTCTTCGCGTCGCCGTCTGGTAGCCGTGGCACTGTGTGCTCGATCTTGTCGACGACGGCGGTGAGGTTAAAGCCGTCGTTGCTCTCGCCCGACCGCCACGACAACAGGGCCTCGACGGCACCGTTAAACCGCGCTGCGCTCCAGTCATCGAATGCTTCTGCGTTGCCGATCCAGTACTGGGGTGCAAGCTGCAACTGAACTTGTCCCGGCAACGCGCCCCAATAGTCCCAGGGTTCGGGCTGGGTCTTGGGGGCATCGGCAACGAAACGCATCACGACGTGACGGGTCAATCTCCACAAACCGGCCAGGGTGAGGATGCGGTCGAACTTGACTTCAAACGTCGTCTCCGCACCGTCGGCGAAAATCCAGGCTTCGGCGCCCAGGTCTTGCAGGACATGGCTTCGCCGGGAGCGGATGTCGTACGCGATACCCAACATTCGCTCAAGGTCGGCTGCCCGCGGCGGCCGTACTGCGTTGCCGGCCTCTGCCCGGTAGTAGGCGGGGGAGATTCGGGCGAGGGTGGACGCGACGAACCGTCGTTTGAGACCCGCCCGATCCGCCTCCAAGATTGCATTTCGCACTCGCGCGGCGTCGGCGGCGTCGAGGTCGCTCAGCGCGGAATCGATGATCTTACGTTTGGCTGAGTCGTAGCGATCCCATGTCGTCGGGCTGGTTAGGTGATCGTCGCCAAGTGATTCCAATGCCGCGACGATATCGGTGTAGGCGCCAGTCGGGTCACCGATGGCTCGTCGCGTCGCGTCCACAGTGGTGCGGATAACTCGCATGGAGCGCGCGAAATCCTCGCGTCCGAGCGCGACCAGATCGGTCATGAACGCTTGGACGGCGTCCCATTCGGTCGCGTGAACGACCTGCGCACCGTCGAACAATCCGGGAAACATACTGGCCGCGCTATGACGGCGACGAGCCGAGCCATCGGCTACGACCAGGCGATGAACTTGATCATCGTTGCGGCTGAACGTGCGATTCAGCACAAACGACGTCACATAGGCGACATCATCGATGAGTTCATCGCCGCCTGTCGCGACGAGCATTGAAGCGCTGCCATCAAATTTCTGCGCTTCGAGCCGATCCATCGCTTCGATCATCACCGTCGAGACGGCGGCGAACTCGGTTGAACCGGTAATGGTGCCGACTGGCAGGCCGACGGACGTGGGATCGAGCAGCCACGCATTGGTGTACACCGTGCGCCGGTGGGGGCGTTCCCGGATTTCTATATCGGGCCGAAAGTAGCGGCCAGCGGAAACCTGCAGCATCAGCTGGCCACGAAGTTGCAACGGCGTCTGCGGTCTTCTCTTGGCCATGTCAGCGGCCGCGGACCTGATGGCGGTCGTTGGAACGAACCAACAGCGATGCACAGGGCCGGGACATCACCGTTCGTGATCGCCGACCAATTCGGACCAGGAACTCGAGCCGCAGTTGCAGCCGAACAGCCGTCTGTAGGCAACGTAACTCGCCGAGGGATGGGGCGCCGGGGACACCCGCGACGTGAAGATCTCGGATCACACCTCATTCTCACGGAGCGATGGCCTTTAGGCACGAATCTAAGGAGGTGGCGCGCCGCGCCTGCCTGGGTTGAGCCACCCTCTGGACGACAATTGGCACCATGGCGAGCAAGACGGACACCGCATACCCGCCGCCCACAGCGGCAACAGTCCGTCAGCTCTATGGGTCGGCGTTTCGTTGTGCGCATCCGCAGTGCCAGCGGCCGCTATACAAGCTCAACAACGAGACGGGTAATCGGGTGTTGAACAGCCGGGTAGCCCACATCCACGCGCGGCGAGAGGGCGGGCCACGGTGGATCGACATGCTTCCGGAGGACAACCGGGCCAGTGCCAATCTGATCCTGTTGTGTATCGAGCATTCTTACGAGATCGATGAGACCCCGGACGGTTTCCCGGCGGAGATGCTTCGTGAATGGAAGGCGGCGCAGATCGCGGAGTACGACGATATCCAACGTAACTGGCTGATCAGCGACGAGGAGGTGACTGAGGTTCTCGTCGCGTCGGAGACGTTCGACGTTCTGCACGCGCCTGCAACAGTTGAGTTGGTGCGGCGGGTCGAGGCGCTACGGCTCGTCGCGGAGCGGACTCGCAGTGGCCCTCGATCGTGGTCACGCCGATGGCAGCAGCTGAACGAACAGACCAAGAGGTCCTTCACCGCGTGGGACGATAACGGTGACCCTGTGTACCTTGAACCCTCGGAATTTCAGGTTCGCCCGCTACAACAGGGCATTCATGAGGCTTTGAGTGCGGCACTCGATGAGGTGCGGCCATCGTCCGAGGCGGCGCGGATCGAACTCGCCGCGGTCCTCACGACGCGGCCTCAGGTGGCGCCCTGGTGCGAGGCACTAGATCGTGCGATCACTCGGGTGGTTGAGGAGGCTTCGGCCTGGACAACACGCGCCGACCCGGATGCGGACGGCGTATTCGACACCGCAGTGGCCGACCTTCAGCGGGCTGTTGACGACCTGGTTCGGGCCTCGCGTGGCGAACATGTCGATGTGCCCGAACCGCCAATGGTCGTCGGCGAGAAAGACATTGCGGACCCGTTCGCCGAACATCAACAGCTTCTCGAGGAAGCCCGGCCATTCGTCCGTGTCAGCCATCGCCCCTACGTCCCCGCGCTACGCGAGCGTGTTGCCGAGGCCACCGAGTACGCGGCGACCATTCCACCGACCGCGCATTTGCTCCCATACGGCCTGGACACGACAGCTCACCTTGCCGTTGCCGTGGCGGGTAATGCCAGCGAGGATGACCTGCTCGAGTTGGTCGAGCGTGACCGACAGCAGCTCCCGATCTGCGCCGCGACGGCGCTACTTCAAGCAGCAATTCCGCGCACCGGCGCGTCCGAGGAACAGAACGCCCACGCCGACGCCGCACGTGAACAGCTGCAGCGCCTGTGGTCTGAGACCGACTGGTCCAGCGCGGCGTCATGGGCGGGCAACGACATTAACGGTCAATCGATGATGTATGCCTTCGCTCGTGTGACCTCGGATGAGGAAGTGCGCGAACGCCTTGCTCACGCTCTGCAAACCGACCCTACGATGCTGGAGCCACTTGTCCTCTCCTGCGCAAGCTGGGTCGAACAACTCGACCGCAAAACCTACCGACCAGTCAGGTTTGAACGCGACTACGGCGAGATTCCTGCGTGGGTGCCCATCGAGGCCATCGGAGCGCTGGCATTGGATCCGCTCGGCTCCGACCACGGATATGACGATGAGCAAATCCTGGATGCGCTGCTGCAGAAGTTCGATCAGGCAAGCTAAGTCAGCGACGCCGCGAGGACTGCCCGTGTGAATGACTCGCGTAGCGTCCAGGTCGGGTGTGCGTTTCACCGATCCGCGGTCCCGCTACGGCGCGCTCGTGTCAGTCACCATGTTTTGCGGGTTGTTCCACAGGCGTTGCATCGCTACCAGGTCGTCAGGTTCCAGCGCTAGGTCGCCGAAGGCTGCGAAAACACTTGTGTCCCAGGGACGTACCCTATCGTGCCGCGGGGTCAGCAGGACTGCCACGGTCGTGGCATCGTCGCGTTTGTGGGGCTCCAGTTCGTTGGTCCATTCATGGTGGCGGAGCATGACCCACCGCTTGAATGCTTCCTTGTGGAGGTCGGTGAACTGGTTGCACACCGCATACGCCAGATGCAGGTACGCATTTCCGAGCAGGTAACGCCGAAAATCCCAGCGACTGCTGCCCGCCTGCATCTGTGGAGCTCGTCCCAGATGGGTTAGGAGCCGGCGGCCCATCGTTGCCCGCTCGGCAACCGGCAGGTTGTCGAGTAGATACAGCGCGTGGACACGCTGTGATTCGTCACGATCCCAAGAGCTTTCGGCGATATCTTCAAGCATCTGCCGGTACATCCGCGCCCCGTATTCGTCTGCCGCGCTTGCCGGTGCAACCGGCAGAATCGGGTGCGATGTATGAACTGCAGGGTTGCGCAGCGCGGTGGGGATTAGAGACCGTGTGAGATCCGGACCTGCCTGCTCGTCGGCAAGCGCCAGTTCGTAGTAATCGGCAACGTGCTCGCCGGGTTCTGTGTGGTGATCGGCGATTCGATGGAAGTAGTCGACAACCGCTGTGGTCGAGCGCAGCTGGTCGAACAGGAACTCCCACTCCTTTCTGAAGACAACGACATGCGGGATGGTGACTGCCTCTGTGTAGGCCGAAAGGTCCTCGGGAGGCGAGTCGTGGTCGATGATCACCACGCCGACCCACTCAATTTCGTTGCCGTCAAGGATAATTGATCGTCCGCGCAGGTTCGTGTGAGCAAGTGGTGACCGCTGAACCGTTCGGACGGACCCTGCCGCCTGGCGAGCGCCTTCCCTTGCTTTCTTGATGATCCATGATCGCTCGCGGTCGGCTTGGTCAGCAGCCGATGTTCTTGCTTTGACTTGTACTGCGAGGCCGCGGTTTCCGCAGACGATTGTGCCGTCGCCCACTTCGCGGGTGGCGTTGCCCCGTTGAACTGTTTCGGGTTGGAAAACAAAATCTGGGAGCCCCCACAGCGATGCTGAGTCTCTGGCCGCTTCCTCAGCAGCCGGGCCTCGGTCACGATCTGGGTCGAGGGGTACCGGCGCGGGAACGAGGCGTGCGTACACCCCGTCGAGGCGCTGGACCAGCATGATGACCTCATCGCCCGAGCGATATGTTGCGAGGCCCAGTTCGGAATTGCGCATTCCGGCTTCGATTTCGGGAGTCTCACTGAGGTCGATCCGCGTCCAGACCGGGTCGTCCTCGAGCGGGACGAACCGGAAGTAACCACCATGAAGAGCACTTCTCAAGCCGACCGAGCGCTCCAAGGCACGGATTAGTTCTTCAACAACGCACAGCAGTGCTCGTACCTGAACACTCATGTTGTCGTCTGGGTCATCGGGCCAGGGCTCAGCATTCAATATCGGATCAAATGCGATGTTGGGATTGGCCCGCACACCTTGGGTGCCCGCCGGGACACGAAACGTCGCGACGCGATGCCAGTCAACAAGCACTCCGTCGGGGAAGCCTTGCAATTCGGTCACCGTCGCCGGCAGGTCGACTTCGACCATCGGACTGGCAGAGTGCGCACTGAACGCAACCACTGGCCGACCGTCGCTTTGCAACAAGCCTTCAAGCCGCATGAGGCGTGTCACCACCGCTCGAAGCACTTGGCGCGGCTCGTCATCCACGCTGGCGCGGTAGTAAGGCTGAAACTGCTCGATGAGTTGGATTTGGTCGGGCCGCAGTCCTGACAACGCACCAGAATCGATTAGCTGAAGAAACTCGGCCGCGGTCGCAACGAATGGAAAGCGAGGGAGATGATCGCCGTCAGGCGACCGTAGTGGTCCGGAGACGCAGCGCTCAGCAGCCCGCAATGCCTCGCGGCCGCATAAGAGCAGCCGCTCGATGAACTCGCGCGCTGCACGCTCAAGCGGTTCGAGTCGATGCTCCTCGTATTCGTCAACGAGAACGTCGACCTGACCTGCGCCGTCGTCGTCAAGGTAGACCGAGCTTCTGAACAGCTCGGTGCCGACAAGCGCGTTCCACTCACTGGCCATCGTTTGAGCAACCTGTGCGGCGTCGTCGAGCATCGACCACGCTGCGCCGAATTCGTCGCTGCGAGGATCCTGCGGTTCTTCGGGTTCATCGACGGGCGCATCGATCGACGCCATCCGTAGCTCGCTGTCAACGAATTGGCGACCAAGGAACCGCCGGCGCAGGTATCGGAGGAGCCGCACACGTGACTTCTACCGCATGCTGCCGACAATGTTGACAGAGACACGTCGAGGTTTTGAAACTGGTGAACCGTCTAGCTTCGGTGGCACGAACGGCGAATCTGACGCACCGCGCCGCTGTCACGTGCCGAAGTTGGCCCGTCGTCTGCGGCGATCAATCGCTCAGCACCCCGGGCAACCTGCATCAGCGGTGTGTTGAAGCGACTCCTGACGCGCCAGCGGCCGACGAGGCATGACAAGACCAATTTCCCGCCGCCTTGATGAAGATGGAGCCCGCGGCGTTGGAGCGGCTGGAACAACGACTCCTGTGGGAGGCCGGGCTCACCAACACCCGAGTGACCGGGAAGTCCGGCGGCGGAATCGACGGGGTGGGCGTGCACCGGCTCTCCCTGGTGAGCTGAACTGTGTTCTTCCAATGCAAGCGGCATGTCGGCTCGGTCGGAGCCGGCGCGGTGCGCGACTTTCGCGGCGCGATGATGGGTCGCGGCGACAAGGGGCTTCTCATCACGACCGGCACCTTCACGGCTGAAGCAGCACGGGACGGTGCGCCACCACGCGACCTCATCGACGGCGCCCGCCTGTGCGAACTGCTCAAGGAGTTCGACATGGCAGTCACCACGCGCATCCGGCAGGTCGAAGATGTCGCGGTGGACACCGCCAGGTAGATCGCGGCCCTAGTATCGTTCCTCGGCGCGCATACGCTGCAGGAGTGTGCCCGCGTCGAGACCGTCACTGATCGCAATGGTGGGGCGAGGCGCCGGACCGCGCGCAGTCGCCGGTCGGACCCTGCCTGCACTGATCAACGCGTCGAGCGGGCCCGAGGAAGCCGGGATGATTCGGGCGATCACCTTTCCACGCTCAGTAATGGTGATTTCCTCGCCACGCTTGACGCGGGCCAACACCTTTGATGTCTCTTGGTTGAGCACTCGTGTAGATACATGACCCACATGGCCAAGGTAGCCGCCTGTACTTGGATTGGGCGCGATGAATCTTACGAGGGCAATCGTCAGGTCGAAGGCCCAAACGAAGCCTGCGCTGGTGACTCTGCCCAGCACGAATACCTGCTGCCGAGAGGGAAGAGCGCGTCAGCGTGCGTGATGAGTCACGCAGGGCTCACACGCGTCCTGACGTGGACAGCAAGTCTGCAATCTGGACCACCCAAGAACAGTGCCCAGATCGAGGTTAGCTGCACGCGTATCGAACCTTGATGGACACTCGGGTGCGTCCGGGTGGTGAATGTGTGAGTTGCCGTGCAGCGCAGCACTTCGGACCGAGTGCGGGTGACGGAGTTGTGCGGACGTCGGGCCCACCACCGTGATTCGTAGTCAACGAGGCCGCCGAGTGTCGGCCCGCGGTTTGGAAGCCGTTGCAGGGATGACTGCACGTCAACATCAGCGCCCCGCGGCCAGACCGCGTTTTGGTTGAACAAGTGACTTTCGGTCGCGGTGCGGGTGTCGACAGAGTGGTGTAAGAGCGAGTCGGCCCGTTGAGGCCACGGCATTTTGGAGGTTCCGATGAACAGCCCGCACCGCAATGAAAATGATCAGCACACTGTGACCGGATTGCACAAGCGGATCGAGTTCAGCATCGACGGCAAGACCTATGGCACGACGGTGCGCCGACAACCGGCAGCCGATCTGCTCCGGTTGGCCGGGTTGGATCCGGGCCGCTATGACCTGGGTCGGCTGCATGGCCACCGGGAGGGTCCGAACCGGTTCTGCGATGACGAGATCGTCGAGATCCATCCGGGCGATCGATTCGTTTCGATCCGGCAGCGCGCCGACGTTGCGTGATGTCTGATCCGGTGGATGTGTTCGTGGCCGACTTGCTGGCCCTGGGCGCCGCGCCGGAACGGCGCGGGCCGCTGATCGTCTACACGGTGGACGTCATCAGCGGCCCGCACTCGGGCGCGATGATGGGTACCGGCGTGGAGGTCGCTGAGCTGGTTGGGTGGCCGATCGCTCCGCCGCACTGGATTCATTTGCCGGCTGCGGTGGTGTTCGAGCACACCAACAGCCAGCCTTCGCCGGTTGACGGCTGGATCCGCCATTCGCGCCAGATCAACGACTGGGGCAGCGATCCGGATCCCGGCCAGGCGTGGGTGGCCCACGTGCGTGGCGTACTGGGGGACGCACGGTGAAGACTGCGCAACGGCGCGTGGCAGCGAGCACGATGACGCAGCGCACCTCGGTGGCTATGACAACCGTCACCGACGAGGCACTGCGCGGGCACCTTCTGCGCGACGACGGGCAAGAAGATCTCTGCCTGGCGACCTACCAGCCCTCTACCGGATTGCGGCGACGCACGGCGTTGCTGGGCCGTGTTCATCTGCCTGAGCCGGGCGACCGCGACGTACACGGCAACGCCAGCATCAGCGGCGATTACATGTGGCGGGTCGCAGCCCACGCCGCAGGGCGCGGCGAGGGGGTGGTGATGCTGCACAGTCATCCCGGCGCACGTGGCTGGCAGCACATGAGTGGGCCCGACCACGACGCGGAAAGCGCCTTCGCGAACCTGGTGCGCGAGATGACCGGGCTGTCGCTGGTCGGCATGACCCTCGCCGGGCGGGATGGGACGTGGTCGGCGCGGCATTGGGATCACGGGTTGGGCGGCGATGTGGCCTACACCGGATGCGAAAACGTGCGTGTCGTCGGTGAGCACCTTCGGGTGTTCTGGGATGACGCGCGGGCCCCGCCACCACGGTCGGCGCCTACGAACGTCCGATCGGTGACGAGCTGGGGTTCGCTGCGCCACGCCGATCTAGCGCGCCGTTCCGTGCTCGTCGTCGGTCTGGGCAGCGTCGGGCTCGACGTCGCGGTCCGGTTGGCGGCCACGGGACTGACCCGCATCGGATTGATGGACTTCGACACTGTTGAGGTGCATAATCTCGACCGGCTCATCGGTGCCACGGCCATCGACGCGTGGTTGCGCCGCAGCAAGATCGAACTGGCCCGCCGTCTGGTCACCGACAACGCGACCAGCCCCACGATCGCCGTCGACGCGTGGGACCTGAGCGTATGCGAGCCCGAGGGTCTGACGGTCGCGCTGGATTTCGACGAGATCATCTGCGCTGTGGACCGGCCTTGGCCTCGAGCGGTGCTCAATCTGCTCGCTTACGGCGATTACATCCCGGTCATCGATGGCGGCATCGCCATCGACACTTTCGACGACGGCACTGGGATGCGCAACGCCACGTGGCGATCCCATGTCCTGCGTCCAGGACGGCCGTGCATGGGGTGCAATGGACAACTCGATCTGGGAGCGGTGGCCGCCGACCGGTCCGGTGCTCTCGACGATCCCGCGTACATCACCGGGCGGGATGGCCACAGCGCGGGTCCGGAGCCTCAGTACACGTCAGCGAACGTCGCGGTGCTCTCCATCAGCGCCGCAGCATCGCTACTGGCCCAGTACGTCAGTCTCAACGTCGCGCCCGGCGGCCTCGGTGAGCCGGGGCCGCTGCAGTATCTGCTCAGCAGCCACACTCTGGAACACCTGGATGTCACTAGTCGCCCGGCGTGTCCGGTCGAAGCCGAATGCGGCCGCGGTGATACGGCCACTCGATTGACGGGCCCGCACCCGGCCGCCGACGCCGAACGTCGCCGACACGATGCCCGTCGTGTCGGTGTCGGTGTGCGTGCCTTGCGCGTAATCGATGACGCGCGATGCCGGCTGCGAACGCGACGAATTCGTCGTGCGCTGCGACGACTTCACAGCTGACCCGGTCCATGACTGCACTGCCGATGCTGGTGCAGGTCGTGTTCGTTGTCACTGGGATGGGGTGTACTGCGGCGTATACCGACCGCCGGGGAACATTTTCATCAGCCCCCCCCGGCGTGGTCGCTTTCGATTCCCGCGGAAGCGTCGACAGTAGGGCAGGACCATGAATGAACCCGCTGACGTCGGCCCGGCCGATGGCTATCAGAGCGGCCAGCAGCATCCGCTGTTGGCCGACTCGGTGCGGCTGCAGAAGATCACCCGCACCATGCACGTGGCGATCCAGCGCACCCTGTTCGGGCGGGCCTGCCAGGCCGGGGAGGAGCAACTGCTCATTGGCGGTGAGTCCGACCGAGACGTATTGCAGGAAGCACTGCTGGCGCTGCTGAATCAACGAGACGCTCCCAACTGGGAGGCGCTGAGTATGCAGTTCGCGCATGCGCGGGCGGTTGACGCGCTGCGGCGGGCAACTAAGGGCCGGCGTCGCCGCGACGCACCAGACGATGAGCCCGACCAGATCACCGTCACCGCATTCGACGAGGCGCTCGACGAGCACACCGGCACACCGGCCACCGCGTGGTGGCACAACCCCGAGCTCGCTTATGAACAACACGAACGGTTTGCGGCGCTGCGGCCGCTGATCGCGTCGCTACCCGAGCCCGCGCGCACCATCGTGGTGGACACAGTCATCAACGGACGCAGCCGCGCGGACATCGGCCGAGAACTGGACTTGACTGGTCAGCGGGTCGGACAGATTCTCACCCAGTCATTGCTGGCGCTGCATGAACGAGCCAGTCGCGACCCGAACCTCTCAGAGCACACCGTGGAACGGAAGCAACGATGAACACTGACGACACAGACCGCGAGTCCACATCGACGTCCTGCGGGGCCGACCAAGACCAGCCGGCGATGACTCCGGTCGAGGCCGCCGTTGTTGCCTATCTGGACTTCCTCGACGGTGTCGGACCGCGCCCGGCATTCGACGAGCTGGCCGACGATGATCGCGCGGACGCGGTCGCGGTGGTCAACACCGTGCTCGCGGGCCAGGGCAACGACGTGTCCAGATCGACTCCATCGTTTGAAGAACTGCTCGTGGGAACCGAGTTCGAAGCCGCGCTACGGACCGCACGAGCCTCCGCGGCCGCGGTGCACCACGACTCCGGCCCCGATACGACCGGTGCGCGGTCGGGGTTGGATCGTCAGCGCGCCCGCATGGAACGGATCGCCACCGCCCTGCGGGACGTCGACCGCCGCGTGATCATCCGCACCGAGCCCAATGACGTGGTGGGCTCGGTGGTGACGGCGTCCTATCTGGATCTGCGGGCGACGTTCTTTCCCATCGACGCCGAGGAACCGGTCATCACCACCGATGTGCGCGCTGATGTCCAAACGCTGTTCGCCGACGCCGACCTCGCTTATGTCGGCGTGGTCACCGACGGCTCCGCCGAACTGCTGACGCAGTTGCTGACACCCGGCGACCTCGAGGCCGCCGTGGTGGTGGCGCCGTCGGACAACCTGACCGTTCCATGGTTGCCGGTGCTGACGGCGCCGCAGGCGCTCCGGCGGATGCTGGAAGCGGCCGCACCGACTTGGGAGCCGTACCGCCTGGACATCGAACTGCACGAGCCGTTCGACCTCGCGGCGTTGGCCGCGCAGATCGCACGCAGCGTGCTGGAGGCAGAAACCAGTCGCGCCTACCGCGGCGACAAGAAGGACGCCTACCGGGCGCTGAGCGGGTCGGTTGAGACATTCGCCGGCCTGGTGCAGGAACTGAGCCGCATCGAGGTCGACGACGAAACCGCAGATGCAGCAGTGGACTCCATCGTGCGGGAGGCCGCATGATCCGTGAACTGCGCATCGAGGGCTGGCGTGCATTCGACCGACTCACCCTCACACTCGACGCCGGCGTCACCTTCGTCGTGGCCGAAAACGGCATCGGCAAGACCTCCCTGATCCAGGCTGCGGGATGGGGCCTGTACGGATCGTTGTCCGGTGTCGATGCCGCCGCGGCGCGCCGTTTCGGGCAGGATCAGCTCAGCGTCGAGGTGGACCTCGAGTTGCCCGACGGCCGCCTGGCCACCGTGCGACGTGCGCTGGGCGGTCGCACCGAGTCGCTGCGCGCTGCGGTCGGCGACACCGAGCTAGATGACGACGGGCTCGCGATTCTGATGGCCGATGCATTCGGGGCCTCACGCGAATTCCTTTCTCGTACGACCATGTTGCCTAGTTCCGCGGTGGCTGATCACTCGCTCGGGTTGGCTCAACTGCATCAGCACCTGTGCCACGTCTTCGGCGTCGACGATCTGCGAGCCGCCGCTGATGCTCTGGCGCGCACGCACGCCGCCGCGGCGGCCGACGCGAAGCGCTACCGCCAACAGGACCGGCGAACAGCGGCCGACCTCACGGCGTTGCGGGAACAGTTGACCGCTTTGGACGAAGCGCTGGTCGCAGTCGAACGGGGCCGTGCTCGTGCCGCGGAAGCGGCGAGCGCCGCTCGCGATGTCGTGGAGCGGCTGAAGGCGGTCCAGGCCGCCGGACAGCGGGACGATCGTGACCGGGTGGAGCTCGAGCAGATCCGTGCACGGATTCGCGCGCTGGCGATCTCCGGTAGCGAGCCCACGGGCGCGGCGCCGGCGGTCGCTCCAGACGCGGCCGCTGGCGGTCGCGGTGTGGGCCGGCTGGATGATCCGTTCGCGGCGACGCGCGCTGAACTGGATCGTGCGGAAGCCGAGGCGACGCAGCAACTCGACACGCACCGGGCCGAACTGGCCATGGTGAGCGCTCGAATGAGCGCTGCCCGTGCCGCCGCCGGTGAGCTACACGACGCCGGCGGCGAATGCCCGGTGTGTCGACGCCCGTTGAGTCCGGCGGACCTGGCGGCGGCCTCCACGGCGCACGAACAGTCGACGGCGACGCTGCTGCAACGTGACACCGAGCTCCGCGCCGCGGTGACCGCGCACACGGAACGGTTGCAGAACATTCGCGTGTTGATCGGCCAGGCCGCACGGCTGCGGGCGCCGACGCCGTTGCCGTTGCCGTCGACAGTGCCCTCGGATGGCGACATCGTTGCTGCGACTGAGGATCTCGAGCAGGCCCGCGTCGCTGAGGCGCGGTGGGTGGACCGGGCGGCCGAGGCGCGGGTGCGGCGCGATCTGATGGCGCAGCGCGTCAGTGACGAGGAGTCCACGGCCACGCTGCGGCGACGTTCGCAGCTGGCTCATCGGCGTGAGGCGGTCGCCAACATCGCCGCCCAGGTGATGTCGGGTACCGCCAATGCGGTGCTGACCGAACGCATTGACCCCCTGGTCACCGAAATCACGCACCGGTGGAAGCGGGTGTTCGTCAACCGCGGCGAGTTGCGGCTTCAGCACGATGGTCGGTTGGTGTTGCTTCGCGGCTCGCACCACATCGATTTCGACCAGTTCTCCAGCGGGGAGAAGGTCATCGCTCTGCTGGCGACGCGGCTGCTGGTGTTGGAGGCCTGCACGAAGGCTTCCTTCCTGTGGCTCGACGAACCGCTGGAGCACCTCGATCCGCGCAATCGGCGCTTGGCGGCGTCCTTGATGGCCACCGCCGGAGACCACACGCGTCAGCTGCTGGTCACGACCTATGAGGACCAGCTCGCCCGTAATCTCGCCCGCGACGGCGCCACCGAGCTGCGCTACGTGCGGTCCGCGTCGTGATGGATGGATTCCCGTACGATCTGGGCGCGTCTGCGGGAGGGCGCATCGATACGCCGTGCACCGCTTGGGCGCCGGCGGCAATCCGTGGTGAGGTGAGGTGACCCCGAACGATTCGCTGGCCAGCGCGATGTGGCCACACCAGCGCGATGCCGTGAAGGTGATGGCGAAGTACCTTGCGTCCCAACCACGCTCGCCTGCGGGGGCGGGTCTGGTCACGATGCCGACGGGTGCCGGCAAGACGGCGGTCATCGCCGGCGTCATCGACAGCCGCAGACGGCGTCGGCACTGGCTCGTCATTGTGCCGAGGCGATCGTTGGTGCGCCAGGTTCGGCGCGCTCTCGACGGGGGGTTGTGGCGTGCGCTCGGCGTGCCGAAACCGCCGACGTTCCCACCGGTGCGCGAACTGCCCGTCGCGTCGCGAATCGACGAGGTGGGCGCGACGGCCACCCCCACGGTTTTCGTCGGCACGTTCCAGAAGCTGCTCAGCATCGATGCCGAGTTGGGCGCAGACGTGACCCGCCGTCGGGCGTGTTTCGCCGGATTCGACGCGGCGCTCGTCGACGAGGGTCACTACGAGCCGTCGCCGGAGTGGTCCGGCGCGTTGCGGTCGTTGGGGCTGCCGGTGGTGCTATTCACCGCCACCCCGTACCGCAACGATGAACTGCATTTCGAAACCGAACCGACACACCGTTTCTGGTACCGCCACCATGAGGCCGTCGCCGATGGCCGGTTGCGTCAACCCCGATTCGTCACCTTCGCCGATGGCGGCACCGAGCGCTTCGTCGATGACGTGATCGCGTTCGTCTCCGGTAAGCGGCTCGGTGACGCACGGGTCATCATCCGATGCGCGACAGCAGACGCGATCCGCGCGTGTGTGGCTGCACTGCACCGAGGTGGACAGTCGGCAGTCGGCATTCACGAGCGATTCGCCGACAGCGGCGACGAGCATCTCGTGGACCGGGTACCGGCTCCCGAGGACAGCGACGCGCAGTACTGGGTGCACCAGTACAAGCTGCTGGAGGGAATCGACGATGCGAGGTTTCGGGTGGTGGCCTTCCACGACCCGCTGAACAACGATCGTGCGGTGGTTCAGCAGATCGGCCGCGTGCTGCGCCGACCCACCTCGACCCCGAAGATAGCGTGGGTGCTCTCGCGTGGCGACTTCGACGTGGAGCAGATCTGGGAGCGATACCTGTACTTCGATCTCCACGGGGGTGAATCGAGGGCGACCACACCGGATTTCACTCAGTGCCTTCTCGACGTCCAACCGGTCGCGGCCTACTACGACCGGCAGTTCCGAGCACCGATCGATCTCGGGGACGCCGACTTGTGGCGCCAGTTCGCATATCAACCCGCAGCGCGTGTCTACCGGTCACCGACGACAGGAAGCTTGTCGTGCGCGGAACTGAGTGCGGCGATCGTCGAGGAGTACAGGCTGATGGGCCTGACCGTAGAGCGACCGATGTTCCCCGACACGCGGACGGTGATCGTCGGATACGTCGGCATCGGCAACTCGAGTGCACTGCTCAGCGGCCTGTTCCTGGAGGGAGCTCTCGGGTTCACCGTCGTTCGGCTGACCGAGCGTCGGGTGTTCGTCTTCGACAGCCACAACCACATGCCTCAAGTCATCGCCGACCTGAGACTGGCGCAGGAGACGCGGTCGGTGCTGTCGCTGCTTCTCGACGCCGACGCGCGACTGACGAGCGTGTCGCTGGACAACACCGACATCGGTAGACGTGCCATCCGGTCGCGCACCCTGCGCGCGGCGTCGATCGAGGAGGTCGCACCCGATCTCACCGACTACGCCTACGTCTGCAACATCGCCGAGGGCTACACTCCGAACTCGCCGTTGGGCGCCCGAACTCGACGGTACGTGGGCATGAGCAGGTCGCGAATCCGCGACGGACGCGGCCATCGACTGACCTTCGAGCAGTTCCGCGACTGGGTCGACACCACCGATCAACGCCTCGACGCCAAGAACGCGACGGCCACGACGACGTTGGACCGCTATGCCGACGCCACCCCCGCGCCGGCGGATCCGACCGCCCGCCACCTACTCCTCGACGTCGACGGAACCGAGTTCACGCGGACCGACGCCTCCGGCACCCAGACGCTCGACCTCGACGGTATCGCCACCGAGGTCTGCGATCACCGGGTGACGCTTCAGGTCAACGGCGCACCGATCACCGCCACCGTGCGATGGAACGCCGCGGTCGGCCGCTACCTCTTCGAATCAGCGGCACTGAAGAACCTCGATTACCGTCAGGACACCGGGCGCGAACTGACCGCGGTCATCAACACCGAACAGCGGTTGCGCATCGTCCCGCACGCCGCGGGCAGTGTCTACGTGCACGGCCAGTTCATCGCGGTACCCGACCCCCACACCAATCGGGCCGGGCTCCGGCTACTCAACGTGATGACGGGTATGGACGAACTCGAAGACGTCACCGCCGAGAAGAGCGACCCCGATGACGGCCGATGGCACTCGAAGTCCGTCTTCGCAGTCATCGACAAACTCGCCGGCACACTGCCGCAGCGCGCCGAGATCCAGGAGATGTCAACGCACTTCGAACGCCTCGAGACACTCGTCTGCACCGACATGCAAACCGAGCCGTGCGACTTCATCGCCATGCAGCCCGACCGGATCGCGTTCATCCACGCCAAGCACGGCAAAGGAACGAAACGTTCGGCCACGGTCTTCCACGACGTCGTGGGACAGGCGATCAAGAATTTGGCCTATCTGCTGCCGTCGACTCAGAGTCGGCCACGAATCGATTACTGGGCCGATCCCTGGCCGGCTCGCGGCAACGGTCGCACGACCCTCAACCGCCTACGCACCCCCGATCAGCGCACACCCGAGGAAATCTGGCAGCGTGCCCGAGACATCATCACCGATCCCACTGCGCACAAGGAGGTTTGGATCGTCCTCGGGGCCGGGATGTCGATCAAGGAGGTCCGCGCCGAACTCGACAAGACCCGCCCGGCCGACGAAGTCATCCAAATCTACGCGTTGCTGCAGACCGCGTGGAGCACCGTCGCGCAGTGCAGCGCTCAACTGCGAATATTCTGCTCGCCCTAGCTGTCACCTCGACGCCCATGGCGTGGGGCGGCGAACCCCAGGTGGTCGGGTTCTGGCGTGCCGACGGGCTCAGCGGACACGTGGCTCGCCCCGATGGCAGCCCGGGCGGGCGTTCGCATTTCGGCCAGTCGTCGGCTCACGCCCTCGCGCAACGGTCATGCGGCATGTATCGACGACAAAGGTAAATGGGGTCAATGTGGCTGTGCACGTGGCTGTGTGGCGCCCAGTGAAGGTGTGGTCAGGACGACCACGGCGGTCAATCCGGCCGCGAGGGCCGTGGCTAGTGCGACGTGGTGCATCCCGGTGGTGAGGTCAGCACGGTAGAACAACAAGCCCAGCGCTGCGATTCCCAGCGAGGTGCCAGTCTGCCGGACGGCGTTGGTGATCGCGGCGCCACTGCCGGAACGTTCGGGCGGTACGGATGCCATCGCGGCGGCGTTTGTCGGTGTGAAGGTCAGCCCGACTCCGACACCGAACGCGACGAGCGTGACGGCCAGAAGAGGGTAGGGGCTGTCTGGCTGCAGGCCCAGCACACCTAACGCCGCGGACGCGATCAATAGCAGCCCGAGGGTCATCGGGGCGCGGGAGCCGGTGCGGGCGGTCCACCGCCCGGCCAGGTAGGAGGCGATCATCTGGCTGGCTGGCCACGGTAGGAGCATGAGGCCGGTGCCGGCTACCGAGTGTTGCCCGGCTTGTTGCAGATAGGTGGGCAGGAACACCTGGACGGTGAAGGCGGTGAAGCCCAGTGTCGCTGCGGCCAGATTCGCGACCGAGAATCGACGGTCGGAGAACAATCGCAGCGGCAGCATCGGGTTGGTCTGGCGCCACTCGACGATCCCGAACAGAGTCAGGCCCGCCACCGCGATCACGAGCGCGACGATGGTCGAGGGTGCGGTCCAGCCGCGTTCTCCGACGTTGATCAGAGCGTAGGTCAGCGCGCCGAGCCCGAGGATGGCGAGCAGCTGCCCGGGCAGGTCGAGTGCAGTGTGGGCGGGGTCGGCGCTTTCGGTGACGCACCGGGCGCCCAGAAGCAACGTGATGGCGCCCAACGGGAGGTTGATCAGGAAGATGCTGGGCCAGCCGAATGTTTCGACCAGACCCCCTCCGAGTACTGGGCCGATCACGGCTGCGGCGCCGGTGACGGTGGCCCAGCCGCCGAATAGCCTGGCGCGCAGCCGTTGTTCGGGGAACGCCAGGGCCAGCAGCGTCAGGGTGGCGGGAATTGCAATAGCCGCACCGATGCCTTGAACGAACCTGCCGGCCAACAGGGTCGCCGGGCTGGCTGCAGCTGCGCACATGGCCGATCCGAGGGTGAACATCGTGACGCCGAGCAGGAATACCCGTTTGCGGCCGTAGCGATCGGCCAGGGCGCCCGCCGACAGCGCGAAGGTCGACAGGGACAAGCTGTAGCTGCCGACGACCCACTGCAGCTGCGTGGTGCTTGCACCTAGTTCGGTGCGCAGGGTTGGTAGTGCCAGGATGACCACGAACACATCGAGTAGCGCCATGAATGCCATCACGTACACCGCGATCACCAGGCCCAGCTGCTTTCGTGATAGGCCGGCTGTGGGCGTGGTGTGTGGACTGTTGGTCATGGGGCTCCCTCAACGTTGTTGTGCGCCTTGAATAGTTGTGTGTCTTCTGAGCCGCGCCGGTGGCGGGCAGGTCAGTGTTGGCTGGCGATGCGCCAGTGCCGGGTCCGCTCGTATTGGCCGCTCATCTGGGCGAACGCCCCGCCGGTGCCCAGCAGTTCGGCGGGGGTGCCGGTTTCAACGACGTGGCCGTCGTGCAGGGCGACCACCTGGTTGGCGGAGGCCAGGGTGGCGGGCCGGTGGGCGATGACGATTACCGTGCGGTCGGGATCCTCACCGAGGTTGGCGATGGCTTGGGTGATCGCGGCTTCGTTTTCGGGGTCGAGCGCGGAGCTGGCTTCGTCGATGAGCACGATGCGTGCCCGTTTGAGGATTGCGCGGGCGATCGCGACGCGTTGACGTTCGCCTCCTGACAATTGGGCACCGGCTTCGCCTACCCGTGTGTCCCAGCCGTCGGGCAGACGTGCGATCACGTCGTCGAGCCGGGCCGCGTGCGCGGCCTCCTCGAGTTCGTCTCGGGTCGCGTCGGGGTGCGCGAGGCGCAGGTTGGTTTCGATGGTGTCGTCGAACAGGTAGACGTCCTGGAAGACGATGGCGATCTCGTCCAGCAGCACGCTCGGGTCGAGTTCGCGGACGTCGATGCCGCCGACGCGGATCTGACCGGCGTCGGCATCGAAGAAGCGGGCGATGAGCCGGGTGACTGTCGTCTTCCCGGAGCCCGACGGGCCGACAAGGGCGGTGGTGGTGCCTGGTCGGCAGTGCAGCGACACGTCGCGCAGTGCGGGGTTTTCGGCGCCCGGGTAGGTGACGCTGACGTGGGAGAGTTCGATGTCGGCGGCGGCGATGCGGCGCACCGGGTCAGCCGGTGTGGCCAGCGTGGGGGTGGCCAGTAACTCCTCGATGCGGGTGACCTTGTTGGTCAGCGCGCGCAGCGCCCCGATGAGGTCGATGAGGTTGCCGAGCGGCTGCAGGAACCGCGCGGCCAGCACGAGCAGCGCGATCGTCTCGGCGATCCCGGTGCGCCCACTGAGCGTGAGTTGGGCGGCCAGCGCGAGGACTGCGACGAACCCGGCCGCGATCACCGCTGTGTAGGTGAAGAACGGTTGGCGTGCGCGGCGCATGCCGTCCCGATAGGTTTCCCTGTGGTCGAGGAGCGCGGTGTGCATGCGGGGTGTGCCGGCGCCGTGGCCGGCAGATCGCAGCACCGGCTGGGCTTGGCCGAGTTCGATGGCCCGGCTGGCCACCCCGACTGAAGCCCGCTCCAGCTCGATCTCGGCTGCGGCCGAGACTCGGGCCGCGCGCTGCAACGACGCATGGGCGGCCAACGCGATGACGCACAACAGCAGTGCCATGCGCCACTGGACCGCAAACGTCACGGCGAGGACCGTGGCGGGCAGCAGCGTCGCGGTGATCGCCGGCCTGCCGATGGTGACGGCCAGGTGCGCCGCGTCGCCGACGTCCGCGGTGACCGCTCGCGCGAGCCGCGCCTTGTGCTCGGCGGTGAACCACCCCAGCGGCAGCGTGCTGACGTGGCGCATCAACCTTTTGCGCAGTTGCACCGCGAGTGCACCGGCCGCCGCGAAGCACACCGGAGTGGCGACGATGCTGAGCACCGTATACGCGATCGCTCCGGCCGCACCGAGCACCAACCATGGTGTGGCCGAGGCGATGTCGGGGTCGGGGCGTGTGACAGCGGCGAGGATCGGGACCAGCAGCCCGAGCAGCAGACCCTCCAGGATGGCTTGGGCCGCGGTGAGCAACCACAGGCGGGCCAGCAGCTGGGGCCGAGGCCACAGTCGGTACAACCGGCGGATCACGCGGACACCCCAACTTGTGCGGCCCACATCCGGGCGTAGAGGCCGTCGCCGGCGAGTAGTTCGTCGTGGCGACCGTGCTCGACGAGCCGTCCGCGGTCGAGCACGAGGATCTGATTGGCGCCGGCAATCGTGTGCAGCCGGTGGGCGATCACGATCACCGTCTTGCCGACCGCCAGAGTGGCCAGGGCGTCCTGCACCGCCGCCTCGCTGTCGGGATCCAACGCCGCGGTCGCTTCGTCCAGCACGACGATCGGCGCGCCGGACAGGATCGCCCGCGCGATGGTCAGCCGCTGACGCTCCCCACCGGACAGCGCGCCGCCGCCCGCGTCGAGTAGCGTGTCGTAGCCCTGCGGTAGGAGCTCGATCACGTCGTGGATCTGCGCGGCGACCGCCGCCTGGCGGACCTCGGCGTCGCTGGCGGATGGTCGGCCGATGCGGATGTTCTCCGCGACACTGTCGCGCAGCAGTGCAACGTCCTGGAACACCAACGACATCGACGCAAGCAGATCGGCCGAGCGCATCTGGCGTACGTCGACGCCGCCGACCCGGATCGCCCCGCCGGTCACGTCGTAGAACCGTGCCAGCAGGCTGGCCAGTGTGGTCTTGCCCGCACCCGACGGCCCCACCAGCGCGGTCACTTGGCCCGGCGGGCACACGGCGCTGACGTCCTCGACCGCCAGGATCACGCCGTCGTAGGAGAACGTCACGTGGTCGAATTCGACGCTGTGACCGCACCGTGTGTGAGGGCGTTGCGGCTCGGGCAGGGGTGCTCGACTCAGCAACCGCTCGATGTTGGCCGCGCCCATCCGGCCCTTGCGTATCCCTTGGGCTGCCGAGACGGCCGGCAGGATCGAGGTTGGCAGACCTACCGCGACGACCAGAAATGCCACCAGCTCCGCGACGGCCAGTGATCCGTGGTCGACGAACACCAGGCCGGCGGCTGTCACGGCGGCCAAGACGGCCAGCTCCGAACCAAACGCGCGCGACGTGGCCGAGCTGTATCGCACCTCGGCGACCCACACCGCAAACGCCCGGGCGTATTCGTCGACGGCGTCGTCGAAGCGGCGCAACACGCGACCCCCGGTGCCGAAGGCCTTGACCACCTGGATTCCGTCGGCGTACTCGATGCTTGCGGCGCTGATCCGCGCCTCGGCGGCAATCAGCGCGTTCATGTGAGTCGTCATGGAGCGCATCGAGATTCGGTAGCAGAGCCCCATCATGCCCAAGACGCCCAGCGCGATCAGCGCCATTCGGACATCGACGAACAACAGGTAGGTCGTCGCGACGAGGATCGCCGTGAGCGCCGCGGTCAGTTGTCCCAGCGCGTGTGCGATGACCTCGTGCATCTCCTCCAAATCACCGGTCATCGCCCGCTTGACCCGGCCCGAGCCGGACGTGCGAAACCAACCCAGTGGCAATGCGCCGAGATGACGCACGATCCGCACGCGCAGGTCGTGCAGGATCGCTGCATCCGCGTAGTGCCCGAGTCGGGACGACCATACGAACAGCACCACCCACAGACCGGCACCCGCGGCGCCGATGCCGACCCACGCCCAGACGGCCGCACCCGCGCTCGCTGGATCGGCGAGCATCACCCGCGCGATCTCGGCGACGGCGACGTAGGGCACGATGCCGGCTGCCGCCGCGAGCGCCGACAAGACACCACACCCGACCAAGTGCGCCCGGACCGGGGCGAGTAACCGGGCCAACGCCCCGGCCCCGGCGAGGCCGGCTCGCTCGTCGCTCTTTGCGTCGGCGACCGCGTGCACCTCCGGGATCGTGCTCATGTGTCTGCCTCCCGGGAACCATCGTCGCCGCACGTCAGTAAGGCATGCCAAACTTCTCCCTACAATCTTGAATTCTGAAGTGAACTTGATGTCAACTGGTGAGATGAGTGATTCACCCGGTGTCGCGATCGGCCAGGCTGCGGCCCTCTATGGGCTTGCCCCGTCGACGCTGCGGTGGTGGGAGGCCAAACGGGTCCTTCCCGAACCGCCGCGCGTCAACGGCCGCCGGGTCTACACCGACACCGAGCTTCGGTGCATCGGGCTGGCCTACCTGTGTTGCATCACCGGAGCGATGCCCCTCGAACGGGCCTCCGTGGTGACCCGGGGCAACCGAAATATGCACTGGCACAACATAGTAAATGGCCACGCCGCGGTACTCAAGGAGAAGATGGCGCAACTGCAAAGCGCCCATGACTATCTGATGCACCTGTTGGGCTGCCCGGACGACGACATCGTCGGACAGTGCCCGGACCTCGACGAGGAGTTGATCAATCACACACCACGCGGGCGTGCCGCGGATCAGGACCTCGTGTCGGCGGCACGATCACTGTCGGCAAGCGGCCTCAACCCCAGCAACGATCGTGACGAAATGGCTACACGTCGTGACGAAAATAGGCCTTCGGTGAGTCGCTGTGCGGTCTGCGCAGCACCATTCACCCAGCCGGCGCGAGGCCGCCGCCGCACGTATTGCTCGCGCGCGTGCCAGCAGAAGAATTACCGGCAGAACGAAGATCAGCGTTGAGGTAGACGACATTCGCGGCGGCCCGAGCGAAACCTATCCTTGTCGCCCGACGGCGTCGGGTGCCGTCTAGTACGGCTGCAGCAGTGCGGTATTCGATCGACGGGGACGTCCACGCGACCGCAGCTGCGAGCACTGAACCTGGAATCGGCCCGTTGCAGAGCAACGTTGGCGACGTTCAGTAGGTGCGGTCAACCAGGAGTGCGGACATCGTCGACCTCAACCGAGGGTCCGTCCGCGGACGTCGACGAGGAGTTTCGATGCGACCGCGGAGGTGTAGAGCCAGAGCGCGGCGCCCACGACCCACGTCGGCACGTAGTTGAAACTGTCGAGTTCGGCAGTCGAACTGGCGGCCAGGTAGGCGCAAACCGCGACCACCGCGAGCCCCACCGCTGCCGAGAGCACCGCCCACCGTGTCTGCTTCGCCTTGGCGAAGTATGAAGCGAACGCGAAACAGGCAATGGTCATCGCGAGGAATCCGATCAGCCCGGCCACTGCGTGGATCTGGGCTGAGGTACTGAGTCCGTCGAATCCGACGGAGCCCTGACGAGCACCTGGCGGAAAGCCAAAGCCGGGATCGGGGGGATTCAGTCCTACGACCACTCCTGTACCCAGGCCGTACACCGCGACGCCGGCGGCAGCGATCATGCCCGACCGCTGCGGCCACGTGGCGCCAGCGATACCCATCCCGCAGGCAGTGAGCAGCAATCCGAAGACCACGAAGTTCATGGTTTGCACCCAGCCCCAGTCGCCCAGCACCAGCTGGCTATTCGCGTGGCGCCTGATGTCAAAGCCGTTGCGCGTCGCCGCGAGTGCGCAGGAGATCACCATCACCTGGAGACCGCCGACCACTCCGGCGGCCAACAGCGCAACCGTCGCGCGATGCATCGTCAATCCGGGCCTCCCATCACCAAGAAAGCCCCGACGGCGCGATCGGCTGGCCCGGTCGGGGCGCACCGAACTCGGCGTTGTACGGCGGCGAGGCCGCCGCGTCCGGGCGCCACGGCGACACCTCGGGAGCGCGAAGGTTCGTCGGCGTCGGCAGTGGGGAGCAGGGTGAATTCGCGAAGCAGTGTCCGCAGCACGACGGTCATCTCCATGTTCGCAAACGTTGCGCCGACGCACCTTCGCACACCGCCGCCATACGGGATCCAGTGATTGGTCGCGGGTTTGGCGCCGAGGAATCGGGTGGGGTCGAACGAGTCGGCATGGGGGAAGCTGTGTTCGGAGGCGTGGGCCATGCCGATCGCCACTGCGATCGAACTTCCCTCGGGAAGCACCCATTCCCCCAGTCTGATTCGTGTTCGGGCGGTTCGGATCGCTGCCTGGATCACCGGCCGGGTCCGTTGTACCTCCCAAATGGTCGCCTGGCACAGTTCGCTGCTGTCCGCGTCGAGGTCGTCGCTGAGCTCGTCCAAGAGGCGGGGATGGCGGCGCAGGCGTTCCACGGTCCATGCCAATGTGGTGGCGGTCGTCTCGTGGCCGGCGGTCAGCAGGGTCAAGAGCTCGTCGGCCAGATGCTGGTCGCTGATGCGGGTTCCGTCGTCGTATCGGGCCCGCAGCAGGAGCGCAAGCACATCGGTGCGCTCGTCGAGCGAGGGGTCGTTGAGCGCGTTGTCGATGAGTTGTTGCACGATGGTGTCGTATCGGCGGCGGTAGCGATCGAGTCGACCGCCCGGGCTGAATCGGCCCCAGTCGCGGCGCAGCGCTGCTGGCGCGGCGGTCATCCGTGAGCCCAGCAGGACGGCATCGGGCAGCAGCTGGCGCAGTTCGTCGAACGTGTCGCCGTCGGCGCCGAACACTGCCCGCACGATCGCGTTGAGCGTGATCCGCATCATGGAGGGCAGCGTGGCGAACTCGTCACCGTCGGGCCAGCCCGCGGTTTCGCGCATCACCTCGTCTTCGACGATGCGTTCGTAGGCGCGGATTCTTCCACCGTGAAATGGCGGTACGAGAAGCTTCCGGCGTTGCCGGTGCGCGGCGCCGTCGAGGCTGAAAGTCGAACCCGGGCCCAGGACCTGCCCTAGGTTGGCGCCCTCGCCGAGCAGGTCGGCGTCGGTGGTGAACACGTCTTTGACGAGGTCGGGATCGCTGACGACCACCAGGTTGGCGAAGCCGGGCAGGTTGACGGTGACCGGCGTGCCGTACCGGCGCGCCACCGCACGCATGGCGCGGTCGCGGGCCGTCAGGAACGCCGCCAACTGAACGACCTTGGGAGCCCGGGGTCCTGGTGGCAGGCGTACCGGATCGGTTGTCGCTGTTGCCATGTCACTCCTTGGCGGTCGAAGGTGTCGTAGTGCGCTGATGGGCGGTGCGGCGGCTGCGCCCGTCGTTGGGGGCGCCGGCTGAGTCGGTGACGAAACTGGTCGTCACGGGAAGCCGGGCCAGCTGCTCTCGGGCTCCATCGAGATCGGTGGGCGGCACACCGGTGACGCTGACGACGAGTCGACCCTCGTCGTCGTGCTCGGCGGTGACATCGAGGCACTCCCCATCGAATCCGTGTTCGGCCAGCGCATCGGCAACTGCCCGGCGGGCGGCGTCCGCCCGCAGCGCCGGCTTGAACGGTTTGCCGATCTGCGTGACCGGGATGGCCTCGACGACGTGCACGGCCTTGGGCACCGCGGCGGGTTCGGTGATCTGTTCGCGCGCCCATGTCACGAGGTCGTCCTCGTCGACTGCGACACTGGTCGCGACGTAGACGACGGGCACTTCACCTGAGTGTGGGTCGGGACGGCCGACCGCGCCTGCGGCGATCACCGATGGGTGCTCGAGCATCGCGTCTTCGATGGTCGCGGGGTCGATGTTGTGGCCACCGCGGATGATGACGTCCTTGGCGCGCCCGACCAGGAACACGTATCCGTCGTCGTCGACGAAGCCGAGGTCGCCGGTCAGTAGCCCGCCGTCGTGAAGCGCACCGCCAGCTGCGAGCTGCCCGTCCGCGCCGACGTAGCCGGGAAAGACCGTGGGGCCGTGGATCATCAATTGGCCGCTGTGACCGGCGGGTAGTTCGATCCAGTGGCCACACTCGTCGGTCTGGGTGGCCACGATGCGTTGATAGGGCAGCCGCAGCCCGACCGAACCGGGGCGCGCGACGTCGAATTGCGACGCGGCACTCACACATGCGGCTTCGGTGAGGCCGTAGCCTTCACTGAGTGGCAGGCCGGTGCGGTCGTGGAACCGTGCACGCACGGCGTCCGGCAGGGGAGCGGCGCCGACAGCGGCGATCTGCAGCGAGCTGATGTCGGCGTCGACGGCGATCTCGGCGAGTACTGCGTACACGGTCGGCACTGCGGACATCGCGGCGACCCCATACCGTTCGACGATCTTCCAGAAGTGTTGATAGATCGCGAGATCGCGGAATCCGTGAGGCCCCACCCACACAACGGGATGGCCGCGAAACAGCGGGGACAGTCCGGTCACCAGCACCGCGTTGACGTGAAACAGGGGCAGTCCAGCCAGCACGGTCGAGGGTTCGGGCAGCGTCGACTGCAGAGCCAGCGACCAGGCCATGGCAACTTCGTTGCGGTGGGTGTGCGCGGCGAGCTTGGGCGCTCCGGTGGTTCCGCCGGTGTGAAAATAGCTGGCGATGTCGTCGGCCGTGTGCGTGGCGCACGCCAACGTGGTGTCGGGGTGCGCGGCCATCGCAGTGTCGAGATAGGCGACGCCGATCCCTGCAAGGGGCTCGAGGTCGGGGCCTTGGCCAGGTCGGTCTTCGGGCCGTACCGCGTATAGGGCTCGGGCACCGACTGCCGAGGCGACGTTGCGGGCCTTTGCCCAGATGTCGGGGTCGAGTTCGGGTCCGGCGGCGACGATCACGGTGGAACCGGCGGTGCGCACCAGCGTCACCAGGCGCTCGGCCGTCAGTGCGGGGTTGACCGGGGCGACGATGCCCGCGGTTTGCGCGGCCAGTGTCGCGGCTAGCACCAAACCCGTGTTTGGCGACATCACCGTGACGGCGTGGGCACGTGAGATGCCCTGGGCGTGAAACAAGTTCGCGCATTGGCGCACGGTGCGCGCCAACCGCGTATATGTCCACGTCTCGGGGCAATCCCAGCGGTCTGCGGATGCCAGGAGATAGAGGGCAGTCTTGTCGGCCCAGCGGGCTTCAGCGTCGGCGACCAGCTCGTAGGTGCAGGCCGGTAGGTCTCGATCCGCCAACGCCGTGGCCTCGATGTCGGAAAGGTCCTGGGGGTTGCGACAACTCGGCCAGTCCTGCCACTTCTTCATCACTGCGCACCACTCACGTTGGGCCTTGACCCGGTCTCTGCCATGCCCTACTGTCGCAGACTGATTGATAATCAGTCAAGTGTGGATGTTGGCCGAAGAAGGGGCGTTTTGATGAGGTTGGTCGACAAGGTCGCCGTGGTGACCGGCGCCTCCCAGGGACTCGGTCAGTATCTGGCCCTGCAGCTCGCCGGCGAGGGCGCGAAGGTCATGCTGACCGCGCGCAGCGAGACCCGCCTGGCCGAGGTCGCGGCCAGTATCGCCGCGGCCGGCGGCACCGCGGCGACCTTTGCCGCGGATCTCACCGACGAGGCCAACTGTCGCGATCTCGTCGCCACCACGCTGGATCGGTTCGGCCGCCTCGACATCTTGGTGTTGAACGCCGGCTTCGCCACCTATGGCGCACTTTCGGAACTGCGCACACTGGCCCCGCTGCGGGATGCCATGGAGATCAACCTCTTTGGGGCGGCGATGCCAACATTCTTCGCCCTGCCCGAGCTCATCGAACGCAACGGCCTGATCGCCTACGTCACCTCCGGCGCCGGCCACCTGCCGATGGCCGGATACCTGGGCTACACCACCAGCAAGCACGCGATGAACGGGTTCTTCGAAGCATTGCGCTTAGAACTCGCACCAGATTCTGTCGACGTGCTGGGCATCAACCCCGGCGACATGTACAACGACGATGGTGCCGGGCGCACCGTGTTTGGCCCCGATGGACAGCAGTACAAAGTCGACCTCTCGGTACGCCGAGACAACGACATCGCCCGGCGACCTGCCAGTGAGGTCGCCCGGCACTGCCTGGAGGCCATCGTCGAGCGGCGACGCGAGCTCGATCTGTCACCGCTGGTGCAAAAGATCGGGACCAGGCTGCGCACGTTCGCCCCGCAATTCGTGGACGCGCGCATCGTGGCGAAGGCAACGACGATGCGCAGTGCCTTCGACGACGTCGCCGACGAGCAGCACCGACTGCAGCATCCGGAGTTCGACGAGGACTGCCCCTGGTGCCGCAGCGGCGGCCCGAGCCGCAGAATCTCGAGGTTCCTTTGACGACTCGGCGTCCTCGGTGACGGCGCGCAGAAGCCGTGACGATTCGCCGGCTCACGTGCCTGAATGTAAACGGCGCCTCTCCGTGTCAAGTCCTTGGCAACGGGCACGGTTGTATGGTGGCTGGTGGTAGGCCCGGGAAGTGACTTGTCCGAAGCGTCGGTGTGCGGGGTTTGAGCTGGCCGCGCTGGTTATTGGAGTCGCCCCCGAGTGTCCTCCCGGGCCTGCCCCAAGTCTGGCTGCGTCGCGTCGCGGATGACTGGCCGGTGTGGGTGGCGAACCGCGTCGGCGGAGCGGAGCCGGTGGATGGAGCATTGACCCAGACTTCTGCGCCGCCGACCGTCCCGAAGTTCGTGAACTGGATCATCAAGGGTCTGCTGCGATCGCCACTGCACCCGGTGATGAGCTCGAACACGATGCTGTTGGGGGTTCGTCGGACACAAGAGCGGCAAGCACTACGTCGTTGCGGTTCGCTACGTCCGCGGTGATGGCCACATTGCGTGCTACACGGACCGTAAATGGTGGACGAACCTGCGCGGCGGTGCGCCCGTCGAGATGCGCATCGCGGGCAAGACGGTCCGGGGACGGCGACACCGGTCGAGGATCCCGCGACCGTGACGAAACACCTGTCGGAGTTTCTGCACATGACACCTGGGGATTGCAAGTGCGACGGGGTACGGCGCGACGCCGATGGCCAGTCCAATGCCGACGACATCAACGCTGCGGCCGGATACACCACCATGATTCGAATCTCGCCCCACGCCGGCTTGGATCAGTAGGGGCGCCGAGCCCTTCGATCTCCAACTCGGTTCGCCCGGTCAAGAGCTGGCTGATCGCGTGGTGACGGAGGTGCGGCTGGGTTGGGGGATGGTGGTGTCTTGGTTGACCCGGAAGGTGTTGAGTGCCTTGGTGATCGGTGGCGCGAGGTCGATCGAGGGGTCCAGCGTCTGGGCCGATTGCAGTGTCGCCGCCAGCGTCGCGGCGGCCAGCTCGACGAGTACCTCGCGGTCGACGTCGCCGGTGTTGATGCGGTCGATCATCATCTCGTCGAGGTAGCCGACCCAGCCGCGCATCGCGGTGCGCAGGACCGGCGAGATCGGTTCGGTGATGCCGACGGCGAGCAGGATGCGCTGGGCTCCCAGCCAGCGCAGCTCGTCGATGGTGTTCTGCTGGGCGGGATCGGAGCCGAGTTGGCCGCGCACCAGTGCAACGAAGCTCTCGGCGTAGTCGTCGATGTAGGAGATGTGGCTGCGCAGCGCGTGCCGGAGTTGGTCGGCCAGGTCGGCATTGGCCGGGGGTGGGGTGAGTTGCACGGCGGCGATCTCGCCAGCGATGTCGTTCATGACGGCCAGGTACAGGCCGCGCTTGTTCTCGAAGTGATGGGCGATCAGGCCGTAGGCGACGCCGGCCTTCTTGGCGATTTCGGTGGTGGTGACCTGGTCGTAGGGCCGCTGAGCGAATAGGGCGCGGGCGGTGTCGATCAGCTGTTGTCGCCGGTCAGCGACCTCGCGGACACGTTTGGCGCACATGGCGTCAGACTATCGGGCCGTGACCGGGGCGGCGTGGTGGCGCGCCAGTGTCCACGCGCTGTAGGCGCTGACCGGGTTCGAGAGCTCACCAAGCCCGTCGATTTCGATGCGCACCTCGTCGCCTGGCTGCAGGAAGCGCCCCTTGGGCCAGCCGGTGCCGCCGAAGGTGCCGCAGGCGACGACGTCGCCGGGTGCCAGTACGCAGAACTGGCTCAGGCGGCTGATGATCTGGGCGGGGGACAGGATGAGGTCGGCGATGCGGCCGTGCTGGGTGAGGCGCCCGTTGAGGTAGGTGCGCAACTCCGCCGAGCTAGGGTCGAACTCATCGGGTGTGGTCAGCCAGGGTCCCAGCGGGCCATGGGTGGGGTATCCCTTGGCCAGTGCCGCCGCGGTGGGGTTGTCGGTCTGCCAGTCGCGCACCGAGACGTCGTTGGCGATCAGATATCCCGCGATGGCCCGGCTGGCTTCAGCGGCGGTGACGTCGTGAAGCGTGTCGCCGACGACGACGGCGAGTTCGCCTTCCCAGTCCACCTGGTCACCGCGTAGCGGCAACACGATGGCGTCGTTGGGGCCGACGATCGACGAGGTGGCCTTGGCGAAGAAGAATGGATGCTTGGGCCGGGGGTGGGCCAGCAGGTATCCCGCGGCGATGCGGACCAGGTGGGGTTCTCGCAGCAGCCAGCGCAGGTTGACGTCCTTGCGGTGGTCACGCGAATTCATCCCGATCGCCAGGTATTTGGGCGGTGTGGGGATGGGGGCGTGCAGGGTCACCTCGGCCAGTGGGTGCCGCGGTGCACGGGGTTGCAGTGACGTCGCCCGCGCTTGCCAGTCGGGTTGGCTCAGCAGCTCCACGACGGTGGTGGGTCCGTCCTCGGCGGCGGAGATGTCGACGACGTCGTCGCCGTCGATGAGTCCGACGTGCCCGCTGGTCGTGGCGGTGGAAAAGGTTGCCAATCGCATGGTGTGGTTCCTTGGAGTCAGAGGGTTTTCCAGCGCAGGGTGCGCAGGCCGGCGCGGGCCTTGCGCCCGTCCGGCGGTGCTGATCCCCGGGCGGTGAGCTGGGTGGTCGGTATCCCGGAGGTCAACAGGCGTTCGAGCACGTCGGGGTCGAACTCGACGCCGATCGGGTTCTTGGCGAATTCGCCGCCGCACAGCCAGTCCATCAACTCGCGGTTGGTGGCGAAGTTGTCCACCTGTAGTTCGACCCGGTTGCCGTCGGGGTCCTCGTAGTACATGGAGGTCGTCGGGCCGTGATTGATACACCACACGGGATGGACGCCGGCGTCGGCGAGGCGCCGGTGGGTGCCTACCAGTGTTTCGAGGTTCTCGTAGGTGAAGGCGACGTGGTCGAAGCCCCAGAACTTTCTGTGGATCTTCCAGACGACACCGGGGATCTTCAGGGGCCGGGGGACTTTGATCAGAGCGACGCGGTGGTGTTCGTCGTCGTAGGTGATGAAACTGATTCGTTTGTCGCCGTAGACGACCATCCCGTCGAGCAGCAGTGTGTACCAGTCCGCCATCTCGGCAAGCCGCGGCGTCTTGAACACGACATGGGCCAGTTTGGCCGGGGCTCCGGGCCGCCGACCCCGCTCGAGGTCCTCGGGTCCGACTCTCAGCGCCGGGGGTTGCGCGGTGCGACTCATCGGGAGGCGGCCTTCGTCGGGCTCTGGCCAGCCGTGCGCGTGCCATTGGTGGGCTCGGCAACGCTGGCGACGACCGTGACCGGCCGGGCGTCGCGCTGCTCACGCCGTTCGCGTTCGAACTGGTGCGCCAGAGCGAATCCGCCGGCCGAGAGCAGCAGGTCGCTGAGGATGACCATCAGGCTCAGCGGACCGCGCCGGTGCCCGCGCACCGTCGCCACGGTCCGGGTGGCGGCCATCAGCGCGCCAGACAGCGCGGTGGTCTTCAAGAAGGTGGGGTCGCGATGGCCCTGCAGGATCCGCAGCAGTCCAAAGGCGAACCCGGCGTTGACCGTGCCGGTTTCACGGCGAAACCACGGGTCGGCCCGTAGTCCCAGCGGTTCCTCGAGAGCTTTGGGCACGCTGAAGTGCGCAACGAGGGCACCGACGACGTGCGCGATCCCGAGCCAGGCGCCGATGCGGATCTGGGTATCGGAGAGGTGAAGGGTTCGTGCCATTAGGTGGGCTCCTTGCCTGTGAGGTGGCGCAGGTCGAGAGCGCCTTGGGTATTGACTCGCCGCCCACCGATGCGGGCGACGAGGCGACCGAACGCTGGGAGCTCCAGCGGGACAAGAGAATAGGCGGGGTAGACGACGCGGCTGGAGCCCCGCTTGAGGCCCCGAACGATCGCGGCCGCGACGGACTGCGGCGACACCGGCGGCAGCGTCTTGGGCGGCACGGTCTTCCACGGCAGCTCGTCGATGTCACGCAACGCGGTGTCGGTGGCGCCCGGCACCACTTCCATGACCCGGATCGGTGTTTCGGCGAGCTCCAGGCGCAATGATCGAGTCGCTTGCGCGAGAGCGGATTTCGAGGAGCCGTAGTACCCCATCAGCGGCAGCGGCACCGATTGAATCGTCGACGTGACGTTCACGATCGTGCCCTTGCCCACGGCCAGCATCGTGGGCACCAGCGCGGCGCCAAGCGCCAGCGGGGACCACAGGTTCACCTCGTAGACGGTGCGGGCCGCGTCCGCGTCGCCGATGCGCGACTGGGGGCCGGTCAGGCTGGCGCCGGCGTTGTTGATCACCACGTCGATCTCGTGACCGAAATGGTCGAGCGTGGCCGCGGCCAACGACGCGGCCGATCCGGGCACGCTCAAGTCGGTAGGCACCGCAAACGGCCGCTCGTGGCCCGCAGTGGCGATCTGCTCGCCGAGTGTCTCGAGCAGATCCGCACGGCGCGCGGCCACCACGAGCTGTGCCCCTTCGGAGGCTAGGCGCAGCGCCAACTCCCGGCCGATGCCGCTGGAGGCGCCAGTGAGCAGAACACGCGCGCCGTCGAGGGGGACGCGTCCGCCCCGCCGCCTCATGGCCGGACATCCCGAAGTGGTGCGAACACGCTGTGCCCTTTCGTTGACATCCCAGGGGAAATCCCGGGATTGACGTTCATGGTCGAAGGCCTCTACAGTCGCACACTGATTGATAATCAGTCAACTAGGAGGATCGATGAATCGACCGGATGCCGCCACACCGCCCCAGCGACCGATCAGCTGGGCGCACAAGGCCCTGGGCGCCGGGGCACTCGCGATGGCCGCCGGCGCCTTCGCCGGCCACCTGGTCGTCCCCGACCGTGTCGCCGACCACTACGGATGGCCCCGTAACCGCTGGTATCAACGCGAAATCGGGGCATTCAACGCCGGGCTGGGCTACGGCGTGATCGCCTACGCGCGCGGGCGCACCGACCAGGCGTTCCTGGGTTCCTGGGGGATCGCGGCGCTGCTGCTGGCCCTCACCCGGGCCGCGGCCATGCGCAGCGGTGCGCGTCGCGGACCGTGGAATGCGGCCACCGTGATCGAGGACGCAGCGTTGGGCATCGGTGCGCTGGTCCTGCTGCGAGGCAGCGCAGGGTCCAAGCCGTGACGACCGGAGCGCGCGCCGTCATCGGCGCGCTGCTCGACGGTGGTGTCGAGGTGTGCTTCGCCAACCCGGGAACCTCGGAGATGCACTTCGTGGCCGCCCTGGACGACGCCCCCGCGATGCGGGCGATCCTGTGCCTATTCGAAGGCGTGGCCACCGGGGCGGCCGACGGCTACGCCCGGGTCGCCGGCAAACCCGCAGCGACCCTGCTGCATCTGGGCCCCGGGCTGGCCAACGGCCTGGCCAACCTGCACAACGCCCGCCGGGCCCACAGCCCCGTGATCAACGTCGTCGGCGATCACGCGACCCATCATCAACCCTTCGATGCCCCACTGCAATCCGATATCGCAGCGCTGGCCGACTGGGTGCAGGGGTCAGTGCACCGCCCGTCCTCGGTTGCCGAACTGGACGGCGCCCTGGCCGAGGCCATCGGCAGCGCGGTCGGCCCAGCGGGGCGCATCGCCACGCTGATCCTGCCCGCCGACCTGTCATGGAGTCCCGCGACCGCCGGCCCCACCGCGCCGCTGCCGCTCGTCGCCGAAGACGGTCGCGGCGGGCTCGACGTCGATGCGGCCGCCGACATGCTGCGCACCAACGGTGAACACGCCGTCCTGCTGATCGGAGGGCAAGCCACCAGCCGAGCTGGGCTGGCCGCCGCCGCGCGCATCTCAACGGCCACCGGCGCCACCGCACTGGTCGAAACGTTTCCCGCGAAGTTGGCCCGAGGCGGCGGGCTACCCGACATCGAGCGCCTCGGATATCTCGCGGAGCACGCCGAGCAGCAGCTGAGCGGCGCAACACATCTCATCCTGGCCGGGGCGCGATCGCCCGTCGCGTTCTTCGCCTACCCCGACAAGGCCAGCGACCTGCTTCCCGCCGGCGCCACCGTGCACACCCTGGCAGCATCGACCAGCGACCAGGTGGTGTCCGCGCTCGACGAACTCGCCGACCGCCTCGGCGCGCCCGACCTGCCCGATTTGGCCACGGCCCGGCCGTCGCTGCCGAGTGGTCCACTCACCCAGCAGAATTGGGCCCGCGTCATCGGCGCGCTGTTGCCTGATGACGCGATCATCTCCGATGAAGCCAACACCAGTGGGCTGTTCCTGGCCGCCGCGACGGCAGCATCGCCGGCCCACGACGTGCTGACGCTGACCGGAGGCGCGATCGGCCAAGGGCTACCCGTCGCGATCGGCGCCGCCGTCGCCGCGCCGCGCCGCCCGGTGATCGCCCTACAGGCCGACGGTAGCGCCGTCTACACCATCTCGGCGCTGTGGACGATGGCTCGCGAACGGCTCGACATCACCACCGTCATCCTCAACAACCACGCCTACGCCATCTTGGGGCTCGAGCTCCAACGCGTCGGCACCACGACCAGCGGTGCCCGTGCGCGATCGCTGCTGCGATTGTCTGATCCAGAGCTCGACTTCGTCGCCATCGCCGAGGGCTTCGGCGTACCGGCCACGCGCGCGAGCACCGCCGGCGAACTCGCCGCACAATTCAGCGCCGCGCTGCGCGAACCAGGACCCCACCTCATCGACGCCTCGGTACCCGGACCGTGGTAAGCGCACGGCCCGCGGCAGTGACCACGTTCAGGAGCCACCGACGACTCGCCGCTCCGACGGCGCCACGGCGTAACCGGTTCCCACACCGGCGACACGACCCGCCGTACCGCAGCGCCGCGGTGGTCATGCTCGTCACCGCGGCCACCGCGGTAGCGTGCACGTTGCTTCAGTTCCGGGGCGATCTGACGCCAACCGAACAGGTGACGATGATCTCGACACGGTCGGGCCTGTCGATGGACATCGGCGCAAAGGTCACCTACAACGGCGTCCAGATCGGCCGGGTAGGCAATGTCGAAGAAGTCGGCGTCGGCGGGCAACCCCGGGCCAAGATCACGCTGGACCTCGAACCCAAGTACCTCAACCTGATCCCGCGAAACGTCGAAGCCAACATCAGCGCCACTACGATGTTCGGCAACAAGTACGTCTCCTTCGCACCGCCGGAAAACCCAACGCCGCAACGGATCACCGCATCCGAGGTGATCGACGCGACGAAGGTGAGCACTGAGATCAACACGCTGTTCGAGACGATGGTGTCGGTTGCGCAACAGGTCGATCCGATCAAGCTCAACCAAACACTGGCGGCCACCGCGCAAGCCCTCGACGGGCTGGGGGATCGATTCGGGCAGTCAATCGCCGACGGCAACGACATCCTCGCCGACGTCAACCCGCAGCTGCCACAGCTGCGTCGCGACGGCCAGCTGCTGGCCGACCTCGGCGACACCTACACCGACGCCGCACCGGATCTGTTCGACGGCCTACAGAACGCGGCGACCGTCGCGCGCACCCTCAACGACAATCAAGCCGACATCGATCAGGTATTGATGGCGGCCATCGGGTTTGGCAACACCGGCGGCGACATCGTCGAGCGCAGCAGCCCGTATCTGGTCCGCGGAGGCGAGGATCTGCTCCCGACCTCACAGCTGTTCGACGAACACAGCCCGGCGCTGTTGTGCACGATCCGCAACTTCCACGACGTCGAACCCAAGATTTCCGCCTCGGTCGGAGGCAACGGGTATTCGGCGGTCACCTCCGGGACGATCGTGGGCCCAGGCAATCCCTACGTCTACCCCGACAACCTGCCGCGAATCAACGCGCACGGCGGCCCCGAGGGCAGGCCGGGCTGCTGGCAGCCCGTCACACGCGACCTGTGGCCGGCGCCATACCTGGTGATGGACACCGGCGCCTCCATCGCGCCCTACAACCACGCCGAACTCGGCCAGCCCAGCGCGATCGAACACGTCTGGGGCCGACAGATCGGGGAGAACGCCATCAACCCGTGACAGCAAGCAATGACAGCGGCCCCAGGCGGGGTAACCCGGGCCGATGGGGTTCGCTGGCCGCCATCTGCTGCAACGAACACCAAAAGGCCGGAGTATCAAGGATGTTCGTCCGCACCGCACGCCGATACCGCACCGTCTCACGATCTGCGACGACCATTGACCGCCGCCGAACCGCTACCGGACGACCTCGCCGAGGCCCTGGGTCAAATCAACGGCGGAGGTGCGCTCCAGTTCCATGGGAGTCAGGAAGGTCTAGCAGCAAACGCAACGTCGCCGGCGCCACCGCTCGACGACACTCAACTGAAATTTGCTGCATCGGCAAAGTATGTCGAACTCCACGCTATAAGCTGAGTTACGGGGAGTGCTATTCCCGTTGCGGGTGTGTTCGATCCACTAGGTCATCGGTCGCGTCGTTCGGACTGAGCCATCGAAGGGACCCAGGATGCCGTATCGCCGACCAGCCCCTCTACGAGATCAAGGCCAATCTGTTCAAGGCCTGGCGCATCCTGCCCGGATCCGCATACTCGAGGTGCTCAGCGCGAGTATGCGGCCGACTCCGGCCAGCGTGATCCATGTGGCGTTCGACGTCGAGTCGACACTTCTGTCTCAACATCTGAGCGAGCTCAATGCGCTGCCTCCGTTGACTCGGCCGTCCCTGCCGGGGGGACCAGATCGTCACAAGTGGCGAATGAGTCTGCGACCCAAGGTATCTGAAGTCCTACGATGGCCACATTAGATCCGGCAGACTCGCGCAAGCCCGCCGCGACGCGCGCGGACGATGCCGCACCCGAAAGCGTCCACGCTCGGATCCTGCACGCGGCGACCAGACGGTTTTCCGTCGCGCCGTTCGCCGTCGTGAGCGTCGAAGAGATTGCGGACGAGGCCCGCGTCGCCAAGGCGTCGGTGTACGGGCACTTCGGGTCGAAGGACGAACTGGCCCTTGCGGTGATCGAAGACGATCTCAGAATCCTTGAAACGGAACGTGATTCGATTCTCGTCCATGGCCTCCCGGGATTGGAATCGTTGATTGACGTGATGTATGCCGTTGCCGTTCATGACCTGACGAGTCCCGGAGCGCGCGCTCGGGTCCGGTTGCTCGATTCGATTGATCGGGTCTGTGCGCGCACCGACCGGCGGTTGGATGCGTGGGTGGCGGTCATGGCCGCGGCGACCGAGCATGCCATTGCGCAGCAGGACTTCAAGGAATGGGGCGTCGCCGAGCTGACGCGATTCCTTGCGTCCATGTACTTCGGCTTGCAGAAGACGCTGTCGTGGGATGAGCCCGAGACGTTTCTGCGTGCCTTGCAACGGTCATGGAGCTGGACGCTGCCTGGTCTCCTCCGCCACGAACGGCTTCCCTACTTCGTCGATTTCCTCGAGCGACGTACGACGCATGCCATCGCCATCACGCACAGCGGACGCGGCGGCTAGCTTCCCCTGGCGCTAACGGATTCGCGACGCCGAACTCGTGCGGATTCGGTGACGCTGGTGAACCATCAGTCACTTCAGGCAGCACGTCGCAACTCGAGATGAGGAACGACTACGGCATCGAGCATCCACGGGGGGTACCGGTCGCACGTACGCCGGTGGGATGGGGTCCAGGCCCCCTGGGCAACGGTGAATCGATGATCACCTCCGAGTAGTTGAACCCTCTGGCGAGACATCGGCCGCACGAGACGACCGTTGCCGGTGCTCCAGTTCTACCCGTCCGGCGTTGTCGAAGCTGCTGGAACTCGGCCGGCACTACCGGCGACGGCGCTTCGACCATCAACCCCGCCAACCGTGCAGTGTCACCGTCGCATGACTCCGGTGTCGGCGCGTCCTCGCTGGGCTCGACAGCACGTACAGCGACGTCCGCGCGGCGGCCCAGACCAGAAAGTCAGACGATGCGCAGGGAAGGCGCAACACACTCAACGTGGTCCAAATCCAAGTCCGGCAAACGAACCCATGTCACCGCGCCGTTCGGGTGCCGGTAGGACACAGGATGCTCGAACCATCGAGGGCTGGTGAAGACGTAGGCGTAGGTTCTTCGATAAGGAAGCCCGTCGCGTCGTAGGTCAGCACGCTCCTGCGACGGGACCTCTGGCGAAGCGACGAGGTCCTCGAGGTCAAGAGGTCCTAGCACGCGGACCAGGTTCGCGATCCCATACGCCTTGCCACTGCCCTGCTTCACGATGACGACCGGCCCCCGAATCCGTGTCGGTCTGCCCCGAATCTCCCAGATCTTCTCCCCATTCAACAGCTGCGAGGCATACGGATCCCGAACGATGAGGCCCCGCGGCACCGACTCTCCAGGCCGACCGGCCTGCTCCGGTCCATGATCGGACGCGCGAACCCCGTCGGTGACCCGCGTGAACGAGCTCCGGTTACCACCGAGGCTCCGCATCGCCTGATGGTAGGCCACGATCCCAACTTCCTCCGGGGCGTTGCTCGACGGAAACGGGCGTTGCGAGGGGTGGACCAAGGGCGGGCCGGGCAGCTCTGATTCGTCGTTCTGCGAAGCGCCGCGGCCGGTCGATCCGGCGCGGCTTCGGCAGTGTGAGCCGATCGAATCCACGGCCCGGCAAAAGCGTGGCGAAAAATTCCCTTTCAATAACTTGCTGATATCATCGCTGGTGTAGTCATGGGATGGGGAGTCTGCCGATGGATGTCAAACTTGATCCGCCGCTGGCGGAGGCCAAGATGACGCCGATCGTGCGTGATCATCTGGATCGGTTCGGTCAGGTGTTGCAGGTTGCGTGGAAGGACTTTCAGGGGCTTCGTCAACTGGCGGGTTCTTCGTTGGCTCGTGCCAGCGCGGGGACCCGAGCGATGTTGGTGACCGACTTCGTCCGAGCGCCGGCACATCAGCTGTTCGCGGGAGTTGACGGTGTGAGTGTGGAGGACCGATACGGCAGGCCGTGGGTCAGTCTGCACGGTGGACGGGTTCAGGTGCGGTTCAAACGCTTGACTGCCTCACTGCGCCTGTGTCCCACCGACACCGAACGCCAGGTTCGGTTGGCCTATCACCTGGGCGACCCGTGCCTGCCGGGAATGCCGGAGGCGACGATCCTCACGGCCGGCTACGTGGTGGACGCGGGTGCAACGGCGCTTGCGGGAACGTATTTGGTCTGCCATGTCGGCGACGAACCGTACTACTCGATCGCGCTGCCGCGCAGCGCCCCGATCGCATGCCAGCTTCCCCTTCTTCCCTTGTCTGCGCCGGTCATTCGGTCGACGCGCACCGCAGTCCGCAAGCGTCTCGATCGCGAGTCAGGAGCCTGATGGCCGAAACGGCCCATCCACGGCTGGTGTCCCTCGTCCGGGAGGCCAGAGGGTGGTCGCAGAAGGAGCTGGCCGAAGCCGCGCAGGTCAGTCAGGGTTTCGTATCGAAGGTCGAATCCGGATTGCTGGATCTGCGTGGCGATCACCTCCTCGCGGTCGCCTCGGCGCTGGACTGCCCACCGGAACTGCTCACCGATGACACGCCGGTGCAGGGGCTGGAAGTGACCTGTCTGCATCATCGCCGGCGGCACTCGAAGATGACGGCAGCGGCCAAACGTCGCATCGAGGCCATCACGCACCTGACCCGGGTGTCGGTGGAAGGTCTCTTGCACGGTATCGAGATCGTGCCCGAGGCCCGGCTGGAGCGCCTCGACATCGACGAATTCGGCGACCCGGAAGCGGTGGCCCGTGAGTTGCGGATCCGCTGGCGCGTGCCATCGGGACCCATCGACGACGTCGTGCGCTTGCTTGAGGCCGTCGGAGTGATCGTTGTCATGCGCCGACTGGGGACCAACGCCCAGGACGCCGTGTCCACCTGGCCGCGCGACCTCGACCGCCCACCGGTCATGGTGGTCAACACCGGCCTGTCCGGTGACCGGCAACGATTCACCACCTGCCACGAGGCTGGGCATCTGGTCATGCACAGCGTGCCCGGCGACGATCAGGAACGAGAAGCCGACAGGTTCGCTGCCGAATTCCTCGCTCCCGCAGCTGAAATCGGACCGCAGCTGGCTGGGTTGAGCACGGCTGACTTTCCTCGGCTCATGCAACTCAAGGCGCAGTGGGGGATCTCGATCGCGGCGCTGATCCGTCGCGCCTACGACTTGGACCTCATCTCCGAGCGCCAATACCGGGAATTCCAGATCAAACTGGGCAGACTGGGGTGGCGCACGGTCGAGCCCGGCACCTTCGCGGCCGAAACGCCGCGGACGTTGACATCGGTCATCGACGTGCACGTCGCCGATCACGACTACACCGTGCATGATCTGGCCCGCGCAGCGGTCATGACCGACGACGCCTTTGCACGCAATTACCTTCCCCGGCGATCAAATGACGCGCCCCGCACCCAATTGAGGCTGATAAACCCATGACCGAAAACGCTGCCGAACACTCGGTGCCGATGTCGCACATCTCCAGCCGCGCGTTGCCCGGGCTGAACTCGGATCTACTGGTGCAGGCCGAATGTCACCGCGCGAGCGCGGCGACCGAACTGGTGGGAACCCACGGGGTCGGCATCGTCTACTCGGTCGGCCCGCTGCGACGAGCACACGCCAAGCCCGACAGCGCCGGCGCGATCCACCACACCCGCAAGCACGCGCCGAAGGCCGACATCCTCATCGACGCCAGCCTGTACACGGGGAAGGGTCGCAAACTCGCATCCGCACCCCCGCAACGGGATTGGATCACCTTCCAGCACCACCACGACCTGCCGTGGGCGCTGACCGACTCGGGATATTGCGCGGCCGGCGACCACCACGGACTCGCCACCACGCTAAAGGCCGGCGCAGCGCTGGGGCCCGGGGTGATCACCGCATTGCCGATCGCCGGCACGTGGCTCACCGAGGACGCCTCCACGCTCAAGGACTTGATCGACAAACATTCGGCGCCCGTCGCGGTGATGGTCGAAGACGAGAAGGACCCCTTCGATCAGCCCGGAGCAGTGGCAGGGCTGGTCGAGATTCTGCGGGCCGACAGCCCGGTGCTGCTCTTGCGCTCCGATGCCGCCGCCGTCGGAGCGCTGGCGCACGGCGCTGCCGGCGCCGCGGTCGGAACGACCTCCACCTATCGGCACATCTATCCGCTGCGCGACGGCGGCGGGGGAGCCAACCACCTGTCGTTCCTCATTCCGGCGCTACTCGGCTATTTCCTGAACACCCGGTTCGAGAACGCCTACCGGCTCGATCCGAGCCTGGCCGCGTGGACATGCGAATGCACGTACTGCGCGGGCCGGGACCTGACCTGGATCGCGTCGGATCCCCATCCGCCCGACGCCGCGTTTCAGCATTCGGTCGCCGCCCTGGCCGACATCGGACACGCGCTGAGCGCCGCGGTGTCCACGGGACAATCTGCAGCCTCGGCGTGGACTCAGATGTGCCTGTACGCGCAGCTGGAACACTTCGCCGTCGGAGAGGCCACCGACGGACTGTGGATCCCGAAGGACTCACTGGCCCAATGGATCAAGCTTGCCCCGTCCACGGTGGGCGTCTAACCGCACCCACCCGCAACGCGTGCGCCAGCAACCGTTCCTCCCAGTAACGGGTGGCAACCATTCTCGACGCGGACTCGATACCACCCCGTCCGTGCACCAGCACTTCGTTGGCCCCGTCATGGCTTACCTGGATCACGTACACCCCGGCGAAATCGGCCTCCGAAAGTCTGATCACCGAGGGCCGTGTGGTCGTCAGCACGCACCCGGCGCCGAACCCGCGAAGCGCGCGCGTGGCACGCACCGCGTGCCGCCACGACGCGGTCGACGCGAAACCCAGGATCCGCAGTGGCGCCGGCGGTGGGGCACATTCCACACCTGAGGGCCACGACTCCCACAGCGACAACGTGGCCCGATCCAGCATCGGGCCGGCCCCGCCGCGTAAGCGATCAGCCAGCCCCGCAGACCACTCGATGAGGGGAAATCCATGGAACCCCGACAGATCCGTGGCCGGTAGTACCACCGCCGACGCCCGCACCGTGCGCACCGCTCGTTCGACGACCTCGAGGTCCGAGTACGTGATCGGATGCATCACATCGCCACCCAGCATCGGGCAATCGTGCCTCACGCCTGGCGGCGTGACTGCGCCGGGATCGGTCATCACGCCGACCTGCGCTCGGGTCCGCGGACTCGATCCGCGGAGAACACGCGCAACCCCGTCCGCGTGCAGGTGAACGCGACGAAACCGCCCACCTCGATGCCCGATCCGTTGAGTAGCGCCGCAGGCAAGGTGACCTGACCGGTGTCGGAAACTCGGCGAGCCCTCTTCGGGTCTCTGATGCCGTAGCTGCGTGCCGAACCGCGTGCGGGTCTGATCACCAGTACGCCGTCATCGCGTTTGTCGGCGCTTACCACGACCCAAGAATCCGGCGCGATGCCGACCGTGCTCGCCTCGCGGGTGGGGATCGTCACCCGCCGCAAATCGTTGACGCGCCGCGGACCAATCGGCATCGAGAGCATACTGATAATTCTATCAGTAATACTCTGTAATCAACACGATGACAACAGCTTTCCCTGAAGTGTGATGCTGCCGACGAGAGCCAATGATCGACAGCTACAAAGTCCTCATGGCGGTGAAGCGTTCTGGCGGTGTCTATTTCGCAAACCGAGTAGCTGATCGACCGGCGCTCAGAGGCGCTCGCGTTGCAGTCGAGGGCCGCCCTGGCACGCGAGGGAACAACGCCAACTCGGCCCGCGTCGCCGTCAGCTGGGGGACTTACCACGGGGAGTGTGACCAGGGGGCGGTTTGCACGTTTGCGGTGCGCGGCGTCGGGTACTTGATGCTGCGGTGTAGGGCACCGATTGTCGACGCCTGGTCAACAGTTGTCGGCGGGACAGCCGTGACGACCGGATGGACGTGCGACAGTTGGTGGCATCGAGCCGAGCGGGCATCGGCAGTCTGGGTGGCACCTCTTGAGCACTGATGTCAGTACTATCCGGCCTATGGGGACTGCGTTAGTGGGAGTGGTGGGGGCCTTGGCCGGCACGGTGGTCGGCGCGTTGTTGACGCAATACCTGCAGCGTCGCAACACTGCCCACGCGCGGCTACACGAGAGCCGCATCGAGGCGTATCGCAGCTTTACCGCCGCGATGATGGAGTTCCGCAAGGTACTCACCGACAGGTGGTTCGCCGAACACGCCTATCCCGGTGCGACGGTCGACAACTCGGCGGTCTACGCCGCGCGCAGCGCGGCCTGGGCGGCTTATTACGACGTCGAACTCCTTGCCGCTGACGACAACCTCGTCACGCTCGCCCGAGATGCCCGGGACCGGACGGCGGCGATCAAGAACGCCCAGGACCGCGCCGAGGTGAACGATCGGACCGATTCGAGCCGTGTCGCCATAGGTGAGTTCGCGGTGACCGCTCGCGAGCAAGTCGCGGCGCCGTGGTAGATCAACACACCGTCGCCGCGGTGACGAGCCAACTGGTGCGCAATGGCCTCGACGTGTCTGCAGACTTGACTGCTCGGCTAGAGCGTCGCATCGAGGGACACGCGCTGGCAGGCTTGGAGCGGGACCCGGACACCCGGGTGCTGGTGTCGGCGTGGCAGAGCACCCGGGGGGCGCCCAAGTCCGACGAGGTTGCCTGGATCGTGTTGTTGGAGCTGTTCCGCGAACAGTTCGACCGCGACCTGCCGGACTTGCGTGCGGTGCTCGGCGATCAGCGGATGGGCCTGACACGCACGCAGGTCGAAATCCGCCGACAACTCGGCAGCCGCTACTTTCATCTGGGGCGGCGCCTGGACGCCGAACAGCCCGGCACACCGATCGGCGTCTATCTGCTGAAGCAGTCGGTGGCCGTGCTGCTGTGGGTTCATCAAAAGCAGCCGCGCCTGAAAGATCACGAAAAGCGGATGTATCACAGCCAAATCGCCACCGCGTCGATCATCGTGGCACGGCGCACCGAAGACGGGGTACAACGGCTCGCCCTGCTCGATCAAGCCCACGAGCATTCGCTGCTGGCCGAGGGTTTCGGCGAACGCAGCGAGGAACACTACGCATACCTCGCCGAAGGGCACTTGCGCCGCTACGCCCTCACGCGCGATCCGGCCCCGTTGACGGCGGCCCTGCACGCATTGGATTCGCGCAACGCAACGACGCGTCGCCTGCGCGGCGCCCGTGCCGACCTGCGCCTAGAACTCGGATTGAGCGCGGTGCGCGCCGGCCTGACAGTCGAGGGCACGCCAATGCTGCGCCAAGCAGACGCCGAGTACACCGACGCCCTAGCCGCCGAACAAGATTCCGGTGTGCACCCCGGATACCTGCTCGCCAAGCGAGGTCAGGTCCGCAACACCCTGTACCGTTTCGACGCCGACGCTGACGGCCGCAGAAACCGAGTGCACCTCGACGACGCCCTCGACGATTGGCTCGACCCGCGCGCCACCGGGCACATCGCCGCCGGGGTGATCGTCGCCGGGCTGCTCGACAGGGCACGCATCCATATGCGCGCCAACAATCCTTCAGCGGCCCAACACGATCGCGAACAAGCCCGAGCGCTGCTGTCGGCGTCCTCACCACACACCGACGCGAAATTTCAGTTCGACGATCTCGAACGGGCGGTGGACGCCGCCATCGCCGGCGACGACATGACTCGGCTGGGCGAGGTCATCGACGAAATCCTGGCCGTCCCAGCGGCGTCGGCAATCCCGGCCGCGGCGCTCATGCGTGGCTGTCGGGTGCTGATCCAGTCTTCCCCCGAGCAGGCCGACGGCAGTCGTCTCGACCGCGCACTGGGCCGTCTCGAAGTCGAGATCGACCATCCGGCACTGAGTGCGGCCGGCCGCCGTCACGTCGCCGGCCATGCTGCCCTGCTGTCCTGGCTGCTGGCGCGACAGACCGAGGACGTCGACGGCCTGGCACGAACAGTCGAGCTGTACCGGCGCAGCTTCGACGCCGTCGATCACCATCCCAGCGTCGACGCGCTGTCCAACGCCGCAACGTGCAGCCTCGCTTTGGCCAAGATGCTGCTCAGCGGTGACGAGGTCGACGCCGAACAGGCGGCGAGCCTGCTGACCGAGGCCGTCACCTGGCTGCGTGAGGCGTTCGAACTCGCGGAGCGCAACGCTGACTTGGCCCGCGCGATGTTCGACGCAACGATCGCGCACGGCCGCCTGGGGGAGGCGGCGCTGCGCGGCTACCCCCTCACCTGGAACACCGAACTGCTCGACCTCGCCGTCACTCACCTGCAGGCGGCACGGGAAGCAGGTCAGCACGCCGTCGAACTCACCGGACTGCTCGGTGACGCCCACTACCGCCGCGGGGTGCGGGACAACTCCGTCGAGGACCTCGAACAAGCGTTGCACCTCAAAGACGAAGCTTTCGACAATGGCAACGTCGTCCGCGAGAACCGTAGCGTCAGTGCCGCGATCGCCCTGCGGCTCTGCGACATCACCAGTGATGACTCCCAGCTCACTTCGGCCGCGCGCCGCGCGCTGCAAGCGGCGGTATGCGACCCCCACTGGCCATGGTCGGTCCTGCAGCTGGCCAGCCTCGCCACCAAACGCGAACGCCTGGACTCCGAGAAGTTGTCCGGCCAACCGCCCACCGAACTCAGCGATCTGCTCATCGCCGGAAACCGCCCCGCGCTCACGGCCCGTGCGGCCGAACTCGCCGTGACCACAAGCGAATTCCGTGCATCGATCCTCGGCGGACAGGTGCGCGCTGGCGAACGCGGGGTGCGGATCATCAACGATCCCCATCGTCTCCTGGAAAAGGCGCTCGTCCTGAAACGACTGTCACGCGATGCTGCCATCAAGGAACACGACGACACCGAGGCGTTCCGGCGCTGGCTCGATGCCCAGAACTGCCCGCGGACATGGGTACTGCCCGAACCACTGGCCGTCGTCAACATCGGTGACACCGACGCCGTGTACGTGATGTCCAGGGCCCAGGGCCGCGTCCTGGGCGCCTGCGTCGTTGACCCTCAGGCCGGCGCTGGACCCGCACCGTTGGAACGTTTCCGCGAGGCGCTGCGCTACCTGGCGGCCTACCAGGGCTGGCGTTGGACAACCCACCCGACGCCGGCCGGTGCAGCCCACTCTGAGCGAAGGGCCTTCGACGGTCAACTGGACAAGGCCGGCCGCAAACTCGGCCTAAGTCCCGACGATCGGGCCGAACTGTCTGCGGCGTTGGCTTTCCTCGCCCAGCCAGGTGCACCCGTCGTGGCCAAGAAGGACCCACACCCCGGCAACTGGCTGTGGACCCATGACAACGATCTCGTCCTCATCGACCTCGAATCGAGCATCAACCTGCCCCTGCTGCAAGAGGCGGTTACCGTCATCGACGACCTGCCGCTGTTGCCCGCCGACGACCCATCGGCATGGACGACACGCAACGAGTTGGCCCGCGAGTATTGCAGTGCGCTGGGGCGATTCGGTGTTGCATTGCCGGCGATGTCCGATGTCGATCTGGCAGAGCGTTACGAGGCATTGACGGCCCTGCATGCCGTCAAAGGCCTTGGGCGAATGCGCCACACAGACATGGGAGCCTCGTTGTTCTCCGCCGAAACCGCCAAGCTGCAGACCACCCACTACCTTGGGTTGCTGCACCACCTCAGTTCGTCGGCGCGCGACGCTGGCGTGCGCGCACTTGCGGCGACCGTTGTCGCACAGCGGTCAGCCGTCTAGCCCCACACGACAGTGGTCGGCTTGCCTGGGATGGCTGCCGAGACTGCAGCAGCGACGAGGTGAGCGAGGCGACTACCTGGTGTGAGCGTTGTTGTCGAGGTCAAGTAGTGAGGCTTCGGTCGCCCGTTCGGAGGTGTCCTCGGGTTAGGCCGTGCCTCTGTCGCCGCCCGTTTCCTTGGCGAGGGTGAGCGACGTAGCCTCCTCGAGCCCCTTCGTGGACAGCGCGAAGCGCCAGGCTGCCGGTGAATCTGGGCCCCCGGCGGTCCAGCGCTATGTCTCGGCCCTTCCGGCGATTGGGGAAGGATGCGGTGGGGCCCCGATCACGTTGTGCAGTTACCGGTCTCGGGTCTCGTCTTCGCGTTGCAGGCGGCCGAGAGCAGCGGCGGCATCGGGCGGCGGGAGGCGGGAGTGTGTGCCCGGAGTCGGTGGTTGCGGTCGGCATTCGACTTCGGTGTCTGGCTCGAGGCGCTCACTGACGATTGCGCGACGGTAGGGATCCCACGCGCCGCCCGGAGATAGTCCGGCGACGACTTCGTCCTGGAGGCGTTTGACGCTGTGAACGACGACGTCGGGGGTCAGCCACCGTGCCTTGGTGATCTGATTGCGCTGATCCAGAATGAGCCCAGTCAACGACACTGCGTTGGGATACCAGGCCGCGACCTCTTCGGGCGGCACAGGCGGGGTGTCTTCGGTGATTCCGAGTAGGTGCCGTCGCCTTTGGATGTCGGGTGCGCGAAGTACTGCCGGCCAGCGGCTCCACGTCGATAGGCAGATGACGGCGTCGATGAAGGTTGCGCGTGTCGGTCCGCGTCCCCAACGTTTCACCAGCAGCCGGTGTGTGAGATTGGCGCTGGAGATCTCCGGGCACGATGCGATGGAGAATTGCCGTGCTCGAGTGCACGTGATGTCCCCGGTGCCCAGCCAACGGTAGTGAGTGGGGCAGATCAGTTGTTCGTGGCTGGCGAAGACCATCACGGCCTCGTTGGTTCCGAGGCGGGACGCGACGCACAGTGTGCATGCTGGCCGAGTTCCAGGGCGGGCTGAAACCTCGCCGTAGAGGTGCGGCCAGGCCCGCAGAATGCTGGGTGTTCGTAGTTCGGGTAGTGCGGAGACGAGGTGGCGTTCGGTGTACCCGGTCAGGGTGGACAGTACGGGCAGGAAGGGGTGACGCCGCGACAGTGCGGGCAGCAGTCCGCGCCGCAGATAGTTGCGTTCGGTGATTCTGCGCGCATAGCTGGTAACGGTTTCCGCGGTCATCGGCCGGACGCGGACGGGCAGAGCACGGTGCGTCACGAGATAGTCGAGGGGATCGTTGGCATCGCCGTCCTCGTGGTGCGCCTCGAGGCCGTGACGGGTGTGGACGCGGTGTCTATTGGTGGTCATCGTGTCCTCGGTGTTCGTCGTCGACGGCGACCGCGTCGAGCAGATCCAGCGTGATCGCTTCCACCCCCTGATCGATGGCATCGGTGGCGGCGTCGGTGATCAGATCGCTGAGCGAGGCGATGGAGCCACCGGTGCGGTGATACAGGTAGTCGGCGTTGCGCTCCAGCAGTCCGTGCTCGTGAAGCGGCAAGGGCAGTGTGCGTTCGTAGGCTGCGATCAGCTGGCACCACTCGCGGTGGTCGGCCTCGTTGCTCAGCTCGTAGTCGCGCATGTAGACGGGCTTGGTGCGTGCGCGCCATTGTGCGCCGTTCTCACCGGTGAATAGGGGAGCCGTGGTCAGGGATATTCCGGCGAAGAGCATGGTTGCGTCGAGGTTTTCGGCGAACACCTTCAATGTGTCGGCGACTTCGGCTCCGGACTGGTGGTCGGTGTTGAGACGTTGGACGTCGTCGACGATGACGAATCGTGTTCCGAGGTGTTTCAACAGGTGCGCGAGGTCGACGAGTCGTTCGTCGGTGTTGCGGCCCCGAAGTTCGCGTACGCCGACGAAGTCGGCAAGGCGAACCCAGAGTTTGTTGGGTGTGCTCGCCGTGGCGATCGTCGTGTAGACCACGGGTAGGTAGGACAGATCGCGGTCGCGCCTGTTTTCGCGGCGTAGCTCGGCGTCGATGCGTTTACCTGCTGCCATGACTGCGGTGGACTTGCCGATGCGGGCATCGCCGGAGACACGTATTCCTCGTCGGGCGACGAACTTCTTCGTTCGCGAGCTACGGAGCAGTTTTCTGGCCATGGACAAGATGTTGGACAGGTCGCGGGTGGGGAAGACCCGTTCCTCGTTGAGGTAGTCGATGCGCCGTTCGTTGTAGGTCGATCGTCGCGTCGGAGATAGCGCGTTGAGCTGTTCCATGCTCAGTGACGGTCGCTGCGAATCGGGTGTCGCTTCGTGGGTGCAGTATTCGCGCCATTCTTCTTTGGTGGTCGGGCAGGCCATGGGTCACCAGCTTTCGGATAGACGTAGGGCACGCAGTGGTTCGACGCCGGTGTGGGCAGATGGAGCCGTCGACGGCGCTTGTGGTGCAGTGTTGGGCGCATCAGGCTCGGCGGCATCGGTTGGTGGGGAGCAGAGTTCTCGGCGGGTGAGGTTGGATCGTCCGGCGGTCGTCTCGGCGCGGGAGAGCTGATGACGTGTCGTCGAACCGGGACCGCCCAGTAGTTGGCGATGAATGGCCTCCGCGCGATCGAGTACCTGCTTGCCAGTCATGTGGGTCCCGAGTTCGCGGCGGATCGCGCGCAGCACGTCGACGCCGAACGGAATCGTGGTGAACTTGGCCAGTTTCCAGGTGCACTCGATCCACCCGTTGTCCTGGTAGACCTGCTGGCCGGTGCCGTTGTCGGTGACCGACACGTCGCGCACCCAGATCTGTAGCAGGTTGTTGGGGTCGTAGCGGATCTCCCACTTACCGTTGTTCTTGCGGTTGGGGGACTTCGATCGCCGCAGATCGTGAAACCGTGCAGAGTCGTCGTCGTAGACCAACCTGAACAGGTTGATCCCGTAACGGTTGATGACCCTCCACCGGCAGGGTTGCAGGCCGATCCATTCGTTGCGGGTCAGCGTTCGGACCGCGGTTGGGCAGGACTCGGTGAGGGCGCGGTAAATGGCGTTGGGGGAGAGCTTCATTCGTGGCGCTGCGGCGAGCGTGACTCCCGAGTGTGGCCTGTTCTGGTACACGGTGATGATCCATTCGTCGAGCAGGGCTTGGAGAATGGGCAGCGGCCACACGGCGTCGCGCTCGGGGTGTCGACCTCGGTGCGCGACGGAGCGGCCCTTGTAACCGGGGATCCATTTGACGAAGTCGTCGCCGATCGTCTTGATGAGTCGCTCGACGTGCGGTTTGGCGGTGGGTGTGTAGGGCGGGGCATGGCGATGGTGGATGCCGCGGGTTTCCAGAGCCCGCACAAACGTGTCCGAGACGAAGATTCGACCGCGGTCGACGACGACCCCGCGCACGTCGATGACGGGCTTGTTGGCAAGCTTGGCGCTGATGTCGTCGTCGCCGACCATCACCTCGGGTAGGTAGCTGCGCGCCATGGCAAGGTTTTCTTGCCAGCCCGGCAGCATCTGCTGGGGGATCATGGATTTCGACAGCAGTTCCAGCGCGTCGACGGTCTTGCAGGCGTTGGGGCGCAGCACGGCGGCGGTGATGCTGCGCGTCGCGACGTCGATGCCGGCGGCCAGGTCGACGCGACTGATCTGTCCATCGGCCATCAACACCATGGCGTCCAGCGGTGTTGAATCCAGCTGTACCTCTTCGCCGGGGAACAGGGCCACGATCGTGCCGAATGCCCGGTCGGGACTGGTGGCGTGGCTGCGGCGCGACGTGGCGTCGCCGGTGAGGTGCTCGCCGCGGTCGAGCTTGTCGAGCAGGTCATACATCGATGACCTGCAGGGCACGGCGACGTCCTCAGCGAAGAGCCGACGTTCGGCGATTTGAATGATCTGCTTCTTGGTGGGGGTCGATTTGTCGACGAACTCGGCTTTCACCGTGCGCAGGGTCTGGCTGACGACCTCACTGACCGCCGGCAGGCGGACATGACCGGGCATCCCGCGCTGGTCGGCGCAGCCGATCACTCCGCGTTTGGTGTACCCCCGCCACTTACGCCACATCGTGGTCATCGAGACGCGAACGCCGATGCGACTCAGTTCCGTACGCTTGGCCGCAAGACGCGACTCGATCGTCGTGATGGGTGGTGCCGAAGCGATGATGCCGATGTGCCGCAATGGGATTCCGTGTTTGACCTCGTACATGTGGTCATGCCAGAACTCCGCCTCACGTCGGCGGTGTGGTGTGAGAAGGTCGAGCAGACGCTGATCGGCGACACTCGGTGCCGCCGAATCTGGCTCGACGAAGGTGTCGTCCGATAGCACCACCCCAACTGGAAGCGTGAGCTCGTTGCCGTCGTCGAGACACACCAACGTGAGAAGACAGCCGTCGGATCCCCGGACCTGCCACGTGCTGCCTCGGAAGCCGATGAGGTCGCCGCCGGTGATCTCGATCATGCCCGCACCGTCGTATCCCAGGTCAACGGGTAGTTCAGGTCGACCTGAAGCTCGCCGCACCACAGCATGTGATAGACGCCGCAGAGAATCACGCCGTCGTGCAACCCCGTTCGCGCACAAGCGGTATTGATGAGAGTGTCGAGTCGCATGGCCTCGACGTCACTGGAACGTAGTTCACCGAGCACGGCGTCACGGATGGCTGCTGACGGGCCGAACCGGCGATGGTGGTAACCGCACAACAGCCGCAGATTCCGCTCGAGCGGACTTGCGATGTTCGTGAATTCTCGGTATTCCCAACTCAGTTCGCCACAGACGGCGCGCGTCCGTGCATGTTGGATGCGGTCGTTGTCGGTCAACCGAGACGCGGGTTTGACATCCATCACCAGAACCGACCCGTCCGTTCGGCGGATGAAGAAGTCCGGTGCATGGCGTTGTGGGTCAGATCCGCGCGGCCACAGCAGCCAAAACGGGTTCGAGCTGACTGCTACCGCCTGGCCTTCGAAGTCGAGCACCATCAGGGCAGTCATTTCGAAACGCGACTCGAACTGCACGTGTGCGCCCGACCGCGAAAGCCAGTATCGGCCTTGGTGAGAACGCCGACCGGGGTACGCCGGGAATCTACGGATGGGCGCCGACTGCTCGAACCGTACTGCGGCAAGCTCGGGGACGATGCGTGACCGTACGCGGCGGCCGCTGGGATCCTCGTACAAGATCATCGTGTACGGCGCCGCGTTGACCGGCAACCGTTCGCCTGCGGAAGCCATCGCGGCGCCCGTCACGATCCGCACCGTTCGGCGTCGTCGGCCGGTGAGCCGCCCACGGCGCGGGGTCTGCGGTCCCGAGGCTTGACAACTTGCGTTGAGCAGTCTGAAATAGACATGTCTACTCCTAGTGGGGATGACGACGCGAAGCGGCTCGTGGGCCGCACCGAAGAAGCCGGGCTACTATCCCGGCTTTTTCAGTATCTGGACGTGGGCAACGGATTTGGGTTGCCGCACAGTGCTATTCGATGCTGGTCAGGTGTCCTCCCGTCCTCCTCCGCGGTGAAGTGCGCAGACCGGTGCATTGCCGCCCCCATCGAGTGAACAGATGTCCTGGGCGTCCTGGGGTGGATGTCTGCTCGCTACTGGGCAGTCGCTAGGGGGTGCTAGCTATTGGTTAGTCCAGCACACTCCAGCACGTTCGACAAGATGCTCAGCTATCTGCGAGCGCCGACGGTCACTGTGAACGAAGGACTTGGCGACCGATCCGCGATCGGCGCTATATGCCGGCAGATTCGGTGCAGAAGACGGGTCGCTGTTCCTCACGCCAGCCCCGTCTTCCTCAGGGCATAGATGCTGCTCAGAATTACTGCATACCTGGCGCGTGCGAGACGGTTAAACTTTGAATCTTGTCGCGCCGATAGACGAAAGCGACGTGCAACGTGAGCCTTAGCTGAGCGATGTTGCCTATAGGCTACAAATACTCGGATGTCCCGCTAGCAAACTCAAATTGTACAGAGCACAGCACCCATTTTCTGGATGCGAACTCGCAGCGCCGACATTCGCCCCAACACGGCAGTCGCTAGTTTGCCACGCCGTGCAGGTGTGACCACCTTGGGTTGAGAAACAGATCCGTGGAAGCACAAGTGCAACAGGGCTTCTGGATGCGCGTTAGCGTGAGGGCGTGCCGGCGAGTGCGGTTGTCAGTTGCTCGAGTGGGCGGGGCGTCGTGCATCGCCACGTTCTTGCGCAGTCCGCGGGCTTCCTTGAGACGTTCGTCGGCTAGGCCTGTGCCGGATCCAGTTCGGCGACGTCGCTCCGTTCGGATGGCACCCACCGGGGGCGTAGCGCCTGGACGATCCCGGCGACCCAATCCGGATCGACAGGAGTCCGCCGCAACGTGACAACGAGGCCGCGGTAGCGTTCTTCGCCGATCAGATCTGCGCAGGCCTTGTCGATCGCCACGGCGAACTCATTGCGGGCGTGGTCGTATAGTTCGGGTGGTACGGCCAAGACCGCCTCGTATTGCCCGCCGTCCCAGTTGTCCACGCAGACGTCCTGATAGCCCGACACGGCGACGATGGCTGCTGCATGCTGCTCGCCGCGGGCTTGAAGGAGCCGCGCGAGTGCGTGGCGATCCTGTTCATTCGTCTGATCGGTGTCGATACCGGCGCTTTCCCACATGTGTCCTCCGCTCGCGGTCGTTCCAATGGAACCACTCACCACCGACAACCTGTCCGATGCCCGGGGGTGAAATTTCAGTTGTGGCGGTCTGGAAGCCCGGATCTGACCGGTGCCGGGCAGTTCGGGCCCAACCCGGCGACCAATCCCAATTTCACCCATCTGGCCACCGGTCCCGCGATGGTGCCGGATGGCAGCGGTGGCACGCTCACCCTTGGTGGCGCTCAGGGGCACAGCGGCTACCCGCGCTTCATGCACGATGGAACCGCACACACGACCAACTACAACATCGCCGCCGTCATCGCCGGTCTCGATGACAATGCGATCCGGCAGAAATGAGTCCAGCTGTGACGGACGTCCGGATGTGTAGCGCCACCGCGTGTGTGGCTGTCCTTGCCCTGCTCATGACGGGATGCAACGTGTCCGACCCCTACCCGCCCACACCATCCACTCAAGCGGCCCAAGCGCTCGAACAGCTGGAGGCCTTGCCGTCACTCGAGGACACCAAGACGCAGGTGCAAAGCGCGATGGACGAAATCACCACGGCGGGAAGCAAACTCATCCCGTCAGTCGAATTGTCGACACCGCACCAGGGCTCCGCCGACAACTGCGAAACCCCATACGAGCAGACCGACGGCAAGCGCTACTTCTTCCCCGATCAGGTTGCGGTTGCGGTGGCCGTGTCCGAGGCGGACTGGACAGCGATCTTGGCAGCTGCGAGAGCATCACGACCAAGCTTGGTGCGACCGATGAACAGGCCATGCAGGATGGACCGTCTAATCACGGTGTTGGGTTTTATGGCCCGACCGGCATATTCGTAAAGATTGCCTACCAGGGAAATCTGGTGGTTTCGGGCTATACCGGTTGCCGCCTTCCGCAAGACAGGAAGAAACCCGCGTCATGACTGCGGCGATAGCGCTGGTGTCAGTGAAATTGTCGCCGACCTCGACCGAGATGGCTGGCGCCGACGATATGAGCACCCCTTCTTCAGATTCTTCATACACGATCGCTTCTCGCTGACGTCAGGCCGGTGGCAGCCGGATGAGCATCTTGCCGGTGTTGGCGCCGCCCATCATCGTCAGCAACGCCTCGACGGCGTTGTCGATGCCGTCGACGACGGTCTCTTGGCTGCCCAGCGAGCCGTCTTGTAGCCAGGCGATCGCGTGTTCGGTGTAGTCGGCGAGCAGGTCGTAGTGGTCGGCGACGTTGATGCCGCGCAGGGTAAGTCGCTTCCCGATGACCAGTGGCAAGTTGCTCGGGCCCGGCGGCAGCGGGCCGTCACTTAGGGCGGAGATCGCGCCGCACAAGGCGATGCGCCCGCCGACGTTCATTGCGCCGAGTGCGGCCTGGAGATGATCGCCGCCGACATTGTCGAGGTAGACGTCGATACCTCCGGGTGCCGCGGTAGCCAATTGTGCGGGCAGATTGCCGGCGCGATAGTCCAGTCCAGTGTCGTAGCCGAAGTCTTCGACAAGCCGGCGGATCTTGTCGGGGCCACCCGCTGAGCCGATGACTCTGGAGGCGCCCAGGTGTTTGGCGATCTGGCCGGCGACGGATCCGACGGCGCCAGCGGCGGCCGAGACGTACACGACGTCGCCGGCCTTTACCGGCGCGATCACGGTGAGCGCGGCGTAGGCGGTGAGCCCGGTGACGCCGAGCACGCCGAGATAGGACTGGGCCGGGACGGGGGCGGTGTCGACGACCTGAACGGTGTTGGCGGGCAGCAGGGCGTATTCGCGCCAGCCCAGGAAGTGCGAGACGATCGCCCCGACTGGCACAGTGTCGGCGTGTGAGGCGATCACCGTGCCGACTGCGCCGCCGGTGAGGGCCTCGCCGGTTTCATAGGGTGGGATGTCAGAAAGTCGGGACTTTCCGGCGTTGAGTCGCCCGACCATGTAGGGATCGACGGACAGCCAATCGTTGCGGACCAGTATCTGGTCGGGTCCGGGGTCGGCGACTGTTGTTGTGATGCAGGCGAAGTCGGTGGGCTTGGGTTGTCCGATCGGGCGGGTGGCAAGGTGCCATTCGCGGCTGGAGACGGGCATGCGGATCCTCCTAAGATGGTCGATTGAGCGGGGCGGGTGGGTGGTACGGACTCAGGGGGCTTGTAGGACGAACATCGGGATATCTCGGTCGGTTTTGGCGCGGTAGTCGGCGAAGTGTGGCCAAGCCGCGTCGGCGATCCTCCACAGGCCGGTTTTGTCGGCGCCGGTGACTTCGCGAGCCCGCATCGTTTTGGTGGCTGCGCCGTCGCGCACCTCTACTAAGGGGTTTGCGAGCAGGTTGTAGTACCAGACCGGGTGGGTGTGGTGGCCGCCGTAGGAGGCGACCGCGATGTAGCCGTCCTGATAGGAGACGCGCATCAGCGGGGTCTTACGCAGTCTGCCGGTCTTGGCTCCCCGGTGGGCCAGGATGATGACAGGTCTGCCTCGCAGGGTGCCTCCTTGACCGCCGTCGGTGGCCTCATAGAGTGCGACCTGGTCGCGGATCTCGTGAAACCGGCTGGGCGCGTACTCATCTGACAGTGTCATGGTCTGTGGGCTCCTAGAACTTTGCGCCCAGCAGGGTTCCGCCACTGGCGTCGACGATCTGGCCGGTAACCCAGCGGGCGTCCGGCGAGGCCAGGAAGGCCACGACATCGGCAATGTCATCTGGGCTTCCGAGCCGGTCGAAGACGGACCAGGCGGCGGCTTGTTCCCGCATCGTGGGGTCTGCCAGCCAGCCGGTGAGCTCGGTCTCGATGACGCCGGGCGCGATCGCGTTCACGGTGATGCCGCGGGGTCCGAGTTCTTGGGCCAGCGTGTGAGTCATGACGTTGATCGCGCCTTTGGTCATCGAGTAGGCAATCGTCATTGGTGAGGCGATCCGCGTCGCGGCCGACGTGGAGATATTGATGATCCGGCCGCCGTCGCGCAGCCGCGGCAGCCCGTGTTTCACGATGAAGAACGGTGCGCGGGTGTTGATCGCGAACACCTCGTCGAAGTCCTTCTCGCCGACGTCGCCGATGGAGTTGTACACGGCGACGCCGGCATTGTTGACGACGATGTCCACCCCTGGGTGATCGGTGAACTCCGTGACCGCGGTGTCGAAGGCGGCCCACAGCCCCTCGGCGTCTCCGTCCCCTCCCAGCGGGGCGCCCACCGCAAACGCGGTACCGCCGGCGTTCTCGATCGCGGCCACCGTCTGCGCGGCGGCGGCCTGGTTGGTGCCGTAGTGCACCCCAACCAGGGCGCCGTCGCGGGCCAGTCGTTCGGCAATTCCGCGTCCAATGCCTCGGCTCGCACCGGTGACCAGCGCTGTCTTGTCCGAGAGTGCTCCCATCGGCCTCACCTTTCTCTAGTGATCGTTACACAATGGGACGCTAGCAGGCTTGTCTAACGATCGCTACATATATGATGGGGGTGTGACGACAACGACACCGCGGGGACGCCCGCGGGAATTCGACCGGGCCGCGGCGCTGGAGAAGGCGCTCCTGCTGTTCTGGGAGCGCGGCTATGAGGCGACCTCCATGGCCGCCCTCACCGCGGCAACAGGCGTGGGCGCCCCCAGCCTGTATGCGGCCTTCGGCAGCAAGCGCGAACTGTTCGACGAGGTAGTACACGAATACAGCCGCAAGCACCACGCCTTCATCGCCAAAGCTCTACTGGAGGAGCCCACCCTCAAGGCGGGTATGGCACGCATGTTGCGCGAGGCGGCCGAGAACTACACCCGTCCCGACCTGCCCCATGGATGCCTAGTGATCAGCGCCGCCGTCAACTGCAGCACAACGGAGGTCCGGCAGGCATTGCAGACGCAGCGCGCCAACGATCTGGAAGCGCTCGAACGACTGATCCGCCTGGCGATCGACAACGGTGAACTGCCTACCGACACCGACGCCTCCGCACTGGCGATATTCACCAGCGTGACCATGCAGGGCATGGCCTCCCAAGCCCGCGATGGCACCGGGCGCAGCAAACTCGAAGCGGTGGCAGCGCTGGCGCTAGAAGCGCTGCCCTGGACCGCGACCTGAGCGCTGTCGACGGGGGTGCGCTAGCCGCGATCTAAACCACTGCGTTCGAGCCGCTCAGTGCGGTCGAACGGGTCACTCATTGACCTACCGCGCCAACCAGCGCAGCGTCGCGGCCGAGTCGCGAACGTGAACCCGATTCGCCGGCATTCCTCGACGCCCGTCGTACAGTCCCGACAATGCGACGAGCACAACAACGACGATGCGGAATTTACGTTCGGACGACTCAGAGATCGAAGCCCGAGGACAGCTCGGAAAGGCGCATCCAGCGAAAACCATTGTGTCACTTCCACTGTCGCGAAACCCGCTCCACGGGGGGCGTCATACGCGCCGCAAGCTAGGCCGCGGCGGCGCGTCTTGCTAGATATTGGACTCATCGGGGATCAATGCGTACAGAGGATTCCGCGCTGCGGCACTCCGGGTTTCAGTGCCGGCAGCTGTGACGTACCGCTGCGACGTGGTCATGGATTCGTGGCCGAGCAGCTTCATCAGTGCGTAAACGCTCACGTCAGAGCCAGCCAGTTCGGTGGCATACGTATGGCGCAACCCGTGCACCAGGGCACCGGGAACGGGTTGCGCATCGGGGCCCGCGCGCTTGAATGCTCGTTTAATGCGTGATTGCAGGGTGCCGCGAGTGATCCGGTCACCGTCTCGGCCGACGAACAGCGGAAAACGCGTGGGCCACCACGATAAAGGAGGACCGCTAGCGTTTGCTTTGTGCTTTGTGGTGCTGGGAAAGCGGGTAGCGCGGCTCTCAAGATATGCCTCGATGACTGAAAGTAGTTCACCCTCAATGGGCACGCTGCGCTCCTTTCCGCCTTTGCCCTTGACGTGGATGACGCCACCGCCGTGGTCGGTGGTGCGGATATCGCCGATGTCGGCCTGGCGGAGCTCCTCAGCGCGTAGGCCAGCCAGTAGCGCGACGAGGATGATTGCGAGATCACGTTCAGCCCAGTCAGTTTGGCGCTCGGAGGCCTGGTCCTGCGCGACGGTCTCGAGCAGCGCTTCGACTGCCGCGCGGGGGAGGGCCTTGGGGAGAGGCCTGGCCAGCTTGGGTCGCCCGACCAGCTGCATCGGGTTGGCGGCCAGCTGTTCGCCGGTGTAGAGGAAGGTGCACAACACGTTCCAGGTCGACCAGCATCGGCGAATCGACGCAGCTTCGTGATCACGCGCGTAGGCGGCGAACGCCGTCCGCATCGACTCTCTCGTTATGTCAGTTACCCCGAGATGCGACGGCTCGCCGTCGGTGACCAGGCGCGCGATCGCAATGAAGTCCTGACGATAGGCCTTCATGGTGTGCGCCGAAGGCTTTCGCGTCTGACGGTCGTTGAGGAAGTCGGTGAACCAGCCCGGGAACGGATCACCCTCCGCTGCTGCGATACTCACGTCGCGATGGAGCGAAGACGGAGCGGGTGATGGCTGTCGGTCACACTTCAAGAATGGCAGAGGTACCGGTAACCCGCCGTATTCGATTCAGTCGTATTCCAGCGATACCCGACAACGCCGCCACTGTCTTACAATTTGTAGTACGCTGTGACCTATGGCTGACACCATCACTTT